>CALXKT010000107.1 GCA_944388985.1 uncultured Clostridia bacterium | reverse complement strand
CTCCTTTTTGTTTAAAAACTTGAACGATGGGGACGCTCCTTTTTGTTTAAAAACTTGAACATTTAGGAGTGTCCCTTTTGTTCAAGTCTTAGGGAAATCAAGAGTTTGACCTTTTTTTCTCCCTCAAGATAGAAAAAATAAAAAAAGAAAGAGTGGCTATATTGCTGGATTTTAGGCGAATGGAAAAATAATAAAGTAAGATAAATAAGAAAATGTTACAAAATTGTAATAAAAATTTAATATTTGTAAAAAAACACGGAAAAACGAATATCCGTAGTGTCTAAAAAATAAGCTGGAAAAACATGAATAAACTGGAAGAAAATGCGATTGACGCAGGTAGGAAATATTGTGTACAATAAAACATATAGTGAAGTAAAAAAGGGAGTGTTAAGATGCAACGTAAAAAAACATATTTTATCACCATATTGCTAGTAACAATATTTTTCTTATTAGGAATGTGTAATATAACACAGGCAGCAACAGCATCACAAACCAAATATCTTAAAATCATGATGCTAAGAGAATCCGGTTTTGGTTATCAAGCTTTAAACAAAGCCGTATGGGAAATTGTAGAAACCAATAGTTCGGGAACCACAGAAGACCACAGTGCAACCATCTATTGTATAAAAGGTGGACCGGGTTTTGGGTCTACTGAATTTGGTAATGGAAGTGCTATAGAGAGACCATATACGCAATATTTTGATTTAAAAGATTTAGACTCTATTTCCCCTACTTATCGCTCTGCATTACCATCGGGAGATGATTATGTATCATTAGTATGGTTATTAGAACATGTGTACATAGCACCTGCAAACTCTTCCGAAAATGCACAAGCAGAAGAATATAGAGACCAATTGTTAGATGCAGCAGGAGTGAACAATGGGTATTTAACAGATGATGATATAGATGTAGTACAGCAGTTAGCAGTATGGCATTTTACTAATAACGATGCTTATGATGCAGGAGATAGTCTACCAGAACTATATATCAATTCCGTGAGAGGAACAAATGGAAATTATCATGCACTAACAGATGAAGACGGAGAAGGTGGAGAATACGGCTGGGATAGACAATATGATGCGGAAGATTTATATGATTATTTAATAACGGAAGCAGAAAGAGCAGCATCTTCTGGATATGAACCACAACCAGCAAGTCAGCCTTATGAATTAGCGAATACAAATATTACAATAGAAGAACAAGGTAGCAACTATGTAATTGGACCATTTAGAATTAATCAAATAAGTGATACAACAGCTACTTTAGAAGGCACTTTTAAAAATGGAAACCAAACGATTCATCCAACTTTGCAAAATGCAAGTGGAGGAAGATTTAACAATTTACAAGAAACAGTGGGACAAAACTTTTATATCGTATTACCACAAAGCACAACATTAGATACGATTTCATTAGAAATAAGTGGAAGCTATTACGAAACAACAATAGAATACTGGTCTGTAGCAAATGCGCCATCAGGAGACCAACCAGTTGTTATTGTAAAAAGAGAACCTGTTACATATCGTGACAACGTGTCTTTTACTCCTCCAGAGGAGCCAGAAGTAATATTTGATTTGGCTTTAAGAAAGTATATTGCATCCATCAATGGAACCTCACCTTCCACAAGCAGAGTACCTCAAATAAGCAGTAGTACTCTAGATGATTTAGAAAACGGAAGAACCACAACTGCAGAAAAAATACACCCAAAAACTCCATTAACTGTTGAAACAGGAGATAATGTAATTTACACTATAAGAGTATATAATGAAGGAAATGTGGAGTCTATCGTAACCGAAATAACGGATTACTTGCCAGAAGGGTTAACCTTGAGAACAGGAAGCAGCATTAACTCACGTTATGGCTGGACAGCAAGTGGAGACGGAAGAACCGTAACTACCAATTATTTAAATGGAACCGTATTAGACGCTTTTAATGGAACCACTTTAGATTATGCAGATGTACAAATTGAATGTACCGTAACAGCAAGAGTGTCAGAAGAGGATACGAATTTAAAAAATATAGCTGAAATTACAGGAGCAACGGATTCAGAAGGAACACCACAAGACGATAGAGATTCTACCCCAGATAACGTAGATACTCCTTATGGAGATGAAAGCCAAGAAGATGATGATGACTTTGAAGACCTAGTAATATTAGGAAAATATTTTGACTTTGCACTAAGAAAATATATTACACAAATCGATGGAGAAAGCGTTAATAGAGCTCCAACAGTTGACGTAAGCTCACTTGCTTCGGGAAGTAGTACAACAGCAACTTATAACCATAGCAAAACTCCATTAGGGGTAAAAATAGGAGATGAAATTATTTACACCCTAAGAGTGTATAATGAAGGACAATTAGATGGCTATGTAACCGAAATAACTGATTACTTACCACCAGAACTAGAATATGTAAATGATAGCTTTAACACTTCAAGAGGATGGGTATTACAAAGTGATGGAAGAACCGTAAAAACAACTTCTACCTCTGATGAGCTAATTACAGCATTTAATGGAAGCACCTTAGATTATGCAGAAGTACAAATAAAAGTAAGAGTAAAAGAAAGTGCTACCTCGGGAAGAAAATTAACAAATATTGCTGAAATTACAGGATTTACGGATGCAAGTGGAGAGACAATAAACGATAGAGATTCGGTAGCAGACAATGTAACACTTCCAAGTGATCCTACCTTACCAAATTACAAGGATACAGAAATTAATAGAGGAGATAACTACATACCAGGACAACAAGATGATGACGACTTCGAAAAAGTAGTAGTTGAAAAATTTGATTTAGCACTAAGAAAATTCATTACAGGTGTGAATGCAGAAACGATAAATAATAGAGAACCAGTTTTCCATAACGACAATGGAAACTATACTTATGAACACACCAAAGACCCAGTGCTTGTAAAAACAGGAGATACAGTAATATATACCTTAAGAATTTATAACGAGGGAGATATTGCAGGATATGCAGAAGAAGTAAAAGATGATATTCCAGAAGGATTAGAATTTTTACCAGAAAATACTACCAACATCAATTATCGTTGGGAAATGTATGATGCACAAGGACAAAGGACAGATAATGTAGCAGAAGCAGTAACCATTAGAACAGATTATTTATCTAAAGCACAAGCAGATGCAACCAGAAGAGATAATTTGATTGAGGCTTTTGATCCAGATACAATGAGTGAGCCAGATTACAAAGAAGTAAGAGTTGCATTTAAAGTAGTAGAACCAAGTTCATCAGATAGAGTTATTATTAATACAGCAGAAATATCGGAAGATAGTGATGAAGACGGTGAACCTGTTGATGATACAGACTCTACACCAGATAATGATGACGAAGAAGAAGACGATACCGATATAGAAAAAGTAGTAGTACAAGAATTTGATTTGGCATTAAGAAAATTTATTACTCATGTTAATGGAGCAGAAGTACAAACTAGCAGAGAACCACAAATAAGTATGGAAACAATTCAAAAGCTTATAAATGGAGAAATTACTACCTTAGAAAAATTACATACCAAAACGCCTGTACAAGTAAATACCAATGATGTTATAAGATACACCATTAGAATCTATAACGAAGGAGATATTGCAGGCTATGCAAGCGAAGTAACAGACTATTTACCAGAGGGACTAGAATTTGTAGAAGGTAGCCAAATTAATAACGAGTATGGATGGAGCAACCCAACCGGAGATGGAAAAACCATTGTAACCGATTACCTTGCAACCAGACTACTTAATGGAGTAGAAGGAACAGACGTAAGATACTGGGATTTACAAATTGAATGTAGAGTTGTTGCAACTTCGGGAAGTAGTCAAAGTAACTTAAAAAATGTTGCAGAAATCACCAAAGCAACGGACGAAGAGGGAAATGAAGTTCCAGATAGAGATTCGGAAGAAGACAACTTAACAGAAGAAGAAAAGAATAACTATAACCCAGGAGAATCGGAAAAAGGATGGGGTTATGAAGATGATGATGACTATGAAGAATTAGTAATTCCAGGAGCAACAGGAGAATATGAAATAAAAATAATAAAAGAGAATGGTTTAGGAAATAAACTTGCAGGAGCAACCTTTAAAGTAGAAGAAATAAACGCTGAAGGAAATGTCATTAACACATATGATAACTTAACCACCAGCGATAATGGAGAAGTAGTGACAGGAAAAATACCTATTACAGGAGAGGGAACTCATACTTACATTATTACAGAACTAGAAGCACCAAATGGATATCAGTTACTAACTGATCCAATTCGATTAGAAATACAAGTACAATTAATAGATGGTGTTTATACAGTAACAGCTAGTAAGGTAACAAGAGGAACAGAACAAGTAGAAGTAAAAAACGGAGCAGGAGAAAGTACCATTCAAAATACCAATTATGCTACTTCTGAAGTAGTTTCCACTTCTATAAGTTTAGCAGAAAATGTAGCAACACTAAGTACCGGAACATTAGATTCTGCTGTTAATAATATACAAATGAATGGAAATACAGTAGAAATAACGGTAGAAAACAATTATTTTGACTTGGCATTAAGAAAATTTATTACACACATTAATAATAACCCAGTAGCAACAAGAGAACCAGTAATCAGCCCAGAAACCATTCAAAACTTAGCAAATAGAACCATCACTACAGCAGAGAAAAACCACACAAAAACACCAGTACAAGTAAACACGGGAGATATCGTAAGATATACCATAAGAGTCTATAACGAAGGAGAAATGGCAGGCTATGCAACAGAAATAACAGATTATTTACCAGATGGATTAGAGTTTGTCGATTCTGAGTTCAATAGAGGAAACGGATGGAGCAATCCAAACGGAGATGGAAAAACGATTGTAACAACAGCGTTAGCAGGAAAATTAATCGATGCTTTCAATGGAAGCAATGTAGATTATGAAGACATACAAATTGAATGTAGAGTAGTAGCACAAAAAGGAATCACAAATATTAACTTAAAGAACGTAGCGGAAATTACAAAAGCAACCGATGAAGAAGGCAGTGAAGTAGACGATAGAGATTCGCAAGAAAATGATTTAACGGACGAACAAAAGAATAACTATAACCCAGGAGAATCGGAAAAAGGATGGGGTTATGAAGATGATGACGATTACGAAGAATTAGTATTACCAAGCGCTAATGGAGATTTTGAACTAAAACTTGTCAAAGAGAATAGTGCAGACCAAAAACTACAAGGAGCTATCTTCAAAATAGAAGAAATAAAAAACGAAAGAGAAACGATTATTAATACATATGATAATTTAACTACAAACGAACTAGGCGAAGTATTAACAGGAAGAATCAGTATAAACGGAGAAGAAGCACGCTTGTTTAGAATTACAGAAAAGCAAGCACCAACTGGATACACATTATTACCAGAGCCAATTATGTTAGCGGTAATAACAAGAATACAAGATGGAGCATACACAGTAACAACACAAATTCTTAACGAAGATCAAACAGTAGGTGGAACATTAGAAAATGTTCAAGTAATAGAGAACAATACGATACAAGTAACAATAGAAGATAAATACTTCGACTTGGCTTTAAGAAAATTCATTACCCATGTTAATAATAATCCAGTACCAACCAGAGAGCCAGTAATTAGCCCAGAAACCATCCAAAACTTAGCTAATGGAAGTATCACAACAGCAGAGAAAAATCATACCAAAACACCAGTACAAGTAAACACAGGAGACATTGTAAGATATACCATAAGAGTTTATAACGAAGGTGAAATTGGAGGTTATGCTACCGAGATAGTAGACTACTTACCAGAAGGACTAGAATTGGTAACCGATAGTCAAATTAACAGCGAAAATGGATGGACTAATCCAAGTGGAGATGGAAGAACAATTGTGTCAACAGCATTGGCAGGAAAATTAATCGATGCTTTTAATGGAAGCAATATAGATTATGAAGATATTCAAGTAGAATGTAGAGTTGTAGCAGTAAAAGGAGCTACTTCTACAAACTTGAAAAACGTAGCCGAAATAACAAAAGCAACCGATGAAAATGGAAAAGATGCACCAGATAGAGATTCAGAAGAAAACAATCTAACAGATGACCAAAAGAATAACTACAACCCAGGGGAATCCGAAAAAGGATGGGGCTATGAAGATGATGACGATTACGAAGAATTAACATTACCAGGTGCAACAGGCGAATTTAACATTAAATTAATTAAAGTAAATGGATTAGGAAATAGACTACAAAATGCTATTTTCAAAATAGAAGAAATTGGTGAAAACGGAGAAGTCATAAACACATACGACAATTTGACAACAAACGAAAATGGAGAAATAACCATTAGCAATATTGCCATAGCACAAGAAGGTACTTATACGTATATCATAACAGAAACACAAGCGCCAGAAGGATATACCTTATTAGAAGGACCATTAGGAATAGAAGTACATGTAAGCCTAGTAAATGGAGAATATCAAATAACTGCAAATCAAATTGATGTAGCAGAGATAAATAAGAAAGAAACAGAAGAAAAGAAAGTGGCACAGACAACAAGAAGAACCATTACAACAAATTATTGGCTAACAGAAGTACATCAAACACAAGAAGAAACAAGCAAAACCACAAATGTGGCTTTAGCAGATAACAATGCAGAAGCGGAAGAAAATGCAATTGCAAATGTATTAGAAAATGCGCAGGCGAACCTTGCAAATCAAAGAAGTGTAATAAAAAATCTAACAATCAATAATAATATAGTTGAAATTACCATTGAAAATAACTTCTTTGACTTAGCTTTAAGGAAATTTATTACAGGAGTGAATGAGGAGCCTATTACGAATAGAGTACCTGTGTTCCATAACAACAATGGAGAATATACATACGAACATACCAAAGACCCAGTAGAAGTAGCAAATGGAGATGTGGTAATCTATACGCTAAGAATCTATAACGAAGGAGAAATAGCAGGATATGCAGAAGAAGTAAAAGACGATTTACCAGAGGGCTTAGAATTCTTACCAGAAAACAGTATCAATACCG
>CALXKT010000106.1 GCA_944388985.1 uncultured Clostridia bacterium | reverse complement strand
ATTTTTACCAAAATGCTAGAACTTTGTAGCGATAATACTTTTCTTTTCCAGAATTACTGTTTTACCATACTGGTATGTTTGGAGTTGGAAGACGAGTTTGTTGTATATAGCTGTGGAGATGGCTATATCCTCAAAGAGGATGAAAACGGTATCTCTTTTGACAAGCTCGATGATGGGGAATTTCCCTGCTACTATATTTACAACTTTGTTACCGACAAATCGGCTCTTTTAGAGTACAAAGAAGGCGTTTCGTTTAAGGTGAGTCGTTATCCGAAAAAGGATTATCAGAATGTAGGAGTTGCAAGCGATGGCTTGCGCTTCGCAGAAAACCTTATTACTGTGGAGCAAGAAAAGCTGATGCAATTCTTACAAGAGGGAAAAGGCCCACAGATTGAGAAACTCATCAACCGAAATAACCTTAAAAATGGGGTATTTCATGATGATATTTCGATTGCTTTCTAAAAAAGGCTGAATGATTTAGACTTAAGAAAGGAGAGGGCTACAGAAATTTAATCTTTTCCAATTGAATTTGTGCCTTAGGAAGGAACGTGGTAAAAAATGGCAATTAACTTTCCTAGCAAAAGCCGGATAGAAAGCTTAAATAAGCTGGCAGAAGGCGGAGAGGCTACTATTTACGAGTACAGTAGAACACAAGTAATCAAAGTCTTTAAGCCTAGTGTGGACTTGGCAAGAAAAGAACAGAAAGTAAAATGCTTTATTGCCATGCGGGGCAAGTTTCCCAAAAACGTTATTGGGCCAGAAGAAGAAGTTACCGTAAGAGGAAAGTTTGTAGGGTACGCCATGCGCAAGCTGGTTGATAGCGAAGACTTGCACATGCTGACTAAACCAAAATATTTAGCAGCAGCAAGACTAACCAACCAAGATGTGCTTCGAATTATCACCAGTTTGGGAGAAGATTTAGGAAAGATTCATGCGGCAGGTGCTATTGTCGGCGATGTGAGTGATTATAATTTCCAGATGAATGGAAAGTGTGATTACTTCATTGATGTCGACAGCTGGGGATTCGAAGGAAAATATTCTCCGGATGCCTATACGGAACTATTTACTTGCCCGGATAGCTATGCAGCTGATGGAAGCGTCCGTTTCTCGAGAGAGAATGAATACTACAATTTTGCTGTTCTAGCTTTCAACATGCTGGCAAGAATTCATCCTTTTGGAGGAACGTATTTGCCAGACAAAAATCTTTCTCCTTTGGAGAGAATGAAAAGACGGTTATCCATTGTTGGCAAGCACAAAGCAGACGTCAAAATTCCCAAAATTATTGGGAGCTGGAAGTGGATATCGCCAACTCTAGAAAAGGATTTCATTGAAATCTTTGAACAGGGAAAGAAAATGGATATTACACCAGATTTGCAAGAGCTCCTAAAGAACATGAAACATTGTAGTGTGCATGATATGTATTATTATGCAAAATACGATGAATGCCCGCTTTGTAATGAAAATGCAAAGGTAAAAACAGCACCGGTTGTGGCAAAGGCAACTCAGACGGCAAAAGGACCGCAAATTACCATTGTATTTGCTGGAATTGATTGCGCGTATATCTTAAGCAAAGTACATTACATGAACAAAAAGGGCGAGGCCGTTCAAATGGAGACTGGCAGAAAGTTTCCTATTCCCAAAGGAAAGAAAGTGGACTTCTCCAAAGATGGTAAAGTGCTGTACGTGGCAGACGATGATGTTATAGAAATTTACGACAGCAATGACCAAGTAACCGCAACCATCGAACGGATGCATAGGTCCAACTATCTGGTAAGAGACAGAGAAGTGTACTATGTAGACAAAGGAAGCAATTTGGTAAAACTTTCGATTACTCCCAATGGAAATCTGCCCACTTATTTAGGGCAGGTATACAATCCCATTTTCGAGGTATCGGAAGATGGCAAGGTATTGGCTTCCTCTCTCTATCCCAAAACAGCAATCATTGTTACACCAGATTATACCTTTGAGGCAAACTACACTGGCAAAATCAATGAATATGCCATTCAGTATGATAAGCAAACACAAAAATGGCTTTTGGTTTACCAATTGCCAAACGGAAAATATCGTACAATGGTATTTGCAAAAAATAAAGTGGAATATGATGAGGATATAATCCAATACAATGCACAGCCACTGAGCAACATCGATTTCTTTAACAACACCGTTTACGATCCTGCAGATGGCAGAATTATTGGAACCAATCTTGCCAAAAACACTGCAAAAGAATTTCCTTGCAGTGTTGTGGATGAAAGTTCCAAGCTCGAGTTCACAGGCCGTGGATTCAAAATCTACAACAAAGACAATATTTATTACTATGGTTGATTCTATTAGCAAAATGGCAATTCCATTTGCTAAGTAAAGCGAAACACGGGAACAGATTTTAAGTCTGTTTCCGTGTTTTGTTTTGCTTGAAAAATCTCTAGGTAGCGTAAAACAGTTTAATGCTTTTTTCTATATGGTCAATTGAAAAAGTAAAATATATTTAGAAAAAGTAACTTCTAATTACCGATTAAATGCTATCTAAATGGGTTTA
>CALXKT010000105.1 GCA_944388985.1 uncultured Clostridia bacterium | reverse complement strand
ATTCCTTTTGAAGTAGATATAAGAGCTATACCTAAACCATTTAATACTCTAGGTAATTCATCTTTTGATGCATATACTCTTAATCCTGGTTTGCTTATTCTTTTAATTCCGTCAATAACTCTTTTACCTTTTTCGTCATATTTTAAAGTAATTCTGATTATTCCTTGACGAGAATCATCTATTTCTTCAAATGCTGCTATATATCCCTCTCTGAATAGGATGTTAGCGATTGCTCTTTTCATGTTAGATGCAGGAACATCTACTGTTTTGTGCTTAGAGCTATTTGCATTTCTAATTCTTGTTAACATATCTGCTATTGGATCTGTTGTATTCAATTTCTTTTCCCTCCTTCTTTTATTTGGATTACCAGCTAGCCTTCTTAACTCCAGGAATCTCACCCTTATGAGCTAACTCTCTAAAGCATACACGGCAAATTCCAAATTTTCTAATATAAGCATGTGGTCTTCCACAAATTTTGCATCTATTATATTCTCTTGTTTTATATTTTTGCGCTCTTTGTTGTTTTACTTTTAAAGATTTTTTAGCCATTTTTTTCTCCTTTCACTAATTATTAATTCTTAAAAGGCATTCCTAATAGAGTAAGTAGCTCCTTAGCCTCTTCGTCTGTCTTTGCAGTTGTAACGAAGATAATATCCATTCCTCTAATTTTGTCAATTTTATCATATTCGATTTCTGGGAAGATTAATTGCTCTTTGATACCCATTGAATAATTTCCTCTTCCATCAAAAGAATCATTGGATACTCCTCTAAAGTCTCTAACTCTTGGAAGTGCTACATTAAATAGCTTGTATGCGAAATCATACATTTTTCCTCTTCTTAATGTAACTTTACATCCCATATTTATTCCTTCTCTTATTTTGAAGGCAGCGATTGCTTTCTTTGCTTTTGTTACTATTGGTTTTTGTCCTGTAATAATAGTAACATCATTAATAGCATTTTCTAATGATTTAGGATTATCTTTTGTATCTCCTAAACCGATATTTATAACGATTTTGTCTAACTTTGGAACTTCCATTACAGATTTATAGTTAAACTTTTTCATCATTGCTGGTATTACTTCTTTTTGATATTGCTCTTTTAAAATTTCCATAAGTTTTAATACTCCTCCTCTCTTCGATTATTTTATTTTTGCTCCACATTTTTGGCAAACACGTACTTTTTCATCTTTTTCTATTTTATATTGAATTCTTGTTGCTTTTCCACATTTAGGGCATACAACATTTACTTTACTGCTATGAATAGCACATTCTACTGGAATAATTCCACTTTCTTCTCCTTGTTTTCTAGCTTTTACGTGTTTTTTTCTAATATTAACGCCTTTTACAATTATTTTTTCTGTTTTTGGTATTACTTCTAAAACTTCACCAGTTTTTCCTTTATCATTTCCAGATAAAACTTTAACAGTATCACCTTTTTTTATTCTCATTTCTTCTTTCACCTCTCCTATTTAAATTTTATAGAACTTCTGGTGCAAGTGAAAGAATTTTCATATAATCTTTCTCTCTTAATTCTCTTGCAACAGGTCCAAATATACGAGTTCCTCTTGGTGTTCCATCATCTCTTATGATAACTGCTGCATTCTCATCAAATCTTACATAAGAACCATCTGCTCTTCTCGTAGGCTTTTTTGTTCTTACTACAACAGCTTTTACAACATCACCTTTTTTTACAACGCCACCTGGTGTAGCTGTTTTAACAGAAGCAACTATGATATCACCAATTCCGGCATATTTACGATAAGATCCGCCTAAGCATCTGATACACATAATCTCTTTTGCGCCTGTATTATCTGCTACTTTTAATATTGTTTGTTGTTGTACCATTTTCTACTTTCCTCCTCTACTTAAAATTTATTTTCTAACGATGACACACCTGTCCCCCAGGTCACTGCCACTTGGGTCGCGGTATGTCCCCGCCGGGTTTGCTATTCTTTTTTTACGATGACACATCTGTCCCACAGGTCATTGCCGCTTGGGTCGCGATATGTCCCCGCCGGGTCTTCTATTTAATTACTGCCTTTTCTAGGATTTCAACAACTCTCCATCTTTTTTCTTTAGATAGAGGTCTTGTTTCCATTACTTTTACTTTATCTCCAATTTGGCATTCATTGTTTTCATCATGAGCTTTAAGTTTATATGTTTTCTTTTGAACTTTTCCATAAGTTTTATGTTTTTCGTTCATTTGAACAGATACAACTACTGTCTTATCCATTTTGTTTGATGAAACAATACCTATCATTTCTTTACGAAGATTTCTTTCTTCCATGTTTAATCTCCTTTCTTTTCAGCTAACTTTCTTTCTGTTAAAACTGTATTAATTCTTGCTATGTCTTTCTTAACTTCTTTTATTTTCATAGGATTATCTAATCCGTGTGTTGCTAAACTAAATCTTAATTTGAATAGCTCAGATTTTAATTCTCCTAATTCTTTTTCTAAGTCAGGTGAAGACATTTCTTTAATTTTATTTATCTTCATCTATCTCACCACCTATTTCAGTTTCCTTTTGTACAAATTTGCACTTTACAGATAGTTTGTTTGCAGCAAGTCTTAGAGCTTCTCTTGCAGTTTCCTCACTCACGTCTGCAAGCTCAAACATTACTCTACCTGGTTTTACATTTGCTACCCAAAATTCAACAGCACCTTTACCTTTACCCATACGAGTTCC
>CALXKT010000104.1 GCA_944388985.1 uncultured Clostridia bacterium | reverse complement strand
CATGAGCAATACCAAGAAATAAAAGGAGAACGCTATTTCTGGGATGAGAGAGAAGCAGTAAAAAAAGCAGAAGAAAAGCTAAGAAATGGCTAGAAAAAGCAAAAGAATAATTATGTTTGGAAAGATAACATGCCAGACGATTTACCAGAGACACTATCAACCTATATTGGAACAAACACAGAGTAAAAAGATGCGACCGAAAGCGGTGCCACGTTGTGGTACCGCTTTTTGGTGGAAACTATAAATTATAGCAATTTGTCTTTTCCTACTAGACAATTTTCTGCATTTGTTTTAAAATAATGTAAGAAAATGAAAAAGATGAACACAATTACTAAAAAGCAAAACATATATAATAAAATAGAGGTTTAGTGAAGAAAGGATGAAAAAACATGAATATTTGGCACGACATTAGCAAAGAAAGAATAAGCAAAAATGACTTTATTGGAGTGGTAGAAATTCCAAAAGGGGGAACTACAAAATATGAACTAGACAAAGAAACAGGCATGTTAAAATTAGATAGAGTGTTATATACTGCAACCCATTATCCAACTAATTATGGCTTTATTCCACTTACTTATGCAGAAGATAATGACCCACTAGATGTATTAATACTCTGCAATGAACAAATTCAGCCATTAACGTTAGTGGAATGTTACCCTATTGGTGTCCTCATCATGAATGACAGTGGAGAAGAGGATGAAAAAATTATTGCAATATCAAAAAGAGACCCTTATTTAAATGGGTATAACGATATCTCTGCTTTGCCAAACCATATAGCAGACGAAATAAAACATTTTTTTGAGGTATATAAACAATTGGAGGGAAAAACCACTACTGTAGATAGAATGCTAGGCAAAGAAGATGCGGAAGCAATTATTGAAAAATGCATGAAAAAATACGAAGAAAAATTTGGACAAAAGGGACACTCCTAAAAGTCCAAAAACGTGAACAAAAGGCAGTAGTCCCTTTTGTTCACGTTTAAGCAACAATTCCAAAAGAGGTGAGAAGATTGATAGAAAAGATAATATTTAACATACTAGCTTTTGCACTATTTATTATTATTTTCGGTAGATTTATTAGAAAAAATGATACAACTTACATTTATTTATTAGGAATAGAGTTTCTAGGTATTGCTATTAATTTTATTGAGTTACTTTCCGATATACACCTAAATTTATTTTTTAGAATTATCATTTATCTATTGTCCATTGTAATACCAGGCATTGTTTTAATAATAGAAGCCAAAATGAAAGTTACTTTTCCAGAAATGCTCAATATGCTTTTAGCAAAAATTGCGTTACATGCTGGTAATACGGAAAAGGCAAAAGATTATTTATTTAAACTAATTAATAAATATCCAGAAAGTTATATTGGACACAAAACATTAGCAGAAGTGTATGAAAAAGAAGACAGATATTCTGTGGCAGTAGATGAATATATTCGTGCCTCTGAATTAAATAAAAAAGAGACAAAGCTAAATTTTAAAATTGCACAATTATTAAATAAAGATGAACGACCAGAAGAAGCAATTACTATTTTGCAAGATATGCTAAAAAAGGAACCAGAAAATTATAATGCAACGAATTTGCTAGGAGAAATTCTATATACGCAAGAGCGTTATAAAGAAGCCATTAATGTGTATATGACGGCATTAAGATACCATCCAGGAAATTATGATTTATACTACAATCTAGGCATGGTATATACCATGACGAATGATTTTCAAAGAGCAAAAGAGTTTTATCAAAAAGCAGCAGAAATCAATTCTCTTTTATATAATGCACAATTAAGCATTGGTCAAATTGCTTTAATTGCAGGAGACTTAGATGAAGCAGAACAATATTTTAAAGAAAGTTTAAAAGGCGAAGATGTAGAAGCGGGTTCTTACTATTATTTATCCCAAGTGGCAATGCTAAAAGGAGAAAAAGAAAAAGCAACCAATTATATGAATATTGCGGTAGAGCTAGAGCCTAAAATTTATCTAAAGGCACAAAAAGAAACAGTGTTTACGCCAATTAAAAACGAAATAAAAAGACCAACCAAAGAAGAAGAAGAGCAGAAAAAGAGAACAAAACTAACTGCGAAAGAAAGAAAAGCTCTAAATCATTTATCTAAAACATGCTCTTTAATTAGCAGTCTTAATAACGACGATTTAACTATGATGAAAAATTTAAAAGAAAAAGAAATACAAAAAGAAGAAAAACAGAGAGAAAATTAGGCCATAGTTAAGCATAAGCATATTATTCTAGGCATTAATCGTATTTTAATCAACTGCAAACAGTAAAGGAAAGAAAATAAAGCAATAAAACTCAAGCTTCCTTCATAGAATAATAAAAAGCAGAGGGAAAACTATCATAATAAAATAATAGTAACCTCGAGGAAGGAAGGATAGTAAAAATGAAACTTGGTTTTATTGGTGGAGATCTACGAATTGTCAGATTGATGGAAATGTATTTGGCAGAAAAGAATGAAGTGTATTGTTATGGATTTGAAAACTATTTTGAAAATAAAGGTAATGAGACACTGGTAAAGAAAGAAGTACAATCATTAGAAAAAAATAATAAATCAAATCTAGTGCAATGTAAAACTTTAGACGAAGTGATAGAAAATTGCACAGTGATTCTTAGTGGAATGCCATTTTCAAAAGATAAAGTAACAGTAAATGCACCTTTTGCAAAAAAAGAAATACAAGTAG
>CALXKT010000103.1 GCA_944388985.1 uncultured Clostridia bacterium | reverse complement strand
TTTCTCAAGAAGCACCTATACTTACTATTATACAACTTTCGTTTAATCTTACAATAGCTATTAAAATACAATTAAAAACTATTTATTTTTATTTGAATAGAATTTACTTTTTTAATTTACACTACTATTTTTTTGTACAAAAAAGTTCTAAAACCATTGCCACCATAAAACAGAAATGATATAATGTAGCAAGATTTAAAGAAAAGGACCAAACAAGCTTGTCCTATTGATTCAAAAGGAGAAAAAATGGCGCAAAGAATTGATAAAATAAATTATTATTTAAACATAGCAGAAACTGTTGCACAGCGCAGTACATGCATTAGAAAAAAATCGGGTGCAGTTATTGTAAATAAAGACGAAATTGTTTCCACTGGCTACAGTGGTGCACCACGAGGAAGAGAGAATTGTATTGATTTAGGATTTTGTTCCAAAAAGAAATTCTTTCCAGATGTAAGACATGCAGGTTATGATGCCTGCAGAAGTGTTCACGCAGAAATGAATGCTATTATTAGTAGTTCTAGAAAAGATATGATAGGAGGTACCCTTTATCTGGTTCAATATAGAGAAGAACCAAAGGAGTATGAAGAGAATCCAGGGTGCTGCCAAATGTGCCGAAAGCTAATTATTAATGCTGGTATAGAAGAAGTTATTGTGCGCGACACAAGCAAAACAGGATATCAAAGAATTAAAGTTCAAGAGTGGATTGAAAACGACGACTTATTGAACGGCAAAATCACGTATTAAAAAACAAGGAGAAGAGCAAATGAAAAAAGTAATAGAAGCAATCAAACAAAAAAAGAGTATACATTATTTATTAATTATAATCGTAGGAATGCTAATAGGGATTCCTTTTTTCTGGATACAAATTCGTTCAACCGATGATGGATTTATTCATTTAATTCGATTAATAGGGCTAGACAATGCCTTTGAAAACAATATTTTTCCGCTAGTATTCCCATTCTTTTGCAAAGATTGGGGATATAGCATGACAGCATTCTATCCACCAATAGTTACCTATATTCCTTACATTTTAGGATTAGTAGCAGGGACTTTTGCAAATGGGCTAAAGCTATTTGCGGTGCTTACCTCAGTGCTTTCTGGTATATTTATGTACAATTTTGTAAATGAGGTAACTAAAAAGAAGCCAATAGCCCTTTTTGCAGCTATTTTGTACATGACGTTCCCATACAAACTTGAAGAATATTATAATCGTTATGCAATTGGTGAATTTACCGCGTTTATCTTTTTGCCTATTGTTTTCCAAGGCTTATACAATTTAATCCATGGAGATGGGAAAAAGCATTTCTACATAGCCATTGGAGCCACGGGACTAATGCTAACCCATACAATTTCTACGCTTTACGCAACAGTTTTTTGCGTTATCTATATCTTATTTAATGCAAAGAAATTTTTTAGAAAAGATGTTATTATCAAATGTGCTATTAATGTGGTGTTCATCTTACTAATGTCTGCAATGTTTCTACTTCCGATGCTGGAATTTAAGATGTCAGCGGACTACTCTATTTTCGAGCCTCAAGTGATGAAAACGAGTAATACTATTTTGCCAGATAAAACGATTGAACCATGGCAATTCTTAAAAGACAAAGAAGATGATCCAAACGGAGTATCCTTTATTATAGGAATCCCATTTGTATTAACTTTATTCCTTGGCATCTTAGTATACAGAAAAATAGAGAAAGAACAAAGAGATTTTTACATAACCTCCATCATTTTAGGTGTTATCTGCTTAGTAATGTGTACGAATTTGTTTCCATGGAGGCTTATGCCGAACTTCTTGTGCACTATTCAATATCCATGGAGAATGCTTGGATTTGCTTTCTTTTTCTTGTTACCAGTTTGTGCAACCAATATTTATTACCTCGCAAAAAGCTTCAAGAAAACGTGGGCGCAAAACACGGTGTATATAGTAATGCTAGCAATTATTGCTGTCTATACCGTAATAGAGTTAGGACAATATAATGAAACAACACAAGAGGGAGGACCTGGCGGAAATCCAATGAGTGATGTAGAGTATGAGGGTGGCTTACGTGAAAATCCATCGATTCACTATTTCTCTGTGAACCGAGATTATATGCCATTTGAAGCACTACAAAACCAAAGTGGCTATTTATATCAAAGAGGAGATAACACTGTTGTCTTGGATGGTGCAGCAGAAATAGTACAAGAAGAAAAAGAGGCTTTGCATTTAGAAATTACCATTAAAAATGCAACTGAAGGAACGGTTTTGGAATTGCCATTTTTATTCTATCCAGGATACCGTGTAACAGTGCAAAACGGAGAAAGCACCGATATCCTAGAAACAACAGAATCTCCTTATGGAATGCTCGCTATTACGATACCGGAAGATATTGCGGATGGAACTATTACAGTGGATTATACAGCAACAACCTTAGATAAAGCATCTTATATTATTTCTGCTGTTGCCTTTGTGGCTTTTATCGGATATGTTATTTGGTTTAAGAAAACGAGCAATAATGTCAGTCGAGAGGAGAAAAATATTTGAAAAATAGAATTAAAGATTATCTAGTGCTATTATTCATTTCAATCATCCTTGTAATATCACTAATGAATAGTAATTTTGATTTATATAAAGATGATGGCATACAACATGTAGCTAGGTTAATGGGGGTATACCAATCCATAGAAGAGGGGCAACTACTTCCTGTTATTATGTCCAACTTCTGTAATGGGTTTGGTTACTCTTG
>CALXKT010000102.1 GCA_944388985.1 uncultured Clostridia bacterium | reverse complement strand
ATATCCTATTTTGACAACTATTTTTACCATTTTTGCGTATATGATGCGAATGAATAGCCTCATTTTTATTATTGCAACCGTTATCTATCTATTATTTTCCTTTTTCAAAGGATGTACCAAGAGAAAAGGAAAAGAGAATGCACTTCAAATAGCGGTAATTGTATGCTATGTGGTGCTTTCCATTCTTCCAACAACACTGGTACAAAATTACTATGCTAAAGCATACAACTTAGACGAAAGCAAAAGATATCCCATGACAAGCTACTTATTAATGGCTATGGAAGAGGGGCCAAGAGCAAATGGCTGGTATAGTGAAGAAATTGCCTCAAAAGCAATAACAGATCCAGAAGCGGCAAAGGCAGAATATCCACAAAAAATAAGGGAGAGGCTAAGCTATTTTGCAAGTAATCCAGGCTATGCTTTCCAATTTTATACAGGGAAAATTGCTTCTACTTGGACGGAAAACACCTATTCTGCAATTATGAACAACACTTTGGATGATAATGCACCTATTAATAAAGTAAAAGAGCCATTAACTTTTTATCAAAAAGTATTACTATTGCTAACATGTCTTTGCTGTATCGTGATACTTATTCAAAATAGAAAGAATTTGTCATTGGAAGTTATCTTTTTAGTTACCATTTTTATAGGGGGATTTTTATTCCATCTATTATGGGAAGCAAAATCAAGATATATTTTGCCATATATTGTTGTGCTAATACCAATTGCAAGCATTGCTATTCAGAAGTTTAAAAGGAAACCACAAGATATAGAGCAAGAGGCAAAAGCGTTAGAATAAATAGAAGAAAGAAAAGAACAATATGTAGTAGGTTTAATATAATAAAAGAAAAGTAGTAGAGTTAAGATAAATAAAAAAAGCCCAGGTAATTTTTTTGAATTACCTGGGTAAGTGTTTTTAATAAAAACACTTGGGGAAACTTTATGAAGAAAATGTTTTAGGGCCTCTTTTCTGTTTTCATTCTTTTTTCTCATTCTCTAACCAAAAATTCATTCCTACAATCGCAACCTCTAATTCTCTGTCGGTTGGTGTAAGTGTAGTGAATTTTTGTAGAAAATTCAGCAGACCCAATTGGGAAAAAATAATAACTATAAAACTTGCCAATAATCCAACTATAAAACGATACAATTTATTTTCAATAAAAGTACAAAAAAATAGTAAGATACAAATTAATATTATAATAGTTATTAGATTGGTGCTACAATTGTTATGAAAGCGAGAAAAGTTAACGATTTCTTCTTTTGATGGTACTCTGTTGAAATCATGGTAAGCATTAACTACCATATGCTCTGCTGAGTGAAACTTAAAAGAGTCTCTCTCTTTTTTGAACCATTGAAAGTTTTTAAAAAAGAATGAGATTAAAACGGCTAAAGGATATGCTATTAACAAAAAACGTTTTCCAAATGTTATTGTTATGGATATTATTAAAAATATAACTAAACAAAGAATTAATATGTTTTGCAAAATTTCGCTTTTTGTTTGTTTATTTGTTTTCCGTTTTTTCTCTCGCTTTTTATAATCTTCCAGAGTTGTCCACTCAGTATAGATGTTTCCTTGTTCGTCTATGGTTGCTAGCGCAATGTGGTTTCTGTGTTGCTTAGAATAAAAAATGATACCATTATTTAGAGAACGTGCATGCTCTATGTTAAACTCATTCCGCATAAAAAGCTTCCTCCTTCAAAAAATTTATAATCTCATTTTAGCATTTTTATAAGAGAAAGTCAATTTTATGTAACTGTGATTCATTTTGCAATCACTTTTTTAATGATTTCCAAAAATTTAATTGCATCTTGTGTTGGTTCCTTATCATAAAGTATCCCATAAGGAATGGTTTCACCAGAAGTAAGTGGAATGGTTTTAAAAGCAGGATGAACATCTTTCCAACATTCCAAAGTGACTAAAAAACTTCCAGTTTCTTCACATTTATTAAATACATTTATATCATAGAAGAATGGAGCGTCATATATTTCTACATCTTTACAAATTGTTTTTATCTTATTTAAAATATCTTGGTTTTGTTTACTATCTCCTGTAGTTATTGTTGTTACTTTTTCTCCTAATAAATCCTCGAAAGAAATAGTTTCTTTTTTTGCTAGAGGGTGATTAATAGGAACGGCAATACAAAATTTATAATCTCCTAATTTCAAGAAATTAAAATTTTCAGTCCAATTTGGAGAATCACATGGAGATACAATAAAATCTAGTTTAATTCCATTACTGTTAAGTGTATTTAAAATATTAGAATGATTTTCTTCAAAAGGCACAATTTTAATTTTGAATTTAGGGTAATCGTCATTTATCTGATACCATAAATCAATTAAAGGTTTACAAGGACAAATTAAAGAAGTACCAATTGTGATAAAATAATTATTTCTATTTTGAATTTTCTTAGCTTTTTCAATAGAGCGATTTGCATAATCTATAATAAATTTACTATCTTTATAAATTTGTTTACCAGCTTCAGTTAAAGTAATACCATGGTTTGTTCTCTGTATATAATATTAACTTTTAGTTTATACCACCTTAACTATTTTGTAATTCCCATAATTAGGAATTATTATTTTTATCATCATTTTATTGGGAGTAATGATTATGTTTTTTATCAATAATAGAAATAGCAAAAACAATTTGCAAAATTCAAATCAAGAACTTAGTAATTTACAAACATCTAACCAAGAGACAGAAACAAATAATACAGAAAATGCAGTAGCAAATTATCAACATGTAAATGCAAATACAACTGTAGGAGATTATTATGGTTCATATAGAGCAATGTGCTAGGCACAAAAGGAAGGAAAAATAAAATCAATAGGTATTTCTAATTTTAGACCAGATAGATTAGTAGATTTATGTATGAATCAAGAAATTAAACCAGCA
>CALXKT010000101.1 GCA_944388985.1 uncultured Clostridia bacterium | reverse complement strand
AAACCGTTATTCCAAGACAATTATTTATTATACCAATTCAAGCGGTTATTGGAGGAAAGGTAATTGCAAGAGAAACTATTTCTGCTTTGAGAAAAGATGTTTTGGCAAAATGCTATGGTGGAGATATTACAAGAAAAAAGAAATTGCTAGAAAAACAAAAACGTGGTAAAAAGAAGATGAGACAAATAGGAAATGTAGAAATACCACAGGAGGCTTTCCTTAGTGTACTTAAACTCGACGAGGAGTAGCAAGTGAAAAAGAAAATGGAGAAGAAAAATGAAAAATAATAGAAAATTTCAAAAAAAGGATGAAGAGGCAATAAAATTCGAAGACCAAGTAGAAGGTAGAAATGCTGTACTTGAACTCTTAGAATCCAATCGAGATATTAATAAAATTTATATTGCAGATGGCGAAAAACATGGTTCTATCCATAAAATAATTGCATTGGCAAAAGAGAGAAAAGTAATTCTAAATGAAATAAGTAGAGCAAAATTAAATCAAATGGCACAAACAGAAAACAATCAAGGAGTTATTGCCATTGTTCCTCCTTTTGATTATTGTGAAATAGAGGATATTTTAGAAACGGCAAAGGAAAGAAATGAGAAGCCATTTATTCTTATTCTTGATGGAATCGAAGATCCACATAATTTAGGCTCTATTATTAGAACTGCAGAAACGGCAGGAGTTCATGGTATTATTATTCCTAAAAGAAGAGCTTGCGGAGTAAATAGTACAGTAGCAAAAGTATCGGCAGGGGCAGTAGAGTATATGAAAGTGGCTAGAGTAAACAATATAAATGATGCAATAGAAGAATTAAAAGAAAATGATGTATGGATTTGTGGAACCGATATGGAAGCAAAAAAGTATTATAATGAGGAAGATTATACAGGTGGAATAGGAATTGTTATTGGCAGTGAGGGATTTGGTATGAGTAGGCTAGTAAAAGAAAATTGCGACTTTTTAGTAAAGATTCCAATGAAAGGAAAAATTACTTCTTTAAATGCTTCTGTTTCTGCTGGAATTGTGATGTATGAGGTAGTAAAGCAAAGAAAATAATAGATGGATTACAAGACAAGATTATGATATGGTAAAAGTGTGTCTTGGGAAAGGAACGAGGATGAAGTATAAAAGAATATTAATAATCTTAGTACCAATAATAATCATCTTAGTTATAATGGGGATTTTCCTAGTTGTCTATGCAACTACAGATTTATTCAAATCAGATAGCGACCTGTTTTGGAAATATGCAGGCCAAGTGAGTGAAGCTCTAAAAAGTTTAGATAATACTAATATAAGAGAGCAACAACAGTCTTTGCAAAATAGTTCTTATTCCGCAACTGGAAAAATATCTTATGAACAACAACAAGGTACCGATAGTTTGAAAGTTTTAAACATCGACACCTCTTTAAGACACGATAATGTAACAAAGAGAACTTATGCAGATGCTACTTTAAAAAATGGAGATATCGATTTATTTACATTATCTTATATTAATAGTGGAGATATCTATGCAATAAAATGTAAAGAAGTAGTAGATAATTATGTTGGAATGCGCGATTCGGGATTACAAGAGCTAGCAAGAAAACATGGGATTAGCAATGCGGAATCTATTCCAGATAGTATAAATTTTGAGGAATATGCTACTTTACTGAATATAACAGAGGAACAAAAACAGCATATTTTAGAAACCTATTTGCCAGTTATTCAAAGTGTACTATCAGAAACAAACTATCAAAAAAGCGAAGAACAAATAACAATTCAAGAGGTAAATTATCAAACCAATAAATATCAATTAGAAATATCTGGAGAGCAATGGAAGCAGATTTTACTAAATTGTCTAAATACTCTAAAAGCAGACAATGAAACACTTCTATTATTAAGTAGTAAATTTTCCATGCTTGCTTTAGGAACAGAATATACAGAAATTGCGAATTTAACAAATAAAATAGAAGAATGGATTTCTGAAATAGAGAAAGCGACTAGTACAGATAATTTAATACTTTGTGTTTATGAGAGCGAAGGACAGCTAGTAAGAGCTTCTTTAGAAGTACCAAATATCATCACAATTGCTTATGACAATGTAGCAAATCATCCGCAAATAACAATAACCCTTATACAAAGTGGCGCAACAATGGTTGTGGAAGAAAATGAGGTAATAGATGTTACGACAGCATCCAACTCTATTGTTTCAACAATAACGTTAGAGAAAGTTGTAGAAGAAAATAAGGAAACAAATAGAATAACATTTCTACCAGACATTGAAAGTCAAGAACAAAAGGTAGAAATAGAAATTAGTGCTGGCAAAGAACAAGAAGGAAATACAAGCAATACACTTAATATTAATGTTAATACACTTATGAATAACCAGCCAAATACAATAACAATACAATATGATGTGAATGTGTCCAAAGAAGAACAAGTAGAAGAAATACAAGAACTAACAAATGCTAATACGGTAATTGCTAATAATTACGAAGCGGATGTATTTAATGCGTTTATGGATAGTTGGTGGACGGGAGTAACTGAAAAATTTGTAGAAAAAATGGAAACGATTGGCTTTGAAATAGAGGTTTAAAGGAAAGGCAAAAATTACCAGCAACTTTTTTGGCAAAATGTATTGACTTATTTGCTGGAAGGTGGTAATATAAATAATAGCTTCTGACGAGGCTATTATTTATCTCTTTTAAAGGCAAAAACAAGTCTTAAAATGAGACAAAAATATGCAAGAAATAAGTTGTATAAAAACCATTAAAAAAATCTTAAAAAAATTCAAAAAAAGTATTGACATTATGATTTGATTTATGCTAAAATATTTCTTGTCGTCGACAAGGTCGATTGAGAACATAAAAAGCACATTGAAAAGTAAACAATAAACTTTGAGAAACCAATAAAGCGGTAGTAAAACTACCAAAAAA
>CALXKT010000100.1 GCA_944388985.1 uncultured Clostridia bacterium | reverse complement strand
AAAAAGTATTTGCTATTTTGTCATAAATGTAATATAATTGTAACGAAATTGTAATAAAAATGAAATATTATCAAAATTAAAAACAACAGAAATTAATGAGAGAAGAATAGAAAAATTGGAAAGGAAGAGAAGTATGTTTAAGTGGGGACAGGACATAGGAATCGATTTAGGAACAGCAACCGTCATTGCCTATATAAAAGGAAAAGGAATTGTACTTAGAGAACCATCCGTTGTGGCAGTGGATAATAATACGGGAGAAGTGTTGGCAGTAGGAAAAGAAGCAAGAAGAATGCTTGGTAGAACTCCGGGAAATATTGTAGCAACAAGACCTTTAAGAGAGGGCGTTATATCGAATTATACAGTTACCGAAAAAATGCTTAAATATTTTATTAATAAAATATGTGGTAAATTTGTTTTTGCTCCACGAATTATGATTTGTATTCCATCGCAAGTAACAGAAGTAGAGAAAAAGGCGGTCATTGATGCTGCTTCACAAGCAGGTGCAAGGAAGGTATTTTTAATTGAAGAACCAATCGCAGCAGCAATCGGAGCCGGAATTGACATTTCCAAACCTTGTGGAAATATGGTAGTAGATATTGGAGGAGGAACTACCGATATTGCAGTTATTTCATTAGGTGGTTCGGTGGTTAGTGAATCGCTAAAAGTAGCTGGCGACAAGTTTGATGAAGCCATTGTCAAATATATTAAAAGAAAACATAATATTATGATAGGTGAAAGAACGGCAGAAGATTTAAAAATAAATGTCGGATGTGTATACCCTAAAATCCAAGATACAGAAATGGAAATAAGGGGAAGAGACTTAGTAACCGGTCTTCCTAAAAATGTAATAATTCATTCTAGTGAGATGATGGAAGCTCTAATGGAGCCAGCAATGATGATTGTAGATAGTGTTCATTCCGTGTTGGAAAGAACCCCTCCGGAACTAGCAGCCGATATTAGCGATAGAGGAATATACATGACAGGTGGAGGATGCTTGATTGACGGATTAGATAAGCTATTACAAACCAAAACAGGAATTAATGTAATGATAGCACAAGAACCAGTATCTTGTGTGGCATTGGGAACAGGAAAAGCGCTAGACAATTTAGATACCATAGATAAGAGAAGATAACTGAAACAAGGGGACACACAATTCGTTTCATTTTTGAAACAAATTGTGTGTCCCCTTGTTTCAAAGTTGCAAATAAATACTTGCATAATTCTTAAAGACATTATATAATAAAGATAGTTTTGATATTAAAGGTGAAGTGAATGAATAAAACAAAAAGAAAAATATTTGAAACTTCCATGAAGTTATTTGCAGATAAGGGGTATGATGCTACCAGTATTGAAGAGATAACAGCAACTGTGGGAGTAGCAAAAGGAACTTTGTATTATCATTTTTCTAGCAAAGAAGAGATTTTTAATTTCTTGGTTGAAGAGGGAATGAAACTTTTAAAAAATAGTATTAGTATTAAAACTGACAAAATGACGAATTCTTTAGATAAAATAAGAGCAATTGTGCTAATACAAATAAAAATACTATTCAAATATGAAAATTTCATGACCATTATTTTAAGCCAAATATGGGGAAATGATGAAAGAAGTAAACTATGCAAAAGATATGTATTTGAATATATTCAAATGATTGAAAAAATAATTAAAGAGGGAATACAAAAAAAAGAAATTGTAGCGAAAGATGCCGATGTTATGGCATCTGGAATTTTTGGATTTACATGCTCTAGCTTTATTTATAAAATGCGACACGAAGAAGTAGATGTACAACAATTATTTAGCGAAATCGATAATTTATTTTTAAAAAAATTAAAGGCATGAAATAATTAAGAATAAGAAAGGAAAGAAGTTAAAATGAGAATTTTAAAAGATTTTAAGATACCAGATTTCAAGTTCCCAAAATTTAATATGAAAGAAGTTTCGGAAATAGACGAAGTAAAAGTCGATTATGACAAAATAAAAAATGCAGAGGAAAATAGAAATAAGAAAAACAAAAAGAATTATGATGGAACCCATTTCACAACAATAAAAGAGATTTTTATCCATTCATCCAAAGAGTATGCAGATAGAACTTTCTTATTAGAAAAATTCAATCCAAAAGAAGATTGGACAGAAATCACCTATAATCAGTTCAAAAATGAGGTTATTGGTTTAGGTACAGCTTTAACAAGAAAACTAAATTTAAAGGATACAAGAGTGGTTATCATTGGTGAAAATACACACCATTGGTATGTATCCTATATGACAATGCTTTGTGGAGCTGGAATTGCAGTTCCTGTTGACAAAGAATTGCCAGAAAATGAAATTGAAAATGTAATAAAAAGAGCAAAAGCCTCTGCCGTTATTTTCTCTACGAAAAAAGCAGAAGTGATAAAAAAAGTTGCTGAAAACTTGCCAGAAGTAAAATACTTTATCCAAATGAACTCAGACCAAGAAATCGATGGCAGATTTGTAGGGCTTGACTACTTAATAGAAGAGGGAAAAGCATTAGTAGATGGTGGCGATAATAGTTTTATGGGAATTGAAATTGATCCCGATGAATTTAAAGTTTTGATTTTTACCTCGGGAACTACTTCGAATGCAAAAGGAGTAATGCTTTGCAATCGAAATTTAGCAGAAAACGTAAATGCAGCAACTGCATATGTAAAACTATCTCCAGACGATCGATTAATGTCTATTTTACCACTTCATCATACTTATGAATCTTCTATTGGATTCTTATTACCATTTGGAATAGGTGCTTCTATTAGTGTGTGCCAAGGACTAAAACACATTGTTTCCGATTTACAAGAAACAAAACCAACCGCATTACTTACAGTTCCACTATTAGTAGAAAGTTTATACCGAAAAATAAATGCAAACATTAAAAAAAGTAAAAAAGATGGTTTAGTAAATTCCATGATACATGTAACAAATGCGTTAAAGGCAGTTGGAGTTGACATTAAAAGAAAAGTATTTAATGAAATTTATGAAAATTTAGGTGGAAGACTTAGAATTATTGTTTCTGCAGCAGCTCCTATCGATGCAAAAATAGGAAAATGGGTAGAAGATATTGGAATTCTTTTCTTACAAGGATATGGATTAACAGAAACAGCACCAATTGCAGCACTAACACCAGATTTTGACACCAG
>CALXKT010000099.1 GCA_944388985.1 uncultured Clostridia bacterium | reverse complement strand
ATTTAAAATAAATGGATATAGTATACTACTCATTGCTTTGTCTATTGCTAATGAATCACTTTTGTCTAATAAATCAAAACTTAAATTTTCTTTAAAAAATTGTTTAGAAAAATGTTTAATATATTCATTAAAATCTTTATAATCATCAATTTGATTAATTTTTGAAAAAACATAGTATCCTTGTTTATCAAATTCAATCTTCTTTATACGATATCGTTTTACATAATCTCCTAAATAATAATCATTATAAAATTTTTCTACTAGTTTCTTTTTATTGTCCAATTTTTCTGTATTCTCCTTACTGTTTTTTTATTATTTTCCTTACTATTTATTTTTTATATATTATCATAAAAGGTCAAAAAAAGAAAGCCTTTTCCCAAAGACTTCCAATTTAAGTTTTACCTCTAAACATTCATTTATTTTTTATTATTAAATTTATACTACTCCGCACACCAGGTCAACTTCTATCGTTACTTTAATTTTATGATTTTCTACTCTTTTTATCTTATTTTTACCTTTTTTATCAAAACTACAAAAATTCTCAAATGCAGTAAACTCAACTATTGTATCTAATTCTTTAGATATAGCACCGAGCAACATTCAACGTGGCTCGTGAACGGAAACATATCCACTGGCTGCATTTCTTTTACCTCATATTTTTCTTCTAGCATCTTCAAATCTCTTACCATAGTTGCTGGGTTGCAACTTACATAAACAAACTTATCCACAGCTATTTCCAATATTTTGCTAATTGTAGTGGTATCCAAACCTCTCCTTGGCGGGTCCACTATAATTGCAGTTGGCTTTACTCCCCTTGTTTCTACCAATTCTTTAAATGCTTTTTCTACATCACCAGCAATAAATTCTATATTATCTACTTTATTTATCTTTGCATTTTCTCTAGCTGCTTCTACCGCTTCCTCCACGATTTCTATTCCATATACTTGCTTTACTTTGCTTGAAGCAAATATACCAATGGTGCCTATTCCGCAGTATAAATCACAAAGGATATCATCCTTATCTAACTTTGCAAATGCAATTGCTTTTTGGTATAACACCTCTGTTTGAATAGGGTTAGTTTGATAAAATGACATCGGCGATATTTTAAAAGTGTATTCTCCTAATTTATCATAAATATAACCATTTCCAGATAGGATAACATTTGTATCTCCTAATATCACATTAGTATTCTTCTTATTAATGTTCTTTACTATAGTCTTAACTTGTGGAAATTTCTTACTGATGGCATCTACTAATTCATTTTCTTTTTCTATTTTTTCTTCGTTTGTTACCAGAATGCACATTATTTCATTGGTTCTAGCACCAATTCTTACAATAATATGTCTAATAGCACCTTTTCTTGTTTGCTCATTATAA
Source organism: uncultured Clostridia bacterium (assembly GCA_944388985.1). Taxonomy (GTDB): domain Bacteria; phylum Bacillota; class Clostridia; order TANB77; family CAG-508; genus CALXVA01. The sequence continues at coordinate 1,866 of CALXKT010000099.1, read as the reverse complement.
ACAGTTATTTTGTTTTCTTTGATAAATTCAAATACCGCTTTTGCTACCTCTTCTGCCTCTTTATTTTGTATTAAGCAACTTTCTACCGGTATAATTTCATGCGTTCTATTAGCATACACACCCATTACCGGTTTGTTCGTTTTGTCATACCCTACAGGATATTGTAGCTTGTTACGATAATGAAATGGCTCTTGCATACCGATGGTATCCTTTACGTTTATTTTTGTGTTCAAGGTTTTCGTTACTAAATTTTGCACCATATCTCTTTTTAGCTTTAAAGTTTCCTCGTATTGTATATGCCTTAAACTACAGCCTCCACATCTTTTATAAGTAGCACAATCTACCTCTACTCTGTACTTCGACTTTGTACACACTTCTAATAATTTTCCAAAAGCAAATGTTTTGTTTACTTTCACAATTAGTATTTTGCACCTTTCGCCCTTTATTGCTCCCGGAATAAAAATAGTGAAATCACTAATTTTAGCAATTCCTTCTCCCTCGAATCCATTATCTACAATTTCCACTTCATATTCTTTATTTTTTTCTACTGGAACCATGTTTTTTGTGACCATCCCTTTTCTTTGAAAATAGAGTCACCTACGCCTCCTTTTCCTCTTTTTCTATTTCTTTTAAAACATCATACAACTTGTGAATAGGAAGCCCTACAACGGTAAAATAATTTCCATTTATTTTTTCAATATGTACTCCAAATTGACTTTGTATTGCATAGCCACCTGCCTTATTGTATGGATTTCCTATAGATATCCAATGTTCTATTTCGTCCATTGTCATGTCTTTTACATAAACCTCTGCTTTGTCATAATCCACAAATTCAAAATACTTTCCATTTTTCTCTGCTAGTACGGCTAAACTTGTTATTACCGTATGCTTTGCATTTTTTAGCTCTGTCAACATACGTACCGCTTCTTCTTTACTATGTGGCTTTCCATAAGCTTTTCCATCTTTAAGTACCATCGTGTCTGAACCTATTACCAACCTATTTCCTTTTGTTTTATCAAAGATTGTTTTTGCCTTAATATAGCCTAATCGTTTGGATTGCTCTTCAATGGTAAGCCCTTCTTCAAAAGTTTCGTCTGCGTTGCTTACCATTATTTCGTATTGTAATCCCATTAAATCTAATAATTCTTTTCTTCTTGGTGATTGCGACGCCAAAATATATTTCATGGATTGTTTCATTTAAACTCTCTCCCTTGTTTTTCTTCTGCTGATAATTATATCATAAGCTTTTTATGGTTACAAGGAAAACTGTTTTGATTTTTTTTACAGTTTTGATTGACAACACATTCTTTATGTGCTAAAATATATTTTGTTATTAGGAAATGCGGATGTGGCGGAACTGGCAGACGCGCTGGTCTTAGGAACCAGTGCCAACGGCGTGGAGGTTCGAGTCCTCTCATCCGCACCACTTAGAGCAGAGCGGATTACAGGAGTTTTTTAAAAAATATCCTGTAATTTTTTTGTGTTTAAAGTTTAAAGTAACACTTTTATCTTTGTGTTCCATCAGTCTTTGTGCTTATTTTCACTAAAAATAATTTCAAAAATAGTAGTAAATTCTATATATTAATGTTATAATATATATTAATTAATACAAAGGAGTGAGAATTTTATGATGTATCCATTTTGCAAATATGCTGACGAAACATTGGTTACTTTTTCTAATATTGTTAAAAATGATAATGGCGAAGAAGTTCTTTACGTGCATTTTGAAAGACCTATGGAATATGGTTTTGACAGTATAAGGTTTGAACTTCCTACTTATAAAATAGTATATGAAGAAGGACATTATAGTAAAGCTGAAAAAGAAATGTTTAAAAAAATAGTAGAAAAAGGTGCTCCATATTTTTA
>CALXKT010000098.1 GCA_944388985.1 uncultured Clostridia bacterium | reverse complement strand
TCATAACGAGCTGCACTGGAACTGCAGTACCCTCGTTTCGGGGGCCGTGGGTTCGAATCCCACTCACTCCGCCAAAACAAGAAAAGTGGCTTCGGAAATTTTTAGCCAAATTACCGAAGCAATAAGAAAAAATTCTCAGCAATGAGAATTTTTTTTGTATAAATCTATAAAATGGTAAACAAGAAAAAATTATTACAATACCTATTGATTTCCTATTGTAATATTTTGCTAAAGATGATAAAATAACTGTGATATTATAAGGAGGATTCGAATTTGAAATTAGAAGAAATTTGTCAAACACTAACCAAAGAAATTCCTTCTGAGCAAGTGTATTGCAACGAACCAATGAGTAAGCATACCACCTTTAAAGTAGGCGGAAATGCAGATATATTTGTAAAAGTAAGGAGCATTCCAGAGCTTAAGAGTGTCATTAAGGTAGCTAAAAAACATAACATCCACTTGACAATTATAGGAAATGGTAGCAATGTATTAGTAAAAGATAAAGGAATTCGTGGAATTGTTGTTAAAATAGAAATTGACACGATAGAAATAGAACCACAAGAAGACAAAATGGCAAGCGGGGAAAAAAAAGAGGTAATTGTAACAGCCGGTGCAGGTGTGGTGCTTGCAAGGTTGGCACAAGAATTGTTGAAACAGCATATTACAGGGCTTGAATTTGCATCAGGCATTCCTGGCACCGTGGGAGGAGCTATTAAAATGAATGCTGGAGCTTATGGAAAAGAAATGCAAGATGTAGTTGTTTCGACCAAGTGTCTTGATTTAAAACGTTATGATATGTTAGTAGAAAGAACCAATATTGATGATATTGAAATTACAGAAATAGTAAAAAAAGCAGATGAACCAGAGATGGTAGAGTTAACAAATGCAGAGCAAGAATTTTCTTATCGCCATAGTATTTTTTCGGAAAGAAGATATATTATTTTAGAGACAAAATTAAAATTGCAATATGGAAAAGAAGAAGAAATACGAAAACAGATGGATGAATTAGCTAGCAATCGAAAAGAAAAACAGCCTAATTTGCCAAGTGCAGGTAGTACATTTAAGCGAGGAGAAGACTTTATTACTGCAAAGCTGATTGATGAATGTGGACTAAAAGGAAAACAAATTGGAGGAGCACAAGTTTCGGAAAAACATGCAGGCTTTATTGTAAACACAGGAGAAGCAACCGCACAAGACATTTTAGATTTAATTGCAGAAGTGAAAAAAACAGTATATCAAAAGACGGGAAAAAGCATTGACTTAGAAATTGAAGTCTTAGGAGAATAAGAAATAAAAATAGCATAAAAGAAAGGAAAGAAATAGAATATGAAAGGCTTTTTTAAATGGTTTAAAGCAAATACAAAAATCAAAAGATGGATATTTCTAATTATTATAGGAATTTTACTTTGCTGTTATGGGATGGCAGAAGTATTAACCAGTAGACAAATGGGATTTGGACAATTAGCTAAAATCGCAGGAATCTTTATTGTAGGATTTATTATCATTATTTATAGTATTATTGCAATCCAACGAAGAACGCTGGAAATCTTAGTCGAAGATACGGACAAAAGAGTAGCGGATGAAAAATCGAAAGTAAAAACATTAATTTTCAATAAAAGAGTATATAACCAAGGACCAAAAATCGTAGCAATCGGTGGAGGAACAGGCCTCAATTCTGTGCTACGTGGATTAAAAAATTATACGGATAATATTACAGCTATTGTTACGGTTTCTGATTATGGAGAACCAGTATCAGAGTCTAGAAAAGTGTTGGATGCCTTGCCTTTAGAAGATGTGAAGGAAAGTATTGTAGCTCTTTCTGCAAAGGAAGATGCGATGGAAAGGCTAATGAATTTTAAATTTAAGTATGGAAGATTAGCAAACTTATCTTTTAGTGACATGTACTTTATTGCAATGCAAGACACTTACAAAGACTTTGCAGAATCGGTAAAACAATCGCAAAACATATTTAACATGACTGGTAAAGTATTACCAGTAACCATGGAAGAAATTAAAATTTGTGCAGAATTGGAAGATGGAACGGTAATCGAAAGTAAAGACAAAATTCCAGAAGTCATCAATGAAAAAACTTGTAAAATTAATCGTATTTTTATTAATCCATCGAATTGCAAGCCAGCACCAGGCGTAATAGAGGCTATTATGGAAGCAGATGCCATTGTTATTGGACCAGGAAGTTTGTATACCAATGTTATTCCAAATTTATTAGTAAAAGGTGTAGCAAAAGCCATCAAAGAGAGCAAAGCTTTTAAAGTTTATGTTAGCAATTTGATGACAGAGCCAGGACAAACAGATAATTATTCTTTATCCGAGCACATTAAGGCGATTAATGAACATGTTGGAAAAGGTGTAATAGAATATTGTTTATATGATACAGGAGAGATTATTCCAGAATATATTCGAAAATATAATATGGAAGGTTCCGAATTAGTAGAGCAAGATGTTTCCAAAGTAAAAATCGATGGTGTTTACTTAATTAGGCGAAAATTCTCCCACATTGAAAATGGCTATATACGTCATAATCCAGATGCTATAGCGGCAACGATTATTCAATTGATTTGTGATGAATTAAAATTTAACAATATGGAAAATAATACACAGTATATGATGCTAAATAACAAGCTAAAAGATAGTAAAAAATCGCTAAAAAAGCAAGAAAAAGCAAATAAGCAAAAAATAAAAGAACATAAAAAGAACAAAGAAAGTAAAGCTAGAAAAAGCAAGTTCTTTGAAAAATATAGCGAAAGAATTGAATCAATTCAAGAATCGGATTTAAAGCAGAAACAAAAAGAAAATATGCAAAAGAAGAAAGAAAAAACAAATTAGGAGGAAAACAACAAATGAAATTTGGAAAAGAGAAACTAACGTTAGAAGAAGGTTTGAAGAGAGAATGGTTAATTACCAATGGCATTGGAGGATATAGCAGTTCTACTATAATAGGAGCAAATACAAGAAAATATCATGGGCTTTTAGTAGCACCTCTTATGCCACCAGGAAACAGGCAAGTCATACTTTCGAAAGTAGATGAAAGTATTAAAGTAGGAGAGAAAGATTATAAGCTATTTACCAATATTGGCAAAGATTTTATTTCCGACGGTTATAAAAACCAAATAGAATTTACAAAGGAATATATTCCTATTTTTACATATCAAGTAGAAAATGTTATTATTAAAAAGTTTATTTGTATGGAACATGGAAAAAATACAGTGTCACTTTTCTACTACATTAAAAATAGAGAGAAAAAAGCAAAACTTACCTTAGCACCAATTGTAAATTTTAGAGGATTCCATACAGTTAATAACAGCGACAATTTTGATGTAAAACAACGCATTGAGAATAATAAAGTAAACTTAATTTTAAATAACAATTCACAACATCCAATTTAT
>CALXKT010000097.1 GCA_944388985.1 uncultured Clostridia bacterium | reverse complement strand
CCTAAAAGACTTGACACCAGAAGAAGTAAGGAATACAATAGTAGCATATGAACCTATTTGGGCAATAGGAACAGGAAGAACTGCAACAGCAGAAGATGCAAATGAAAGTATTAAGCAAATAAGAAATAAAATAAAAGAAATATACGGAGAAAATATTTCAGAAGAAGTGATAATTCTTTATGGTGGAAGTGTAAAACCAGAAAATGCAAAAGAGTTATTTTCAATGTCAGATATTGACGGAGGATTAGTTGGAGGAGCAAGCTTAAAAGCAGATACTTTTGGAAAAATTGTAAATTATGACAAATAGGTGTATAGAAAAGGATGGTAAAAATGAGTAAAAAAGTAACGATGCTAATGATATTAGATGGATTTGGTAAAAATTCAAATAAAGAAGGAAACGCAGTAGCAAATGCTAAAAAGCCTAATATAGATAAACTAATGATGACATGTCCGACAGCAGAGGTATATGCAAGTGGACCAAGTGTAGGGCTTCCAGAAGGACAAATGGGAAATTCAGAAGTTGGTCATACTAATATTGGAGCAGGAAGAATTGTATACCAAGAATTAACAAGAATTACAAAGTCAATTGAAGATGGGGATTTCTTTAGTATAAAAGAATTTGCAGATGCAATAGAAAATTGTAAGAAAAATAATTCTAAATTACATATAATGGGTCTTGTGTCTGATGGTGGCGTTCATAGTCATCAAAGACATTTATATGGATTATTAGAACTTGCAAAAAGAAAAGATTTTGAAAATGTATATGTTCATTGCTTTTTAGATGGAAGAGATACACTTCCAGCATCAGGAGAAGGATATATACAAAAATTAGAAGAAAAAATAAAAGAAAAAGGAATAGGTAAGATAGCAACAATCTCTGGAAGGTTCTATGCAATGGATAGAGATAAGAGATGGGAAAGAGTAAAAAAATGCTATGATGCCTTAGTATATGCAGAAGGAGAGAAATACTCTAGTGCAATAGAAGCAGTAGAAAGTTCATATCAAAAAGAAGTTTTTGATGAATTTGTAGAACCATGCGTAATTGGAAATGGTGCAAAAATAGAAGATGGGGATTCTGTTATATTTTTTAACTTTAGACCAGATAGAGCAAGACAAATAACAAGAGCATTAGTAGATCCAGATTTTACAGGATTTGAAACTAAGAAAATGAATTTATACTTTGTTACAATGACTGAATACGATTCTACAATGCCGAATGTTCATGTAGCATTTAAACCTGAAGACCTAAAAAATACTTATGGAGAATATGTAAGTAGTAAAGGTTTAACTCAACTTAGAATTGCAGAAACAGAAAAATATGCACATGTAACATTTTTCTTCAATGGAGGAAATGAGGAACCATTTAAAGGTGAAGATAGAATATTAGTTCCATCACCAAAGGTAGAAACTTATGATTTAAAACCAGAAATGAGTGCTTACGAAGTTACAGAAAAAGTTATTGCTGCAATAAATGAAGAAAAGTATGATACAATAATTCTAAATTTTGCAAATCCAGATATGGTTGGTCATACAGGAAATTTAGAAGCAGCAGAAAAAGCAATAGAAGCAGTAGATAATTGCGTAGGAAAGATAATAGATGCATTAAGTAAGCATAATGGAAAAGCGTTAATTACAGCAGACCATGGAAATGCAGAGCAAATGATAGATTATAAAACAGGAGAACCATTTACATCACATACAACAAATCCAGTACCATTAATATTATATGGAATGGAAAATGTAAAAATAAAAAATGGTAAACTTGCAGATTTAGCACCAACAATGTTAGATATGATGAATTTAGAAAAACCAAAGGAAATGACAGGAGAAAGTTTACTTGTAAGATAAATTAGGAGGTGAGCTTTTTGCCAAAAAAAGAAGTAGAAAAACTATATAAAGAATTGCAAACTATATTATTTAGATTAATACCAGAAAAGTGGGAAAGTCTATATCTATATGCATCAGTAATAGGCGGTAGAGGAGAAATGTTTTTCTACTATTTTCCTAAAAAAACTTTCTTAAAGCCAAAGCCAGTAAATTGCTATGAAATAGCAAACAAATTTGGAATAAGTGAAGAACAATATAATATAGCTTTAAGAGAATTGTATGATAAAATAAAACAATTAAATAATTTATCTATAAAAAAGTGGACTAATATAACAATAAGTATAGTAAACTGTCTATTTACAATAGAATATAATTATAATAATATTTTAAATTCAAGATATACAGATGAACAAAGACGAAAATATTGGGAATATAAATATCTTAATAGACCAATTGAAAGCTTTAATAAACAAGATCAAGAATTTATAAAATATTATAAAGAAGAAAGTAATATAAAGCCTTCTTTTTATACAGAAGGAATATACATAGAAAAAAATGAACTTGCAAAAATAAAAGAAACAAAAGATAATTTATCAGAAATACAAAAAATCAAACAAGAAGAAGTTAAAGAAGTAAGAAATCAAATTTTAAAATGTTAAAAATTAAGTATTAAAATTCTTATACAATCTTATTTAATATTAATTATATAAATTTTAGCTTAAAGATTGTAAATAAATAGCAAGGGAGAACAAATATGAATTATTCAAAAGAACTAGAAAATATGTGCCAAGTAAAAAAAGGTGTAGATCATGGACCAGCACCAATACCAGAAGAAGGAAAATGGGTTAAAGCAAAAGAAGTAAAAGATATTTCTGGATTAACACATGGAATTGGTTGGTGTGCACCACAACAAGGAGCTTGTAAATTAACATTAAATGTAAAAGATGGAATAATCCAAGAAGCATTAGTAGAAACAATAGGATGTTCAGGAATGACACATTCAGCTGCTATGGCTGGTGAAATATTACCAGGAAAAACAATATTAGAAGCATTAAATACAGACTTAGTATGTGATGCCATAAATACAGCAATGAGAGAATTATTCTTGCAAATAGTATATGGAAGAACACAAACAGCTTTCTCAGAAGGTGGACTTCCAGTAGGAGCAGGACTTGAAGATTTAGGAAAAGGACATACATCTCAAGTAGGAACAATCTATTCAAGCACATTAAAAGGACCAAGATATTTACAATTAACAGAAGGATATATAGTAGAACTTGGTTTAGATAAAGATGATCAAATTATAGGATATAAATATGTTCACTTAGGAAAAATGATGGAAAACATTAAAAAAGGAATAGAGCCAATGGAAGCAATTGAAAAAGCTTCTGGTACATATGGAAGATTTGACGAAGCAGTAAAGAAAGTTGATCCTAGAAAAGAATAGTTGATGAGATAATAAGGAAAAGTATAAGTTAAATTTAATAAAAATAGGGAGGAATAAAAATGGCAGTTACATTTGAAAGTTATGAAAGAAGAATCGATCAGATAAAGCCAGTAATGGAGAAGTATGGAATAAAAGATTTTGAAGATGCATTACAGATATGTAAAGATAAAGGATTTAATCCTTATGATATAGTAAAAGGTGTTCAACCAATTTGTTTTGAAAATGCATGTTGGGCATATACATTAGGTGCA
>CALXKT010000096.1 GCA_944388985.1 uncultured Clostridia bacterium | reverse complement strand
ATAGCTATGCCAAGCAGAAAAACTCCAAACGGAGAATTCAAAGATATAGCTCATCCAATCAATCCAGAGACAAGAGAAAAAATTCAAAAAGCTATATTAGAAGCTTATGAAGCTCCTGAGGCTGAAGCAAATTCAGCAGAATAATAAAATATAGATTTTAATTACCCCCACACCATCGGTGCGGGGGTTTTGAGTGCTCGCCGTTAGGAAAGCCCCAACAGTGAGAGGTGCTGCAAGATTCGCTGAAACTGTAGAATTGAAGTTGTAGAAATCGATAAAGTAATTTTGGAATAGATTCCCGTTTCTGCGATTTCTTCATCGCTATTTTCCTCGAGTGACACATCAAAATCGGTGTCATTATCAGCAATAGCGATGATGAGGTTTAAAACGCTACGGAAATTTTGAAGACCTTTGAACTCAACTTCATCATTTCTATTCCGGAAATAAGCTTCCGAAATATTGAAAGTCTGATACGGAGACAGGGAAGCAAATTCAATGGTTTCCTCTTTCTCGTTGTAGTTAACACGACCAATTCTGAATTGGCCAAGTCTTTCGACGAGAGTCAAAAGCTTCTTTGAGGTCTTCCGGTAGACCGAAACCTCAACAACAAACTTCATGGGCAGATCCATTAAAGAACAACACCTTTCTAAATATAATGTACTTATTATTATAACATATTAAAAATAAAAATACAAATTTGGTGGGAAAAATAGCAACGATAAAGATTAAAATCTCTTTTTTGCGAAAAATAGGGACAGCTCTTAAAATTCTAAAAGTAGAATTTAAGGGCTGTCCCAAAAGTGGAAAAAAGTAGAGAAAAAGGCCTGTCCCCAAATTACACTAAAACTCACAATTCTTTGGGGTTCTAGGGAATGGTAGTACGTCACGAATATTGGAAATTCCAGTTAAGTACATCATCATTCTTTCAAATCCTAGGCCGAAACCTGCATGAGGGCAGCTTCCATATCTACGTAAGTCTAAGTACCACCAATAATCTTCTTTCGATAAGTTCAATTCTTTCATTCTTTGTTCTAGTTTTTCGAAGTCGTCTTCTCTTTGGCTTCCGCCAATGATTTCTCCTATGCCTGCTACCAATAAGTCAGCTGCTGCAACGGTTTTTCCGTCTGGGTTTTGCTTCATATAAAAAGCTTTTATTTCTTTTGGATAATCTGTAACAAATACAGGACGCTTGAAAACTACTTCGCTTAGGTATCTTTCATGTTCTGTTTGAATATCTGTTCCCCAATGTACAGGGTACTCGAATTTGTCATTTACTTTTTCCAATTCTTTGATTGCATCTGTATAAGTAATTCTACCAAAGTCAGAATTTACTACAGTGTCTAATTTTTCAAACAATCCAGTATCCACAAATTTATTGAAAAATTCCATTTCTTCTGGAGCATTTTCTCTTACATAGGTAATAATATATTTAATCATTTCCTCTGCTAAGTCCATGAAATCCGTTAAGTCTGCAAAGCAAATTTCTGGTTCAATCATCCAAAATTCAGCTGCATGTTTTACTGTATTTGAGTTTTCTGCTCTAAAGGTAGGACCAAAGGTATACACATTGCGAAATGCATGTGCAAAAGTTTCTACATCTAATTGCCCACTAACGGTTAAATGCGAAGATTTTCCAAAGAAATCTTGCGAAAAATCGACAGTTCCATCTTCTGCTTTTGGTAGATTGTCCATGTCTAAAGCTGTTACGCGGAACATTTCTCCAGCACCCTCACAGTCGCTACCAGTTATGATAGGGGTATGTACATATACGAATCCTTTCTCTTGAAAGAATTTATGAATAGCATAAGACAGAATAGATCTTACACGAAAAACTGCATTGAAAGTATTGGTTCTTGGTCTTAAATGAGACACAGTTCTTAAGTATTCAAAAGAATGTCTTTTCTTTTGAAGAGGATAATCTAAATCTGCTAAGTTTACGATTTCCACTTTAGAAGCTTTTATTTCAAAAGGTTGTTTTGCATTTTCTGTTTTTACAACTTCACCCTCTACTTCGATAGAAGAGCTAATTGATAATTTACGGATATCTTCAAAATTAGATAAAGCTGTATCGAAAACGATTTGTACATTTTGAAAAAAAGAACCATCGTTTACTTCTATAAATCCGAAATTTTTAGAATCTCTTAGGGTACGCACCCAGCCTGCGATTTTTACTGTTTTACCAGCAAAACTATCGGTATCACGATATAATTGTCTTACTAATGTATATTCCATAAAGAAACCTCCTTGTATAATATGTTTATATGGATTGTTAAACATATTTCTCTTTTTAATTCTGAAAATCACTATTCAAGATTATACTCTAAATGATTGTATAATTCAAGTGAAATTTAGAAAAATTAGCCAAAAGTGTTGACTTTTGACTTTATTCATTATATAATAATTAAGCATGAATTTGGCGATGAAGTAAGATGTGGCTACACAGCGCTTCTTTGTAGGCGTTGATGGAGGGAACTCTTATGGAGTATGTCGTGGCAAAGACCAAGGCGGTAAGTATAAAGATTAGCACTTATCCCAAGATAATCATGCAATACTTGGGTTTTTATATTGGTGATGTTCGAAACACCAGGGTGCGTTTATAACTTCCGACCGAAAAAATTATATTTTAAGGAGGGAATTTTCAAATGGCAGCAAAAAAAGAAAATGCAGTAACAAGTGAAAAAATTAGAATAAGATTAAAGGCTTATGATCATGTTGTTTTAGAACAGTCTGCTCAAAGAATAGTAGATACTGCTAAAAAAACAGGAGCAAAAGTATCTGGTCCTATTCCACTACCAACAGAAAAAGAAGTTATAACAATTCTACGTTCTCCACACAAACACAAAGATTCTAGAGAGCAATTTGAAATGAGAACACACAAAAGAGTTATTGATATTCTTTATCCAACACAAAAAACAGTTGACAACTTAATGAAAATTGATTTGCCAGCAGGTGTTGATATCGAAATTAAATTATAAGAATTAATCAAAACCAAGCTGGTATAACATTTTATAAAAATGCAATACAATATATCAGCCAATAGTTAGGAGGAAACATGAATAAAGGATTAATCGGAAAGAAAATCGGAATGACTCAAATTTTTGATGAGTCGGGAAAAGTAATTCCAGTAACAGTTATCGAAGCTGGACCTTGTGTAGTAGCACAAGTTAAAACAGTAGATAACGATGGATATCAAGCAATCCAATTAGGATTTGGAGATGTAAAAGAAAAGAAATTAACAAAACCTGCAAAAGGACATTTCACAAAAGGAAATGTAACACCTAAAAAACATTTAAGAGAATTTAGATTAGATTCTGTTGAAGGTTATACAGTAGGTCAAGAATTAAAAGCAGATGTATTTACAGTAGGAGATAAATTAGACATTCAAGGAACATCAAAAGGAAAAGGATTCCAAGGTGTTATTAAACGTCATGGACAATCCAGAGGACCAATGGGACATGGTTCTATGTATCATAGAAGACCAGGTTCAATGGGACCAACATCTACACCAGGTAGAGTATTTAAAGGTAAAAAATTACC
>CALXKT010000095.1 GCA_944388985.1 uncultured Clostridia bacterium | reverse complement strand
AAAAAATAAAAAAATAAATGCTTGAAATATAAGCATTTCTACATAATACTTTCTATAATATTTTAATTGCTATAACCTATATTATGCAAAGCTTTGCATAAATCCGGAAATTATACATCTCAAATGTTTGCAAATATTTACTTGAATGAAATAGACCAATATGTAAAGCATAATTTACATTGTAAGTACTATTTTCGATATTTAGATGATTCAATAGCTATGTTTCTGACAAAAAAAGAAGCAAAAGAGGCATTAGAAAAAATAAAGAAATTTTTGGAGAATAACTTAGAATTAGAACTAAACGAAAAAACACAGATATTTAAAAATAGCCAAGGTGTAAACTTTTGTGGATATAAAATAAACCCATATAGGCTAAAGATACGAGATAGAGGCAAAAGAAAACTAAAGAAAAAGGTAAAAGAATTAAGGTATAAAGTGCACATAGGAGAAATAGATAGCAAAGAAGCAAAAAAGTATTTGTGTGGGCATTTTGGGTATATAAAATATGCAAATGTAAAAAATTTAAGTAAAAAGCTATTTGAGGTGTAATAAAAATTTAAAAATTAGGGATAAATCATAATTTCAAGTAACACGAACAGCAGTAATTCTAACCCTTGTGTTAATAGGGGTGGTAACTACAACAACAGTAACAACTACGCAGCTAATCGCAACAACAATACGACGGACAATTCCAACAGCAACAATTCTTTCCGCCTCAGCTCTAATATTATTCGAGATTATTTATTTTACGGAATAAATACAGTGAAATATTAGATATTAAAGGGATTTATTCCTTCCGGATGTTTAGAAAAACAGGTAAATATGTATCAATAAGCTATCTATTAGTAGATACAGGTTATGGAATATAGGTAGCTTATGCTGTATAATTTAGTTCCAATACAAGAATTAGAGGAATTTATATTACGAACTTTTGGTAAATAAAAATATTGAAAGTAGAATTATATATAAAATGAATAATGTGTTTTTAATAGGAAAGGTTATATCAGATATAGAGTATAAATTTATATATGATAGATTTAAAATTGATAAAAATGATGAAAAATATAGGCATATAGCAATAGCAAGATGCCATATTAAACTACAGAATAACAGCATAATAGAAATCTATGGATATGATGAAATGGCAGATAAAATGTATAGAAAATTAAAAGTAGTGGATAGTATATTTTCTTATGGATACTTAGATAGTAATGGCAAAATAGAGATAGAGAATTTTGAGAATGTTTGATATTTTTCTTTTGTCTGTCCCCTTGTTTCAAAAAATAGCATAGCCACTATAAAACAAACATACAATGAAAAAAGGAGGGGAGAAAGTGATAAGAATAAATGAGAATTTTTTAAAATTAAAAGAGAGTTATTTGTTTTCCACTATTCAGAAAAAGGTTGATGAATACAAAATGAAAAATTCAAATGCCAATTTGATAAAAATGGGTATTGGAGATGTTACCAGACCGATTCCGAAGACGGTTAGAGAAGCAATGAAAAAAGCAGTAGATGAAATGGGAGATAGAGCTACTTTTCGCGGGTATGGACCAGAGCAAGGTTATGAGTTTTTACGAGAAAAAATTGTAGAAAAAGAGTATAAGGGGTTAGGAATAGAAGCAGATGAAATATTTATCTCCGATGGAGCAAAATGCGATACAGGAAATATTGTAGAATTATTTGATACACATGCTAAAGTAGCTATTACAGACCCAGTATATCCGGTATATCTTGACAGTAATATTATGTATGGCAGAACAGGTAAATTTGATGAAACAACAGGAAGATACGAAAACATTTTATATATGGAGGCAAAAGAAGAAAATAATTTTGAACCATCACCACAAGAATTAAAAGAAGTGCCAGACTTAATTTACATTTGCTCGCCCAATAATCCAACAGGAATGGCAATGCACAAAAATTGCTTAGAACAATGGGTAAACTATGCTAAAGAGCAACATAGTATCATTTTATTTGATGCAGCCTATGAGGCTTTTATCGAGGAGGAAAATATTCCTCACAGTATTTATGAGATAGAGGGAGCAAAAGAAGTTGCCATAGAATTTAAAAGCTATTCGAAAACAGCCGGCTTCACGGGAATTCGATGCGCGTATACGGTTATTCCAAAAGAAATTATAGTAAAAATGGAAAATAAGGAAATATTGCTTAATAAACTTTGGAATAGAAGACAATGCACCAAATTTAATGGAGTTTCTTATGTTACCCAACGAGGAGCGGAGGCAATTTATAGCGAAGAGGGAGAAAAAGAAATACAAGAAAATATACGTTATTATAAAGAAAATGCAAAAATCATAAGAGATGGATTAGCAAAAGCGGGAATAATGGCTTATGGGGGAATAAATGCTCCGTATGTATGGCTAAAAATACCAAACAAAATGAGTTCATGGGAATATTTTGAAGTGCTATTAGATAAATATAACATCATAGGAACTCCAGGAGTAGGATTTGGTCCTGGAGGAGAAGGATTTATACGCCTAACAGCTTTTGGCGACAGAGAAAAAACAAAAGAAGCAATGGAAAGGCTTGCTTGAATAAACCCTTAAACAAAAGGGACACTCCTTTTTGTTCAAGGTTGTGAACATTTAAGAGTGTCCCTTTTGTTTAAGCTTTTGAACGTTTTGGAGTGTCCCTTTTGTTCAAGGGGGCTAAGCTAGCAACTTCTTAGAGTTCTAGAATTGCTTTTCGTGCGAGTTCATCACAACGGTTATTATATTCATTGTCACTGTGGCCTTTCACTTTGTGAAAGGTTACATCGTGTATTTTGGTAAGTGCAATTAGCTCCTGCCAAAGCTCTTTGTTTTTAACGTCTTTTTTATCTGCTGTTTTCCAATTTTTCTTCTGCCAACCAATAATCCAGTTTTGCAAAAAAGCGTTTACTACATAGGCACTGTCACTATATACATCCACTTTGCAAGGGTATTTTAAAAGTTTTAGGGCTTCGATAACTGCAGTAAGTTCCATTACATTATTCGTAGTATCTTTCTTTCCTCCAGAAATTTCTTTTTTATTTTCCTTATACATTAATATGGCTCCCCAACCGCCTGGGCCAGGATTGCCAGAGCATGCTCCATCGGTGTAAATTGTAACTTCTTCCATTTTTCTTTTCCTTTCTCATTGTAAAATAAATCAATTTATGATATTATATCAGTAAATTGTTTTTTGTACAAGATAAGGGGGGGATTTTATGAGCAGAGTTCTTGGCATTATTGCGGAATATAATCCATTTCATAATGGACATTTGTACCACATTGCGAAAACCAAACAAGAAACAAATGCTCAATACATTATTGCTGTTATTTCTGGCAATTTTGTCCAAAGAGGGAATACCTCTCTTATTAACAAATGGACGAAAGCAAGAATGGCATTGCTAAATGGGGTAGATTTAGTAATTGAACTTCCTACCGTATATAGCATTTCTAGCGCAGAAAACTTTGCAGAAGGTGCCATAAAAATTTTCAATTCCTTGGGAGTAGTGGATACGATTTCTTTCGGAATGGAAACAAGCGATATTTCTACCTTAAACAATATTGCCAATGTGCTTTACAGTGAGCCCAAAGAGTATATTACCATGTTAGCGCACGAGCTTAAAAAAGGAAATTCTTTTCCAAAAGCAA
>CALXKT010000094.1 GCA_944388985.1 uncultured Clostridia bacterium | reverse complement strand
CTTTTTACAGTAATTCATCAAAAAAGCTTGTAATTTCTTGCGTTTTATGATAAACTTATAAATAGTCAATTTTATTCATGCATATAGGAGGTGCAAATCATGGCTAAATGTGAAATTTGTGAAAAATCAATCGCACACGGAAATAAAATAAGTATAGCTCGTTCTCATGTTAGTAGAAGAACCTCTAGAACATTTAAACCAAATCTTAGAAGAGTAAAAGCTATTGTAAATGGAAATACAAAAACAATATCTGTATGCTCTAAATGTTTACGTTCTGGAAAAGTTACAAGAGCATAAGGTTATGTAAAAACATAATTATATATATTTTATTACGCGTAATAATGTAGGTACAACCTACTTAAAAACATAGATAGAAAAAAATTCTATCTATGTTTTATTTTTTTGTATATTTTGAAAATTTTTGGAAATTATATTAGTGAAATTATTTTAATTGGAGGTTGATTTTAATTGGGTATCGAAAAACATTTAAGTATTACAGGAACATCAAATGTTTCTTGGAAAGATGCAGTTGTGCAAGCAGTTGCAGAAGCATCAAAAACGATTGATTACTTAACATCGGTAAGAGTAATTGACCAAAGAGCCAAAATTGATGGTCGCAAATTAATTCAATATTATGTGGATTTAGATTTATCTTTTGTTATTGATAGAGATAGAGATTAATTTATTTTTCAGAAAGGAAGAATGTAAATGAAAAGTATAGAAACAAAACAGGAATATTTAGACTACGTTGATAAAAAGTCTCCCAATTCCCCTATTTTAAAAAACTGTTTTAATGCTTTTTGGGTGGGAGGACTTATTTGTTCCATTGGTCAAATTATTTTTGACTTTTGTGCTTTCAAAGGCTTAGACCAAACTTCTTGTTCTACAGTCGTTTCCATCGTATTAATTGGTATTGCTGCATTACTTACCGGGCTTAATATTTTTAACAAAATAGGAAAATTCGCGGGAGCAGGTTCTCTTGTGCCTATTACCGGCTTTGCCAATTCCATTGTTTCTCCAGCTATTGAATACAAATCTGAAGGATATGTGATGGGTGTCGGTGGAAAAATGTTCACCGTAGCAGGTCCAGTACTCGTTTTTGGTATTTCGGCTTCGGTTATTGTAGGAATCATTGCTACATTTTTTGTTTGAGAAAGGATAGAGGTAAAATGAGAAAAATAGGAAAACAAACCATTGCCTTAGATAATGCTCCATATATTGTCGAAACCTCTTCTATTGTAGGTCCTAAAGAGGCAGAAGGCCCCCTTGCAAAATATTTCGACCAATGTTTAGAAGATGAGTTTTGGGGAGAAAAAACTTGGGAAAAAGCGGAAAGTAAAATTATAAAAGAAAATGTTAATTCAGTGGTTGCAAAATCTGGTATTCCTAGTAGCAACATCGATTATTGTTTTGCAGGAGATTTGCTAAACCAATGTATTTCTTCTAGCTTCGGCCTAAGAGAAACCAACATTCCCTTTTTTGGCATTTTCGGTGCTTGTTCCACATTTGTAGAAGGAATGAGTTTAGGCAGTTTATTTATTGATGGTGGTGCTGCTAGCAACGTACTTTGTGCTACTTCCAGTCACTTTTGTAGTGCAGAAAAACAATTTCGTTTTCCATTAGAGTTGGGAAATCAAAGACCACCATCTAGTCAATGGACAGTAACTGGTTCTGGCGCTGCTATTTTATCCAATACAAATTATGGTAAGTCTTGCCCTCAAATCACATATACCACTCCCGGCAAAATTGTGGATATGGGCGTAAAAGACGCAAATAACATGGGCGCTGCCATGGCACCAGCTGCTTTAGATACATTAATTACGCATCTGCAAGATACCGGTAGAAAACCAAGTTTTTATGATGCCATCATTACAGGTGATTTAGGATATATTGGAAAAGATATTTTAACGGAGCTAGCAGAAACCAAAGGTTACAATATTAAAAACAATTATAACGATTGTGGTGTTCTTATTTTTGATAAAGACACACAAGACACACATTCTGGTGGTAGCGGATGTGGTTGTATTGGTTCTGTTTTTTCTGGGTATTTTTATCAGATGCTCAAAGAACATAAAATAAATAGACTTTTGTTAATTGCAACCGGCGCTTTAATGAATTCTACTAGTTCTCAGCAAGGTGAAAGCATTCCCGGAATTGCCCATGCTGTGGCTATTGAAAATTTAGAATAGTACAAAGTTGTATAGCAAAATTGAAACAATTTTATAAGTCAGAAAGGATTGTTCATAAAATATGGATTTTTTTCAAAGTATCGATTGGATGCAATTATTAAGATGTTTTGTTGTGGGTGGACTTATTTGTATTATAGGGCAAATTTTAATTGACAAAACGAAACTTACTTCTGCTAGAATATTAGTTATTTTCGTGACAACAGGAGTAATTTTAGGTGGACTTGGCATCTACCAATATCTCATTGATTTTGCCGGTTGTGGAGCCACTGTGCCTCTTCTAGGATTTGGTGCAAACCTTGCCAAAGGCGCTATCCAAGAAGTACAGACCTCTGGTTTGCTTGGTGCCTTTATTGGCGGTGTAAAAGCCTCCGCCGGCGGTATTGCCGCAGCAATATTCTTTGGATATATTGCCTCTCTTATCGCCAAGCCAAAAATAAAGAAGCAATAATCTGAAGCAAGGGGACAGACATGAGAAAAGCTTGAACAAAAGGGACACTCCTTTTTGTTCAAGTTTTAGCTAAAACATCATACCAACTATATACACGTGTAATATTTTCGCCAGCCACCTCTTTATTATATGGATTGTTGAAACAAAGAACTGGTATCTTTGTAGCAATATCTGCTATATTTCTTGGCGAATCTTCCACCATAATATCAATTTTATTTTCTAAGCAATAAGGAAGTTTACTTCCTTGGGTAAACACAATTCCATCATATTCTATTTTATTATCTTCAAGCCACTTTTTTACCATTGCTTGCATCTTGCCATACGCCTCTGGTGGAAGTCCCTCTTCGTTTCTTGCTGTAACAATATACACTTCATGGTTTTCTCTTAGTTTGCGAATTACTTCAGAGGCAAAATCCCTTGCAGGATATTGTGTTGCATAATATTCTAAGTATGTATTCCAAAACTTTTCTGCATTTTCTCCCGATATTCCTAAAGCCTTTGCTTCATCATATTCCTCTTCTTTGATGTGATAATCTATTTTATTTTCATAACAAAATTTTATTCCATAATCTGCTATAAATTTAGCAATGTCAATTAGACACCCATCCATATCAATTCCTATTCGCATATTTTCTTTGTATGATGTATCGCAAAAAACACACCATATGCTCCTTCCTTTTATAATTTTTATAAAAACTAAATTCGTTCATTTTTTGCAAGATTATTGTATCATTGTTTTTTTATAAATACAATATAACTGTTTTAACATTTAAGAACTTAAATAAAAAGAAGTTTTCCTAAATATCCAAGAACCTAAACCAAAAGGAGTGTCCCCAAAATACAAAAACTTGAACGAAAGGCAGTAGTCCCTTCTGTTCAAGTTCTTAAATTAATTTTATTTTGCTTTTTTTGCAAGTTCTGCAACTTCTGTAAAAGCTTTTGGATCTGTTACTGCAAGTTCTGCTAACATTTTTCTGTTAATTACAACATTTGCTTTTTTAAGTCCTGCGATTAATTTGCTGTATGTTAAT
>CALXKT010000093.1 GCA_944388985.1 uncultured Clostridia bacterium | reverse complement strand
GTTATTGGGAATTATAAAAAAGGATACAGGTGAAATTACTTGGAATGAAAAGCCTGTAGAAAGAAAGAATGTTAATTTTGGCTATTTGCCAGAGGAAAGAGGGGTATACCCTAAAACAAAAATATATGACCAACTAATGTATTTTGCAGAGTTAAAAGGAATGAAAAAGCCAGAGGCTGATGCAGAAATAAAAAAATGGGCAAAAGTGCTAAAAGTAGAAGAATATTTGCCGATGCCAGCAGAAAAGTTATCAAAGGGAAATCAGCAAAAAATTCAATTTATGACAGCCATTATACATAATCCGGAATTGATAGTGCTAGATGAGCCATTTAGCGGCTTAGACCCTGTTAATACTGAAATTTTGAAAAATGTTATTATCGAATTAGTAGGGCAAGGCAAATACATTATTATGTCGAGCCATCAAATGGCTTCTATTGAAGAATTTTGTACCGATATCCTAATTTTAAATAAAGGAAAAACAGTACTAAAAGGAAATCTTAAAGGAATAAAAGATACCTACCCAGCAAACAGACTTGAAATGATTACAAACGAAAATATTGATGCTTATATAAAAGAATTGAATATGGACATTGAATTTTCCAAGAATAATGAGTATTCTATTAAAATTAATTCAGAAGAAAAAGCTCACCAATTATTGGAAAAAGTAATTGCAAATAGAGTATTGGCAGAGAAATTTGAAATTAAGAAACCAACATTAAATGACATCTTTATTGAAAAGGTAGGTGAAACAAAATGAGAAATCTAAAAACAGTAATAGCATTTACCATAAAAGATATGGCAAAAAGGAAATCTTTTGTGGTATCCACTTTAATTATTGTATTAATAATTATTATTGGATTTAATATACCAAATATTATAAAAGCATTTAGTGGTGATTCTAGTAGTGATGCTAGTACGAAACTACTAATTGTGGACAGCAGTAATCTTTTTGAGGGAAGTTTAGATGCCCTAAATTCTATGGAGTTAGGGTACGAGGTAAGTACTACAAGGGACGCATTAAACTTTGAAGATATCAAAGAAAAAATTGATGCAGAGGAAATAGACGAAGCAATTATTATAGAGAAAAATGAAGATAATGCAGAAAATTATACTTTACGTTATATCGTAAGAGATAAAACAATGATGGAGAGATTGCCACAAAGCTTGCTAGAAGGAATTAATACCGTTTATACTAATTTACAGATATCAAAGCTTGGCTTAACAGAAGAGCAAATACAAAGTTTAACACCGAATTTTGCATTTAGCATTGAACAAACCGATGAACAAGAAGTAAGCGGAAATGTTCTTGCCATTATGCTACTTTCGATTGTGTTGTTCTATGCCATTTACTTCTGTGCTTACCAAGTTTCAAGTTCTATTACAACAGAAAAAACTTCTAAAATCATGGAAACTTTAGTAACTTCAACATCGCCTAGAACCATTGTATTAGGAAAAACAATTGGTATTGGTATCGTGGGGTTATTACAAGTATGTTTATTTGTTGCTGTAGCACTTATTTCGGCGAAAGTATTCTTAGAGCCGGGATTATTGGAATCGGTTTTAGATATGTCACAAATGACACCATATTTAGCAATTATAACAATTGTATATTTTATCCTTGGATATTGTACCTATGCGTTATTATATGCGCTAACAGGATCAACTGTAAGCAAACCAGAAGACATTCAATCTGCTAATACACCAGTGGCTATTCTTGCAGTAATAGGATTTTACCTATCCTATTTTACAATGATGAACCCAACCAGTGACCTAAACACGTTTGCAGCACTATTTCCAATTTCCTCTCCATTCTGCATGCCATTTAGAGTAATGATGGGAATTGCAAGCGCGGGAGAAGTAGCTATTTCTTTGGCTATTCTTGTTGTTACAATTTTAATTGTAGCAAAAATAGCAATTAAAATTTATTCGAATGCTATTTTAAATTATGGAACTAAAATGAGTTTTAAGGATATGGTTAAAATTTATAGAGACAAGAATAACTAGCTTACATTTTTCGTATTATACATACATGAGTTAGATGATATATTTTTTGTTTTTTATTTCCGACCCCCAACATCGTACAAACTGTAAAAACTCCACTTACGTTTCGTTTAACAGTTTGTAAACTTGTTGGTCCCCACCTTAAGTCGTAAATCAAAAATAAAAAATATATCATCTAACTTAAGATACTGTAAAAATTATAACTAATAATTTTTATCTTTCCTAAAATTTACGATTTGATTTAATAAAGTAAGCATATATATAATAAGTAGAACAAAGAAAGGAGTCATGCAAATGAAAGTTTTGTTAGTGAATGGAGGCCCACATCAAAAAGGATGTGTGTATACAGCTTTGGAAGAAGTGGCAAAAACATTGGAAAAAGAAGGAGTAGAAACAGAGATTTTTTGGATAGGAGTTAAGCCGATTGCGGGATGTATTGCTTGTAAGAATTGTGTTAAAACAGGAAAGTGCGTATTTGATGACGTAGTAAATGAATTTGTGGAAAAAGCAAAGGATGTAGATGGATTTATTTTCGGTTCTCCAGTACATTATGCAGGAGCAACCGGTGCTATTACTTCTTTTATGGACCGTGTATTTTATTCAGCTTTCAACGGAGGAAAAGGGGACAGATTCTTATTCAAACCTGCTGCAACTGTAATTTCTGCAAGAAGAGCAGGAACCACAGCAACCTATGACCAATTAAACAAATATTTCGGAATTAATCAAATGCCGATTATCTCTTCTCGCTACTGGAATATGGTTCATGGTGCAACACCAGAGGATGTAAAGAAAGATGATGAGGGTATGCAAATTATGCGAATTTTAGGCAGAAATATGGCATATTACTTAAAATGTATCGAAGCTGGAAAAGAAAAAGGAATTAATCCACCAGAACAGGAAAAAACTACTTTTACTAATTTTATCAGATAAAGTGAGCAATTGCTCAAAATGAGGAGATAAAACGATGAAAAAATTTATTACAGTACTAGGAATTTTATTTTTAACAATTATCGTAATGTTAAATCTTATTTATAACACAGATATGACTGCGAGTGAGCAAATTACTACGCATTTTAACAGTGTGCTTTTTGTGGTAGGGCTTATTGCAGTGGGAGCAATTTTGTTTTCCGTCACCTACTTTGCAAACAAGCACCTATTTAATGATACAGAGACCAAGAACAGACATAAGTTAAGAGTGATTTTATTTGTGATTGCGATTCTTTTATACATCGTATTTGCTGTAGTATTTAATATTGTAGTAAGACCATATGTAGTAGGTGATTCGGTGCATGTGTGCAATTTAGCACAAACCTTTTACAGAGGAAATGATGAACTTTTAACACACGATACTTATTTAGGAATTACGTTGTTTGAATATATGCAAGCCTATCCACAACAAATCTCGCTAGCGTTTGTGTTTAGTATTATTTTTCATATTGTGCATAATGATTTAATGGAAATTTTACGAATATTTAATATTCAGTGTATTCTGCTAATGCTTTTCGCTATTTATAAAATTACAAAACAATTAGCGAAAACTTATAAGGTAAATATAGTACTTATGCTAGTTTTATTCTTAACCTTTTTTAACATCCCAATGCTTACTACTTTTTTATATGGAGATATTCCTAGCTTAGCATTTTGTTTATTAGCTGTATATTTTATGATGAAATATACTGAAACAAAGAA
>CALXKT010000092.1 GCA_944388985.1 uncultured Clostridia bacterium | reverse complement strand
ATTTTGATGTAAAACAACGCATTGAGAATAATAAAGTAAACTTAATTTTAAATAACAATTCACAACATCCAATTTATTTCTATCTATCGGATGGAAATTACATTAAACATGAAAACGATATTTTTAAGAATATGTACTATATCGAAGAAGAAAAAAGAGGACAAGAAGCGGTAGAAAACCACTTAGTTCCAGGTAGGTATGAAGTAGAAATAGAGCCAAATACTGAAAAATATATTACATTTGTTTGTTCCTTAGAGCAAAATATCGAGGAATTAAACGGAAAAGATTTAATTAATAAAGAAATTTATCGTTTAGGATCCTTAATTTATCGAACCGATTTATTAGAGGAAAATAAATCGGAAGCAGAAACAAAAATGCTAAAAGACTTTATTGTAGCAACTGATAATTTTGTTGCATATCGACCATCTTTTGCTTTGTATACGATAATTGCAGGTTACCACTGGTTTTTGGATTGGGGAAGAGATACGTTAATCTCCTTTGAGGGGTTATTACTAAAGACAAAACGCTATGCAGAGGCAAAAGAAGTGTTACTTACTTGTATTCGAGATATCAAATATGGGTTAGTGCCAAATGGCTACTCGGGATTTGATTCCAGACCTTTATACAATAGTGTAGATGCTTCTTTACTATTGTTTGAAGAAGTAAAGAAATTTTTGAATTATACCAATGAATACGAATGGGTAAGAGAAAATATTTATCCATCCCTTGTAAAAATTATGAATGCTTACCAAGGAAGAATTGATATTGATGGCAATAACATTTTCTTAGATGAAGATGGACTTATTTCCTCTGGTACAGAGCATATACAAAATACATGGATGGATGCCAAAATAGGAGATTATGTGGTAACTCCTAGAAATGGAAAAGCAGTAGAAGTAAACAGTTTATGGTATAATGCTCTAAAAATAATGGAAGAACTTACTATTCTAATGCGAGGAAAAGCGGAATCGAAACGTTATGCAGACTTAGCAAAAAAATGCAAGAAAAGCTTTAACGAGAAGTTCTATAACAAGAAAAGAAAAGCTTTATACGATGTATTAGGAGATTCAAAAATAAGACCAAACCAATTATTTGCATTATCTCTTACTTACCCAGTAATGGATGTTACATCTGAGGAGGCAAAAGAGGTATTTAATACGGTAGAAAAGAAATTGCTAACACCGTATGGTTTGCGTACTTTAGCCAAAGGAGAACTAGGGTATGAAGAAAGATATGAAGGCAATATGGGACAGAGAGATAGAAGATACCATCAAGGTATTATTTGGCCATGGTTATTAGGATTATACTATGATGCACTACGTAACCGAATAAAAGCAGAGAAAGGCAAAACTGCAAAAAAAGAATTAGAAGATAAAATGCAAGAATTTAGAAAAACCATTCAAGAAACCTTTGTAAAAGAAATGAATGATGGCGGAAGTGTAGGCAGTATTTGCGAAATTTACGATATCGAAGATAAAGAATATATGCCACAAGGAGCCAAGTTCCAAGCATGGAGTGTGGCAGAGGTGTTTCGAATTATTTTAGGGGAATGACCTGTTTTTAGGACGGAGCAAAAAAATTTTACGTGATGATTTGGGATGTAGGAAGATTAAAGCACCGAGATAATTATCTATTTTTTATTTTTATTTCCGACCCCCAACTGCGAACAGTCTGTAGCAAAAATTACAATATTTTTACCTTGAAGAAAAAACTAGTTTTTTCTTCAAGAGTAATTTTTCCACAGACTGTAGCTTGTCGGTCCCCACCTTAAGTCTACAATAAAAATAAAAAATAGATAATTATCTCGGGAAAAATTGATTTCCTAAAACAAGGAATAACAGAGAAAATAACCTGTTTTTTACTCCGTCCCAAAAAACAGATAGAACGAACAAAAGGAGAAGTGCACAATGAGAATTTTAGGAATTGACCCAGGATTTGCTATTACAGGATACAGTATTATTGATTATATTGGCAACAAATTCAAATTAATCACATCTGGTGCAGTGCTAACCAAAGCGGGAGAATCTTTTCCACTTAGATTATTAAAATTAAACAATGACTTAGAAGAAATTATCGATACTTATAAACCAGATGCGATATCGGTAGAAGAACTGTTTTTCAATAACAATGCCAAAACAGCTATAAACGTAGCACAAGCAAGAGGGGTAATACTTGTAGTAGGATGCCGAAAAAATGTACCAACTTATGAATATACACCACTTCAAATAAAGCAATCCGTTGTAGGGTATGGTAGAGCAGATAAAATACAAGTGCAAAAAATGGTAAAAACTATTTTGGGAGTGGATAAACTACCAAAGTTGGATGATACCACAGATAGCATGGCAGCCGCAATTTGCCATGCTCATTCGGCAAAATTTTCAGTGAAGCTTTAGAATTAGGAACTTGAACGTTAGGGACACTCCTATTCGTTTACCAACTTGAACAGACAGGAGTGTCCCAAAAGTTCAAAAACTTGAACAAAAAGGAGTGTCCCTTTTGTTCAAGGGAGAAAGGAGAGCAAGATGGCAATTCAATTATTTTATGGAGAAGAAACTTACCTCTTAGAAACTAGATTAAAGAAAATTAAAAAAGAATTTGGAGAGTTAGTGAAAGGCATTAACTTTGTGCAAATAGATGCCAATAATGTGGGAGAACTAGTTTCTAACATAGAAACACCAGCTTTTGGATTTCCAACAAAGCTAATTGTGGCAAGAAATACAGGACTCTTTAAAAAAGAAAAAAAGACTGCAAAGGGGCCAGAACTTGCAACACAAAACCTTTCGAATAAAATTGCAGAGTACATAAATGAAAATAGTAACCTTATACAAGAAGCGGTAGAGCTTGTGTTTGTAGAAGAAACCGCAGAGAAAAACAATCTATATAAAGCAATTGAAAAAAATGGAAAAGTAACCGAATTTGCACTGCTGAAATTACCAGAATTAGTACAAAATATACAAAAAATCTGCGCTGCTTATCAAGTGAAAATCGACAATGGAACGGCCAAGTATTTTATTGAAGCTTGTGGAACAAATATGCAAGACTTAATTAATGAAGTTCGCAAATTAATTGAATTTGTTGGACAAGGTGGAACTATTACTACAAAAGAAGTAGATTTATTATGCATCAAACAAATCGATAGTGTTATTTTTGACTTAACAGATAACTTAGGAAAAAAAGATACTAAAAAAGCAATGGAAGTACTTAATAATTTACTCTATGAAAAAGAGCCAATCCAAAAAATATTAATTACACTTTACAATCATTTTAAAAAGCTATACATTGTAAAAATTGCAGAAGAATATAGAAAAGATTTAGCAACCTCGATGAAGCTAAAGCCAAATCAACTATTTTTAACAACAAAATATAAAAATCAAGCAAGGTATTTTACCAAAAACGAAATAGAAAAAATAATGGAAGAGTTTGTGAATTTAGATGCCAACTATAAAGTGGGGCTTATTGATATTAATATTGGGTTAGAGGCAATACTTTGTAGGTATTGCTCATAGATAGAAATTGTTGTATAATAGAAGCGTATAAAAAAAGGGGGAAATGAAGATGGCAATTTTAGTGCCAGGTGGTGCAGGCTATATTGGAAGCCATACAGTAGTAGAATTACTAAATAATAATATGGAAGTTATCATTATCGATGACTTTTCCAACAGTACGCCACAAGTATTGGAAAATATAAAAAAGATAAC
>CALXKT010000091.1 GCA_944388985.1 uncultured Clostridia bacterium | reverse complement strand
CTGTATGTATTGAGTCATGCTACTGACTTAGGCGTGTTCTACTATAACAGCAACGGCAGCGATGGGAGTGCCGACAGCAGCACCTCATTCCGCCTCGCCTTAGTAGTGTAACGTGATATCTGTTATCTGCACAATAAAATTGCCGAAAAATGCACAATAAAAATACTGAAAATTGCACAATTATATTGCTAAAAATAATGAATTGTGGTAATATTTAGTTAAGGTGATATTTTATGAAACTAACTAAAAAAGGTTATAAAGAAAGATTAATAGATAATATAATAGACGAATATCTAACAATATTTGGAGCAATCAGTATAGAGGGGCCAAAGTGGTGTGGTAAAACATGGACAGCATTAAATCATGCTAATAGCGTAGTATACTTAAATAACACAGCAGATAATTTTAGAGAAAAGCATTTGGCAGAGATGGATGTTAACTTGATATTGGATAAAGAAAAACCAGAACTTATTGATGAATGGCAAGAAGTGCCGGCAATATGGGATGCTGTAAGATTTAAATGTGACCAAGATAACGAAAAGGGTAAATATATTTTAACCGGTTCAGCTACTCCTGTGAGCGATAAGATACATCATTCTGGTGCTGGTAGAATATGCAAAATGAAAATGTATACGATGTCTTTATATGAATCTGGAGAATCCAGTGGTGAAGTATCTCTTAGAAATTTGTTTGAAAACAAAGTTGAAAATAGATTAGTAAATAAAGTAGAATTAAAAAAATTAGCAGAACTAATTGTAAGAGGTGGATGGCCAGAAGCTATTAGTATTGGAGCACAAGGTGCTATGAGAATTACAAGAAGTTATATTGATGCAATTTTAGATAAAGATATTATAGAAGTAGATGGAATAAAAAGAGATAAAAACAAAATGGAAATGTTACTTAGGTCTTTAGCAAGAAACGAAAGTACTATTTCTGGAAATAGTGTACTCATAAAAGATATTGGAGAAAATGCTACAGAAGAAGAATTAACGATAAGTAGGAACACAGTTTCAGATTATTTAAATGTATTAGACAGATTACATTTAATTGAAAACCAAAAATCTTTTATGTATAAAATACGTTCGAGGTCTAATGTTGGAAAAAATCCTAAAAGACATTTTACAGATCCATCTTTAGGCTGTGCAGTATTAAATATAACTCCCGAAAAGCTAATTAATGATTTAGAAACTTTTGGTTTGTATTTTGAGGCTTTATGCGAGAGAGATTTGCGAATTTACGCAGAAAACATTGGAGCTAAATTGTATCATTATAGAGATAATAATACAGGTCTTGAAATAGACAGCATAATAGAAATTGCAGATGGTGAATATGGTGCAATAGAAATAAAATTAGGTGCTAATAAAGAAGAAGAAGCTGCAGATAGCTTAAAGAAATTTTATGACCAAGCAGAAGTAAAACCAAAATTTATGTGTATTATTTGTGGATTGTATGATGCAGTAGTAAAAAGACCAGATGGTATTTATGTTTTACCAATTACAGCATTAAAACCATAGTAATATGGAGAAATCCAAAATTTTTACATAAAATCATGAAAATAATGCCTTTAAACAATTGACAATACTGAAAAAATATGGTAAAATAATCAAGCGTATGTAGTTGCATACGCTTATAAAAATAGCAAAAAAGAAAGCATAAATAAATCTGGAGGTGTTTAGAATGGCTGCAAAAGGAGCAAGAGAACCAATTACATTAGAATGTACAGAATGTAAAAGAAGAAATTACATGACAGAAAAAAACAAGAAAAACAACACAGAAAGACTAGAAGTTGTTAAATATTGCAAATATTGCAAAAAACGTACTACACACAAAGAAACAAAATAGTGAAGTGACCTTGATAAGGGGGAGGAAAGAATGCCTAAAGAAACAAATAAAAAGCAAGAAGTAAAAAAACAAGACAGCAAGAAGCAAGATAGCAAAAATAAAAGACATTTTATGAAAGATTTTAAGG
Organism: uncultured Clostridia bacterium; assembly: GCA_944388985.1. Lineage (GTDB taxonomy): Bacteria > Bacillota > Clostridia > TANB77 > CAG-508 > CALXVA01. The sequence continues at coordinate 1,764 of CALXKT010000091.1, read as the reverse complement.
CAGAACTAAAAAGAGTAATTTGGCCAACACCAAAGCAATTACTAAATAACACAGTGGCAGTTATCACTATTGTATTAATCACAGCTGCTATTGTATTTGTGTTGGATTTAGCATTTGAAAGTATGAATACTTATGGTATCAATAAGCTAAAAGAAGTAGTAGAATCTACCAATACAGAAACAAATACAGTAGATACCAATACTACAGGGGGCATCGATTTAACAAATGCTATTACTAACGAAACAGCAAGTGAAAATACAAATACCGTTGCAAATGAAACTTCGAATGAAGTAACAAACGAAGTAACCAATGCAGTGGCAGAAGATTCCAATACTGTAGAAGAATAAAGGAGGCTAAAGTATGTCTCAAAATTATGATTTAGTGCCAAGATGGTATGTAATACACACCTATTCAGGTTATGAAAATAAAGTAAAAACAGACTTAGAGAAAACCATAAAAAATAGAGAGCTTGAAGATTACTTCTTTAACATTATTGTTCCAATGGAAGAACAAATAGAAATTAAAGACGGTAAACGAAAAACAAACTTAAAAAAAGTATTCCCAGGTTATGTTTTAATAAAAATGATTGTAACAGAAAAAACTTGGTATATTGTAAGAAATACAAGAGGAGTTACTGGTTTCGTTGGCTCTGGTACAGATCCTATTCCTTTAACAGAGGATGAAATAAGAGCAATGGGATTTGAAATTACAGAAGTGAATGTCGATTACGATGTAAACGATTCTGTAAAAGTATTAGATGGACCACTTACCGACTTTATAGGTACTGTTACGGAAATTAATAAAGAAAAACACAAAGTAAAAGTATTAGTATCTATGTTTGGTAGAGAAACACCAGTTGAGCTAGATTTTTCACAAGTCCAAAAAATTTAAAAACAAATTATAAACTTCGTCTTGCGTTGTCGAGCTTCGTATAAAAAGTTTTCAATGTACAAACGTACTATTTCAAACTTTTTAACTCGCTCTCCTAGCAATACTTGTTTCTAATTCGTTTTACACATAAAAAAGTTAATAATCTATTTTAGATTAATATACATATTTCACGTTAAAGGAGGTGCTAATAGTAATGGCAGAGAAAGAAATTGGTAATGTTATTAAATTACAAATACCAGCAGGAAAAGCTTCACCAGCTCCACCAGTTGGACCAGCACTAGGTGCTAGCGGTGTAAACATTATGCAATTCGTAAAAGAATTCAATGATAGAACAGCGAACCAAAATGGAATGATAATTCCAGTTGTAATTACTGTTTACAAAGATAAATCATTTGAATTTATTACAAAAGAACCACCAATGGCTGTTTTAATTAAGAAAGCTGCTAAAATAGAAAAAGCTTCAGGAAAACCTAACAGAGAAAAAGTAGCTAAATTAACTAAAGCACAAGTTGAAGAAATTGCTAAACAAAAAATGCCAGACTTAAATGCAGCATCATTAGAGGCAGCAATGAGTATGGTAGCAGGTACTGCAAGATCTATGGGTGTTGTAGTAGAAGAATAATTATTAAAATTATGGGAGAACATTTTAAGTTCGTTTGAACCAAAGGAGGTAAAAATGAAAAGAGGAAAGAGATATCAAGAAGCAGAAAAGCTTGTTGACAAAACAAAAGTATATAGTGTTAAAGAAGCACTAGATACAATTCAAAAAATGCCAAAACCAAAATTTGATGAGACAGTTGAACTACATGTTAAATTAGGTGTAGATTCAAAACAAGCTGACCAACAAGTTAGAGGTACAACAGTACTTCCAAA
>CALXKT010000090.1 GCA_944388985.1 uncultured Clostridia bacterium | reverse complement strand
AGAGATGAAGATGTTTTAAGAACCATGGCTTGTGGAATTGCAGGATTATCTGTTGTTGCTGATTCTCTATCTGCTATAAAATATGCTAAAGTAAAAGTAATTAGAGATGAAACTGGCTTAGCAGTAGATTACGAAGTAGAAGGAGACTTCCCAAAATACGGAAATGATGATGACCGTGTAGACCAAATTGCAGTAGATGTTGTAAAATCTTTCTTAAGAAAATTACAAAAACATCATACTTATAGAGGTTCAAAACATACTTTATCTATCTTAACCATTACCTCTAACGTAGTGTATGGTAAAAACACAGGAAATACTCCAGATGGACGTCGCGCAGGAGAACCATTCGGTCCTGGTGCAAACCCACTACATGGAAGAGATTCCAACGGAGCTTTAGCTGTAATGAACACTATCGCAAAACTTCCTTATGAATATTCCGAAGATGGAATTTCATTCACATTCTCTATTACACCAGCTGCACTTGGAAAAGATGAAGGTTCACAAGTACACAACTTAGTAAGTATGCTTGATGGATATTTCAAACAAACAGGACATCACATTAATGTAAATGTATTTAATAGAGAATTATTATTAGATGCTATGGATCATCCAGAAAACTATCCACAACTTACCATTCGTGTATCTGGCTATGCTGTTAACTTCATCAAACTTACAAGAGAACAACAATTAGATGTTATTAATAGAACAATTCACGAGAGAATTTAATGGAATCTGGGGACAGGTCTTATTTTCCACAAAAGTGGAATTTGGGGACAGTCCCTATTTTCCACTTTAAAAACACATGTATAGGAGGTAAGCATGACAGACGACATTACTAATAATGATAATAAAATAAAAGCTCGTATCCATTCTTTTGAATCTTTTGGTGCAGTTGATGGTCCAGGAATTCGTTTTGTTGTGTTTTTTCAAGGCTGTGGTCTTCGTTGTAAGTACTGCCATAATCGTGATACTTGGGCAGTAAATAGCGGTACGGAATATACCACAGAGGATTTGATTGCTAAAATTGCAAGATATAAAAATTATTTTACTGTATCTGGTGGTGGCGTTACGCTTTCTGGCGGAGAACCTTTATTACAACAGGATTTTTTACTAGAATTATTACCGAAATTAAAAAAATTAGGAATTCATACGGCTATCGATACTTCTGGTAATTTTCCGATTACTGATAAAATGAAAAAAATTATTGATTTAGCAGATTTGTTTTTGTTAGATATAAAATGTATTAATGACGATATTTGCAAAGATTTAGTAGGCGTTTCTAACAAATTGGAATTAACATTTGCTCGCTATTTAAGTGAAGTAAGCAAAGATGTATGGATAAGACAAGTTCTTGTTCCCGGTATTACAGACCATGAAGAAGATTTATTACAATTAAAAGATTTTCTTTCCACTCTAAAGAATGTAAAAAAAGTAGAAATATTAGCTTACCATGATTTAGGTAGATTTAAGTGGGAAAATCTTGGATGCAATTATGAATTAGAAGATATTCCAAATGCTACTACAGAAGATGTAGCCAGAGCTAAAAAAATTTTAGGGATCAACTAAAATACTAAAATATGGAAAGGGCACACTTATTTTTTAAGTGTGTCCCTTTTTTCCAAGTTTTTGGACAAATAGGAGTGTCCCTTCTGTCCACCTCCGTCCCCAAAAACAGTTTTATCCAAACAATCCTCTCTTTTTTACCGGAGGTTGCTCATTCATTGTTTTTGCAAGTTCCACCATTAAATCACGTTGTTCTTTTGTAAGTTTTTTAGGAACTTGCACTAATACTGTAAATATAAAATTTCCTTGTGAACTATTATTGATATTTTTAAATCCTTTTCCTCGAATGGTAAACTTAGTACCTGGTTGTGTTCCCTCTGGTATACGATACGTTTCTTTTGTTCCATCTACCATTGGAATTTGCAAATCTGCTCCTAATGTGGCTTGCGTAAAGGTGATTGGCACTTCACACAAAACATTTTGGCCATCTCTTTTAAAAATGCTATGTCTTTTTACATGAATTCGTATACGTAAATCGCCATTTGCTCCACCTTTTTCACCAGGTTCTCCTTCTCCTCTTAATACCATTTCTTGGCCTTCATCAATTCCGGCTGGGATTTTGACCGTAACTTTTACTTGTTTACGAACGGTTCCTTTTCCTCTACAGTCTGGGCATGGTTCTGGTATTATTTCACCTGTTCCATTACAATTGGTACAAGGTCTTACGGTTTGCATTTGTCCAAAAATAGTGGTTTGTGTTTGCTTTATTTGTCCTGTTCCATGACACATACTACAAGTTTGCTTTTTAGTACCCGGCTTTGCACCTTCTCCGTGACATGTACTACAAGTTTCGTTTCGTGTTATATTAATTTGTTTTTCAACACCTAGAAATGACTCTTCAAAACTAATTTCTAAATTGTATCCTAAATCTGCTCCTTGGCGTGGTCCATTCTGTCTTCGTGAAGAACTTCTGCCTCCAAAACCTCCTCCAAAGATAGATGAAAAGATATCTCCTAAATCGCCAAAATCGCTAAATCCATCAAACCCTCCAGAAGACGAATAGGAATAATATCCATTTCCGCCTCCAAAAGGTCCTCCTGCACCGCCAAATCCTTGGTTTGGATCTGCAGTTCCAAATTGGTCATACATCTTCCTTTTCTCTGGATTTGACAACACTTCATAAGCTTCATTTACTTCTTTAAATTTTGCCTCTGCTTCTTTTTTATTATCTGGATTTGCATCTGGGTGATACTTTTTAGCAAGTTTACGATAGGCTTTTTTTAGTTCTTCTTCACTAACATTTTTATCGACTCCAAGTATCTCATAATAATCCTTATTTGCCATTTACTTCTCTCCTATTTTTTGTCGTCCTCATCAACCTTATAATCTGCATCATAAACATTTCCATTGCTATCAGCATGTGGTTCACTATTTCCACTTGCATTCGCATCTGTATTTGCACCAGCATCTCCTGTTGCACCATTTGCTGCATTAGCTGCTCCTTTAGATTGTGCATATACTTTTTCTGAAATAGAGTAGAATACTTGTGTTAATTTTTCTGTTGCAGATTTAATAGCTTCTACATCTGTTCCCTCTAATGCTTTCTTTACATTTTCCATTTCTGTTTCTGCTTTTGCCTTTTCTTCTCCGCTTATTTTGTCTCCTAAATCATTAATTGTTTTTTGACAGTTATATACTAAGCTTTCAGCATTATTTCTAACTTCAATTTCTTCTTTTCTCTTTTTGTCTTCTGCAGCATGTGCTTCTGCATCTTTTACAGCTCTATCGATGTCTTCGTCTGTTAAGTTTGTGCTTGCTGTAATAGCAACTTGTTGACTGTTTCCTGTTGCCATATCTTTTGCAGATACGTGAACAATACCGTTTGCATCGATATCAAATGTAACTTCAATTTGAGGTACTCCTCTTGGTGCTGCTGGAATTCCTGTTAATTGGAATCTTCCTAATGTTTTGTTGTAAGCAGCCATTTCTCTTTCTCCTTGAAGTACGTGGATTTCAACGCTTGTTTGACCATCTGCTGCTGTAGAGAATACTTGTGATTTCTTTGTTGGTATTGTAGTATTTCTTTCAATTAATTTTGTAAATACTCCACCTAATGTTTCAATACCTAATGATAATGGTGTTACATCTAATAATACTAAATCTTTTACATCTCCAGAAAGAACACCACCTTGAATAGCTGCACCAATTGCAACGCATTCATCTGGGTTGATGCCTTTGTCTGGTTCTTTTCCTGTAATTTTCTTAACAGCTTCTTGAACAGCTGGAACTCTTGTAGAACCACCAACTAATAATACTTTGTGTAAATCAGCTGC
>CALXKT010000089.1 GCA_944388985.1 uncultured Clostridia bacterium | reverse complement strand
TATGTAGAACAAACTGGCCACACCTTTGAGGATGACCCAGAAGAGATTGTAAAAATAGAACTAGGAAGCAACCAAATTGAGAGAGCAACATTTAAATTTACATATCAAATTCGAATCACCAACGAAGGAAACAAAGCCGGATATGCTTATGAAATAAAAGACTATATACCAGAAGGCCTAGAATTCGTAGCAGAAGATAATGAAGGATGGGTACTAAATGAAGACGGAACGGTAACTACCGACCAATTAAGCGATGTATTACTTGAGCCAGGAGAGAGTGTAACCATCGAAATAACCCTAAGATGGATTAACAAGAGCGACAACCTAGGAGTAAAAACCAACTGGGCAGAAATCTCCGAAGACAGCGATGACGACATCGATTCTACCCCAGACAACGAAGTCCCAGGAGAAGACGATATCGACGATGCATCTGTAGTATTATCTATCGTAACAGGTGTAGGAGGCCACAACATAGCAGTAATAGCAGGAGTATTAGTACTACTTGGAACAGGCGTAATCTTAATTAAGAAATTCGTATTATAAAACTTGAAACAAATTCTTGAACAAAAGGGACACTCCTTTTTGTTTAAGAATTTGAACGTTTGGGACACTCCTTTTTGTTTAAAAACTTGAACATTTAGGAGTGTCCCTTTTGTTCAAGGGCGTGATTTACAATAAATTTTCCATAAATATTTACAACAAAAAAAGGGTATGATATAATGCAAGAAATAACGGAGGAAAACAAATGAATCAAATTTTAATGGTAGAGAATAAAAAGAAAGCAAAAACAAAGAAAAGTAAAGGCCCATCTCAACCAGTTGGAATAAAAAACATCGTTCGATTTTTTGCAGTAGCAATTATCATATTTGCATTATGCATTATTGGGCACAGTTCCTATGCGCTATATCGCGACGCAAAAGGCAATAATACAGAAGATTTGCCAATTGTTTCTATGACAAGAGTAAATGACACCTTGGTGGTAGATGTACAAAGCGTAAACCAAATTGACCGATTCCGTTATAGTTGGTCTAATTCAGAAGAAATGTCTATCACAGAAGAAGCTACTAATTTTCAAGAAACCATTATATTACCAAGCGAAAACAATACATTAACGATTATTTTAGAAGATGAAACCGGAAGAGCCATTACCTACACCAAAGAAATTATATTAGATGGTATTGATATTGTAAAACCTACTATTAATATCAGTGGTGAGGGAGAGAATGTCGTAATTGTAGCAACTGATGATACAGACTTAGACTATATTACTTACCAAATTGATGATGGGGAAGAAATAAGAATTGATAATCCAGAAGAAGACGAAAGAAGTATGCAATATAATGTTACGAGTATGGAAAGAGGAGAGCATACTATTTATGTAACAGCAGCAGATAAAACAGGAAATATTGCAGAATATGAAAGAACGATTATTGTTTCTGCAAAACCAGAAATTACAGAATTAACGATTGATGAGGAAACCGATAAATTAATTATAGGTGTTGCAGATATGGATGGAGTACAATCCTTAGAAATTAACCTAAATGGACAAGTATACACCATAAATGACATTAACCGAACCGAAGTAAGGTATTCAATCGATTTAGTGGATGGAACCAATACTTTAAACATTACCGTTACCAATGTAAACGGATTATCTACAGTAGGAGCAACAGAATTTGAATATGCAAGATAATATTATTTTCTATTTTATTATATATTCCTTTTTAGGATGGTGCTTGGAATCTATTTATAAAACTATTTTATTAAAAACGCCTACCAATAGTGGGTTCCTTTATGGACCATTCTGCCCAATGTATGGGCTGGGAGCTGTGCTAATGCTAGCATTAAGTGGCTTTTCTCATAATATCATTATTATCTTTTTCATGGGATTTGTATTCTTTTCGGTATGGGAATACATTGTTGCCGTTATATTAGAAAAGCTATTTAAAACAAAATATTGGGATTACTCCGACTTGAAATTTAATTTTCAAGGAAGAGTATGCCTCAAAAATTCAATCTATTGGGGAATATTAGGTGTACTACTAGTATTCGTTATACAACCGGCATTAGAGGGATTCGTAGAAAAAATACCAGAAGATATCCTTCTTTTTGTGGACGTTCTGTTATGTGTTGCAATTTTAGTAGATTCAGTTATTACCATCTATCGAATTATGTTTATTGATAAAAAAATTAGACAAGTATTTGAAATTGGTGATAAGATAAAAGAAAAACTGGCTGAGTTGAAAAATGAAACTTTGGAAGCAAACTATCGCCAAAACGCTCAAAAGCTAATTAGAGAATTAAAAACAAAACAAGCAATCTTAAAAATTAAGGTATATAAAAGAATTATTCGATTACGAAAAGCATTCCCAGAAATGAATTCTGAGAATATTGCAGAATTTATGAAACAAAAAATTTCTTTAGAGGATTTAAAAGAAAAAATTAAAAAATACAAAGAAAAACGGAGGTTAAAATGGCACAAGAGATTTATATTATCGATAATAGCAATACCGTAAAAGAAACTGTTTCAGAGTTGTTCAAAAAAGAAAAAGAATATAAACTAAAAAAGGTAAATACCGATAAAATTGATGAAGCACTTAAAAATATACCTTCTTTAATTATTATCAATGAAGATGAAATAGACGAAAATATTATAGAAATTTGCAAAAGAATTCGTGCAAATGAGGATAATAGCATAACACCTATTATTGTCATATCTTCTAACAAAGAAAAAGAACATCGTGTAGAGGTACTAAAAGAATGCGTGGAACATTATATAAAAGCACCAATTGATAAGGAGTATTTGTATTATACAATAAAAAACGTAATACGCTTGCTAGATACGAACCGAAGAGTAAGCCCACTTACAGGACTTCCAGGAAATGTACAAATACAAGCAGAAATGAAAAAAAGGCTTTTGAATAAAGAAGATTTTGTAATGCTCTACTTAGACTTGGACAACTTTAAAGCATACAACGATGTATATGGTTTCTTAAACGGAGACGAAATTATAAAATTTACAGCGCGTACAATTGTAGATAATATTGATAAATTATCTGTTAGTGGCAATACATTTGTAGGGCATATTGGAGGAGACGATTTTGTAGCTATTGTTTCGGAAAAGGACGATTATGAATCAATTTGCCAAAACATTATAGCCGAATTTGATAAAGGTGTAGTAAAATTCTTTACAGAAGAAGATATACAAAGAGGATATTTAGAAGTACCAAATAGAAAGTGCGTTCTAGAACAATTCCCACTAACTTCTATTTCCATCGGAGTGGTGGTAGCACATGCAGGTAGATTTCATAATGTGCTAGAAATAGGAGAAGTAGGAGCACAAGTAAAACACTTGGCAAAAACTACGATGGGCAGTGCTTACTCTATTGACAGAAGAAAAGAGAACAAGGTAGTTTGTGAAGTAAGGCAATAACTAAAAACGAAAGGAAAAACAAAGATGACGGAAAACGTTGAGGTTGTAAGAGAGAGAGAGAGAGAGAGAGCTATATTCTAGTGAACTAGAGTTTTTTTGTGATGTAAAAAAAGAAATAATAAAGTGCAAAATAAAAAGGATAGATTTTTTCGAAAAGAAGAAGCGAATAGAGCTTCTGCGAGAAAGTCTGTCCTTTTTGTAGTGAATTTTGTGAATAAATGAAACAGATTCTTAAAACTGATGGATTAGAGTTTTAATAAAACAGGAAAGTAAGTAGATAAAATAGGAGGAAAGTCATGAAAAGAGAAAAGCAAGAAAGTACATTAGAAAAAGCAACAACAAAAGTAGAAGCCTTAAAAACAGTAGAAACATTAGCAGAAACAAAAGGCAAAGTAGCGATAGAAGTAATGCAGGAA
>CALXKT010000088.1 GCA_944388985.1 uncultured Clostridia bacterium | reverse complement strand
AATGATAATAGTATAACTGGTAAAAAGTTCAATGTTAAAAGACTTGACTTCTTAGAAGCATTAGAGGAAAGATTGAAGTTTTATCATAATCATAATGAAGAGTATCTATACAATAAGACTTTTGAAATGATTATGAGTGTAATAAGGGAATTTTATATAAAAGTAAAAAAGTATATTGATAATTCAATGGATATTCAAAGAGCATTAATAAAAAAATATAGAATAATGTACATAAAATTTATAAAAATAAAAGATATTTCTGTTAAAACAAAAATAAAATCGTTAGCTTTTTATATTATGCCCAATATATTTTTTGAATTTAAAAAGAGAAAATTTTAATAAAATTAAATTATAGGAGTAATAGACATGCAAAAACTAGTATCAATTATAATACCTATTTATAACGTTGATAATTATTTGGAAAAATGTATTGAATCTACAATTCGACAAACATATAATAATATAGAAATAATATTGGTAGATGATGGCTCGACAGATAATTGTAGCAAAATATGTGATAATTATAAAGAACAAGATAATAGAATAAAAGTAGTTCATAAAAAAAATGGTGGTTTATCAAGTGCAAGAAATGCTGGATTAGAAGTATGTACAGGAGAATATGTAACTTTTATTGATTCGGATGACTATGTTGAGCTAAATTATGTTGAAGAACTAATTAATATCATATCAATCAATAATGTAGATATAGCGATAGCTAATAGATATGAATTGAAGGGGAATGAAGCGATAATACCTAATTATTATTTACCAGTTCAAAAAAATTCGATTAACAGTAAAGAACTTTTAGAAATGTTTGGATATGATATTTTGCCACATGAAGCATGGGGAAAATTATATAAAAGAGAAGTATTTAATGAATATAGATATCAAGAAGGCTTGAAAGTATTTGAGGATATTGAATTTTTTATAAGAATCTTACTAAAAAAAGAGTTAACCATAAATTGCGATACTTCAAAATATTTGTATTACTATAGAGATAGAGAAGATAGTATTATGAAAGAAGGTTTTAACAAGTTATGGAATGACGAAATAATATTTTATCAGCAAATATATGATGAAGTTAAGGAAGATAACTTAAAAAAAGCAATGGCTAATATGGAAATAAAAAAATGCTTTAGAAATTTAAATAAAATCTCACATGTATATGATGACTATGGACTAGTAAATGAGACATTAAAAATTATAAATCAGAATCTAATAAAAATAAAACGAGAGCATTTAGTTTGCAACGGAAAAAAGAACAAGATAAAATTATTTTTATTAAGAAAGAACTTATCAATAATGAAAAAATTATTGAAACTTAAGAATAGAAAAAAGAAAGAATATTATAATCATTTTTTGTCATATGTCAAAAAACAGAGAAAAAATAAGGAACCGTTATATTTAATATTTAATGGACCAAATACTGGAAATTTAGGAGACCATGCTATACTATTTGGAGAAGAAGAATACCTAAAAAAACAAGGTAAAACTCCTTTTTCTGTATCTGCAAATGAGATGACTATTTTCTTTGAAACAAAATCGGACAAACATGTAGATGTAGAAGATAATATCTATATAACTGGCGGAGGTAATATAGGGACTTTATGGAGAAATGAACAGCAAAGAATAAATAAAGTCTTGGAGACATTTAAAAATAACAAAATCACTATATTCCCTCAAACAATATACTATTCAGAAGATGAATTTGGAAAATTATGCTTAAACATTGATAAAAAATATTATGATAGTTGTAAAGAGCTAAAAGTGTATTGCAGAGAAAGAAAAAGCTATGAATATACAAAGGATATTTTAAAATTAAATTGTGAATTAAAAAAGGATATGGCGTTAAACTTAGATTATAGAAATAACAAGTATAAGAGAAAAGGAATTATTTTTTGCTTTAGAAATGACAAAGAAAAGAAGTTATCTGCAAATGAAGAAAAAGCATTTATTGAAAAGATAAAGCAAGAGTATCCAAAAGAAAAAATAACATATACTGATACATTGAAAGTTGATAGGAAAATTTATACATATAAGCAAGGAAAGAAAGAATTCAAAAAAATAATTAAACAATTTAGTAAATCTAAATTAGTAGTAACAGATAGATTGCATGGAATGATTTTGAGTGTAATTACAGGAACTCCTTGCATAGCGTTTGATAATTCTAGTGGAAAAGTTAGTGGAGTATATGATACAATTAAAAATGAAAATATAGAAGTGAATTTTGTGGGAGGAAAAAGAAATGAATACAATTGATATTGATTCACCAATAATAACAAAAAATCGAATAGAATATAATTACAGAATAAATGGAAATTGGAAAAAACTGTTTAAAGAAGAAAAATTTTTTGTAGAGTATAACTATAATATTGACAATGTCCCAGAAAGCATTGCTATTATTCCACTTATCTGCAACATTTTGCCTATTTCTTGGTTGTGTGATGCAAAAATTAATATTAAAGATTGTGATAAAAACTTTTTTGAATCTATACCGGAATTTAAAGAAGGATATGTACAGATGTATCCAAATTTAGAATTTAAAGGAAGTATAGAAGCGAGTAAATTGACAAAAAACAAAATGAAAAATCCTAAAGGAGCATTAGCATTTTTTAGTGGAGGAGTAGATGCATTTAATACATTATTAAACCATATAGAGGAAAAGCCAACTATGTTTACTGTATGGGGAGCAGATATAAAAATTAAAGATGAAATTGGATGGAAAAATGTTGAAAATCATATAAAGGAAGTAGGAAATGAATTTAAATTGAGTTATATAATTGCTAAATCCAACCTAAGAGAATGTTTTTATGAAAACAAGTTATGCGAACTTGTTAAGGATAGCAAAGATACGTGGTGGCATGGTTTTCAACATGGTATAGGACTTATATGCCTAGCTGCACCTATTACACATATTAAAGAAATAAAAACGATTTATTTTGCCTCTAGTTACACAGAAAAAGAGAAGGGAAAATTCACACTTGCATCTGATATTACAATTGATCCATATTTGAGAATAAGTGATACTAATGTAGTGCATGATGGATATGAGTTTAACAGACAAGATAAAGTACATAATATAGTAGAATATAGTAGGAAAAATAATAAGAAAGTTAAATTAAGAGTTTGCTGGCAAGAAAATGCAGGAAAAAATTGTTGTAATTGTGAGAAGTGTTGGAGAACGATGCTAGGATTATTTGCAGAAAATGCGGATCCAAAGGATTATGGTTTTAATTATACATCGAAACAACTAAAAAGGATAAAGAATAGTGATGGTTTTGAACATGTAGAAATATGGTATGAGCCAATCCAAAAAGCGTTGAAGAAAAATGTTAAGTATGAAGATTTGCCTAATGAGATTAAATGGTTTTACAAGATAGATATTAATAAATTAGGTCATCATCCTATCTATTCGAATTTGAAAAAAATAATAAGAAAAGTAAAAAGATTAATAAAGAGGATACAAAATGAGCAACAATAAGAGAACAATAATAAATGTAGTATGCAGTATGTTTGTACTATTAACCAATGTAGCAATTAGCTTTTGGCTATCTCCTTATATTGTAGAACATATTGGGGTAGAAGCTAATGGATTTGTAACATTAGCAAATAATTTTGTGACTTATGCGCAATTAATTGTAACAGCATTAAATAGTATGGCTGCTAGATTTATTGCTATAGCTTATGTGAAAAAAGATTACAAAAAAGCAAATTTGTATTATAATTCTGTGTTTTGGGGAAATTTAATAATTGTAGCAGTATTAATAATTCCAGCAATTGTATGTATTGCTAAACTTGAAAGCTTAGTTAATGTACCAAATGATATATTGCTAGATGTAAAAATATTATTCTCATTTGTTTTCCTAAACTTTTTTATATCAACAGGGCTACCAAACTGGGATTGTGGAACATTTGTT
>CALXKT010000087.1 GCA_944388985.1 uncultured Clostridia bacterium | reverse complement strand
TTTCCAAACTTTCGTGGACGTAAGAATGTTATTCTTTTCTCTGCTAAATTTTCTAATTTTTCTATATATTGCGTTTTGTCTACATAATAATATTCATCTTGTATTAACTCTTCATAATTACTAATTCCATATGGTAACTTTTTCATAGGCTACTACCTCCGTTTTTTACATGGATACATTATATCATATGTTTTTGATTTCACCTAGCAGTTTTGAAAATTTTTCTTCTTATTTCCTATTTTATTGTTACAATTCACGGCTTTGCATAAAAGTAAACGGTGTATGGTTTAAATTTTTATTAACATCTTTCCCATGTTTCTAATATATATATTGTAATAAATTTATAAAAAAAGGAATGATGTGAATTGAAAAATGTAAGATTAGCCATTGTTGGTGCTACTGGTTTAGTAGGAAGAACGGTATTAAAAGTATTAGAAGAGAAAAAATTGCCCATCTCGGAATATGTACTTTTTGCTTCTGCTAAATCTGCTGGAAAAAAGGTTCATTTTATGGAAAAGGAATACACAGTTCAAGAATTAACAGAAACTTCTTTTGATAGTGGTTTTGATTTTGCCATCTTTTCTGCTGGTGGTTCTACATCCAAAAAATATGCTCCTATAGCTGCTTCTAAAGGTTGCATTGTGGTAGATAATAGTAGTGCTTTTCGAATGGATCCAGAAGTACCACTTGTTGTTCCAGAAGTAAATCCAGAAGAAATACAAAATAATCATGGTATTATTGCAAATCCAAATTGTTCAACTATTCAAGCTGTAGTTGCTTTAAAGCCATTAGATGACAAATACAAAATTAAAAGAATTGTATATGCTACTTATCAAGCAGTATCTGGCGCAGGGCGAAACGGTGTTATGGATTTAGAGAATGGTATAAAGAATTATATTACAGACAAAGCTTATTCAAATATAGATTTTTCTAGCATAGGAAAATCATCGTATGAACTAACAAAATTCAACTACCCTATTTTTTCAAACTGTTTACCTCATATAGATGTATTTTTAGAAAACGGTTATACCAAGGAAGAAGAAAAAATGATAAACGAGACAAGAAAAATATTAAAAAGACCCGATTTAAAAATAACAGCAACTACAGTTCGTGTTCCTGTATTCAACTCACATAGTGAAGCCATTAACGTAGAATTCGAAAAAGATTTTGAAATGGAAGATTTAGTAAAGACTTTATCTACAGCACCTGGAATTATTATAGAAGATAATTTTGTTGAAAAACCAATTTATCCACTTGCCATAAACGCTTCTGGACATGACGAAGTTTTTGTAGGTAGAATTCGTAGAGACGAGAGCGTTGCTTCTGGAGTAAACCTTTGGGTTGTAGCTGACAACATCCGAAAAGGCGCCGCAAGCAATGCTGTACAAATTATAGAAAAAATGCTTTAGCTTGAACAGAAGGGACACTCCTAAACGTTCAAGAACTTAAACAAAAGGGACAGACCTTGTTCGCTATTTCTCTAAAAAATAAGGAGTGTCTCAAAAGTTTAAGAGCTTGGACAAAAAAGAGTGTCTCAAAAATCCAAGAGCTTGAACAAAAAGGAGTGTCCCTTCTGTTCAAGCTCTTACTTGTTTTTTTCCTCCGTCACCAAAAACAAGTCCCAAAAACAGGTTTATTTCAAAAAGCCGTTTATAATTTGCTCTTCTGCTTCTTTTTCCGTTAGTCCCAATGTCATAAGCTTTATCAATTGCTCTCCTGCAATTTTTCCAATTGCTGCTTCGTGAATTAGGCTTGCCTCCACATCATTTGCTTCTATTTTTGGGTCGGAGATAACTCTTCCGTTTCCCATAATAATGGCATCACATTCTACATGTCCGAAGCATTTTGTGTTTCCTTTTACATTAGAGATAAATTCTTGTACCGAATCATCTTCTGCTACTGACCTAGAAGCTACATGCACACTAGAATCTTCTCCATCAAGGTTTACATCAAATATGGTTTTGGCAGTTTGTTTTCCTGTTGTCATTATTCTTTCGGAGATTACTAAACTGCTTCCCTTTTTCATGTTTGCAAATGTCTCTCTTACCGTAGAAGTAACACCTTTTATTTGCACCGATTCCATTTCCATGGTTGCATTTTCCTCTAAATTGATAATGGTTTGTGGATTTAAAATTCTATCTCCTGTGCCTTCTCCTTCTCCATAATGCTTTTCTATATATTTTATTTTTGCACCTTTTGCCAAATGGAACGTATGAATTCCGTCATGTTCTGCTGTATCACAAGTGCTATTGTGAATTCCGCACCCTGCTACAATTACCACATCGGCATTTTCTCCAATGTAGAAATCGTTGTACACTAAGTCATTTAGTCCTCCCTGGGTTAGAATAACCGGAATATGCACACTTTCATTTTTTGTGTTTGGCTTTATAATAATGTCAATTCCCGGCTTGTCTGTTTTTGTAACAATATCTATATTAGCAGTTGTATTTCTTGCTATTCCTTTTCCATTTTCTCTAATGTTGTATGCACCCATTGGTGTCTTTTCAATATCGGCAATTTCTTTTAACAAATTTTTCTCTATTTTATCCATTTATTCTGCCCCTCCTTCGTTGCAATCTTGCTTTCCAGTAAGTTTGTGACAAGGCTTTACCTTTCCCATAATTTCTGGTAAAACTTCCTCTCTTGAACCATGTTTTTCTACTTTACCATTCTTAATAAGTACAAGCTCGTCAGCAATATTTAAAATTCTTTCTTGATGTGAAATGATAATAATAGAACCTTTAATGTCATCATGCATTTTTTCGAATACAGAAATAAGGTTATTAAAACTCCATAAATCAATTCCAGCTTCTGGTTCATCAAAAATAGTAAGTTTCGATTTTTTAGCTGCAAGCATTGCAATTTCAATTCTTTTTAGTTCTCCGCCAGAAAGACCACTGTTGACCTCTCTATTCAAATACTCTTGTGCACAAAGTCCCACATCTGCTAGGACGTCGCAGGCATCACACACCTTAATACTGTTGCCTGCTGATATTTCAATTAAATCTTTTACTGTTAGGCCTTTAAAGCGAACTGGTTGCTGAAACGCAAAACCTATTCCCATTTTTGCCCTTTCTGTAATGGATAAATTCGTAATATCCTTGCCATTAAAAATAATTTTTCCAGAATCCGGATTTTCAATTCCCATAATAATTTTGGCAAGTGTCGATTTTCCAGAACCATTTGGTCCTGTAATCACAACCATTTTGTCATTATCTATTCTTAAATTTACGTTTTTCAAAATGTGTTTATTATCTCTTGAAAAACAAATATCTTGTAATTCTAACATAATTCCTCCTTTAGTCCACCACTATTCTATCATTTTTTTCTACTTTTTACAACATTTTTCTTCTTTATTATTATTCAATTTCTGAAACAAGGGGACACACAATTCGTTTCAAAACTGAAACAAATTGTGTGTCCCCTTGTTTCAGTTTCATTTATGCTCGTTTTATAAAGCAAAAGAGCCTAATTCTTACGAATTAAACCCTTTTGCGAAAAAGAAAACTAATCAAGTTTCTTCTCTTGTTCTACCATTTTACCACAAAATTCCAGAAGCCAATGGATTGTACTTCATCCTTGTAAGCTTCAACACCATCTCGCTTTGCTAAACGCATAGCGTATTCGATGATGTGTTCGAAGTTCATGCCATTAGGAATAACAAACTCTCTGTGGCGTAAATCGTGTTTAGTACACAAGAATTTCGATACTTGTGCTTCGTCAAGCCTTTTAGCTTTCTCGCGCTTTTGTAACAGCTTTTCTTTCAGCGTCAAAATGTGAGTCCCCCTTAATTAACAAAGCATCACTCAATCGTCCTCTTCGTCTTCTACAAGCTTCAGCTCAAAGCCCCAAGAATTGCCTTCATCTTCCCCCTGGTCATCATCTTTTTTCATTTTCCATGCCAATACTTGCTCCGCCTTTGCCAGCTCCATTACAGTATTCATAATGGAGTCGCAGCCTCCATTCACCAGCTTGGAATCCGGAATATGGAACTCTTCCTGCCTTAAATACATTTCAT
>CALXKT010000086.1 GCA_944388985.1 uncultured Clostridia bacterium | reverse complement strand
ATGAAATTACAAGATATATGCCTAGAAAAACTATATTTGATTTCAGTAGGGTTACTTTTATGGATAGTGCAGGAATTGGAATGCTAATTGGAAGGTACAAGATGATGAAGCTAATAGGGGGAAGTTTGGAGATTGTGAATTTGAGTAATACACTTAAAAAATTGCTGGAAATGAGTGGAATTAACAAAATTATTCCGATGGAAGAACGTAGAGATGTAGGGTAGGCAATGCGAAGGAGACAAAAAGGCCTGTCCCTAATTTGGAAAAAAGTGAAGAAAAACGCCTGTCCCCAAAGTGGACTAAAATAAAAAAAGGAGGAAAAGAGAAGATGTATGATAATGAAATGAAGTTGGAGTTTTTGAGTAAATCGTGTAACGAGGCTTTTGCACGTATTACAGTAGCAGCATTTGCTTCGCAGTTGGATCCTACCATAGAAGAATTAGCGGATATTAAAACGGCTGTATCGGAGGCGGTTACGAATAGCATTATTCATGGATATGAGGATAATGAGGGGATTATTAAAATAAAAGGAAGAATTATAAAAAATACAGTGGAGATTGAAATTTCGGATACGGGAAAAGGAATTGAAAATGTGGAACTTGCACGTAAGCCACTTTATACAACCAAGGCAAATTTAGAAAGGTCGGGAATGGGGTTCACCATTATGGAAAGTTTTATGGATAGTGTGGAAATTGATTCTGTACTTGGGCTAGGAACAAAAGTTATTATGAGGAAGAAGATAAAAAAGCATTTAGTGAACATGGAAGAAGAACTAGCAAGTATAGGAGGAGTGAGCTAAGTGCTGGAGACGAGTTTATATGAAAATCAAAAATCCGATATAGAAGAGGCGCAAAGAGGGAATCAAGAGGCAATGGAGAAGTTGATTCAAGTAAACAATGGTCTTATTTGGAGTTTGGTAAAAAGGTATAAAGATAGGGGATTTGAGATAGAGGATTTATATCAAATTGCGGTAATGGGGTTTATTAAGTCTATAAAAAAATTTGATACGAGTTTTGAGGTAAAACTTTCTACTTATGCCGTGCCATATATATTAGGTGAAATACGTAGATATACACAAACAGAGGGACCGGTAAAAATAAGTAGGTCTATTAAAGAATTGGCGTATAAAATAGCAGAATTACAGAAAGAATATGGAAAGCAGGGGAAAGAAATTGGAATTGAAGAGATGGCGATAGAATTAAATACTTCAAAAGAAGATATTGTTATGGCCTTGGAGAGCAAGGTGCCGGTTAATTCTATTTATGAAGCGGACAACGCTACTGAAGATGACATTTGCCTTTTAGATAAATTAAGTACGGGAGTGGATGAGCAAAATCAAGTGGTGAATAAGATTGTTCTTTGGGATTCTATAAAAGAATTGAAAGAAAAGGAAAAACAAGTAATACTTTTGCGCTATTTTAGAGGAAAAACGCAAACAGAGGTGGCAAAGATGATGGGAGTAAATCAAGTGCAGGTATCGCGCATGGAAAGAAAAGGGCTAGAGATGATGAAAAGAAAGCTAACGAGAGATAATGCGATTACGGCTTGAATTCTGTGATTATGGTGTGAATGTAATGTGAGTTAATAAAAGGGGTTAAAAAAAGACAAAATAGGAAAAGAGAAGAAATGAAAAAAATTTTAATTTATTTTAGCATTTTAATTTTTATTTGCTTTGCGATTCCGGTTATTTTTACAACTAGTTTTGAGAAGCGAACTTCTTCGGCAGAAGTATTAACCAGTGATGGCAATGTAGTGGAAGATAAAGAGGCTAACGACATTTCCCCAAATGCTATATTGGAATCGACGTACGATTACAAAGATTATGACACTATTCAATTGTTACATCAAGATACGGGAAAGACGGAAGAATTGGAATTAGATACGTATTTGTACGGAGTGGTTTCAGCAGAAATGCCGGTGTCTTTTGAAGAAGAAGCGTTAAAGGCGCAGGCTGTGGTTGCAAGAACCTATACGTTATATAAAATTGTCAATAATGATGGGAAACATGGAGAGGCAGATATTTGTGATGATTCAACTTGTTGCCAAGCGTGGATTTCAAAGGAAAATCGATTTGCTAGATGGGAAGAAAACGAGCAAGAGGAAAATTGGAAGAAGATTGTAAACGCGGTTAATAGTACACAAGGGAAAATTATTACCTATCAAGGGAAACCGATTAATGCATTTTTTCATTCTAATAGTGGTGGCGAAACCGAAGCACCTATCGAAGTGTGGGGAGGAAGCGGATACCCTTATTTACAATCAGTGTCAACCGCAGGGGAAGATGCTTATAGCCAATACAGTTCCGAAGCGGAATTTACAGAGGAGGAATTTGTAGAGAAAATAAAAGAGGTACATAGCGATTTTGAAATTAATTGGAAAGAGGATAATTGCATTGAAGTAACAGAATACACAGAGGGAAATCGTGTTAAGACAATAAAAATAGGAAATTTAGAATTATCGGGAGTAGAAGTAAGAACTATTTTTGGTTTAAGGTCAGCTAATTTTAAAGTAACAAGAGAAGGAGGAAAAATAAAATTTGAAGTTACTGGTTATGGCCATGGCGTTGGCATGAGCCAAACAGGGGCAGATAGCTTAGCAAAGCAAGGAAAAAATTACGAAGATATTATCCATCACTTTTATACAGATGTTGAAATTACAGACATGTAGAAAAAATATTTTAAAGATAGGAGATAAGATTTTTTGATTATGTTATCTTATCTTTTTCTTGAAAATAAATATTCTTTTTAGAAAACTGTATAAAAATCTCAAAAATGTAAATACTTATGATAATTAAATGTTAGGAGGAATCAAAATGAGAAGAGAAAGAAGAGTATTTAATAAAGAGAGAATGGATATCAAGAAAGTTTTATACATGGCAGGAGGAGTATTATCTTTAATGATTATTGCTTTCGTAGCTATTTTTCTTTTGTATGGTACAGGAGAGCCAGAACAATCACAGTTAGCAAGATTTAACAGTTCTGTTTTAGAAGAGGAAATGGTGAACCAAGTAGAAGAAACAAGCACACAAATGGGAAGAACAGTAAATGAAATGCAAAACAGTGAAGCAAACTTAGTGGGAAATACGACAGGAGAAAGTACTGCTAGCACAAACACGACGAATGATGCATCTGCACAAGAAACAAGTGAAGAAAAAAATGAAACTACAAAATATGCTGTAAATACAAGTAATACAGCATCAGATGCTAGTGAGGAAAACAAGGTAACAGAAAATAATAGTGAAGGAAAAGAAAGTTCAGATAATGCAGAAACTGAAGAAAAACCAGTAAAAGATCCCGAATTTAAGATGCCATTAGAGGGAGAAATATTAAGAGAATTTGCAAAAGATAATTTAATATACTCTGCAACATTAGATGAATGGGTTACCCATAATGGAATCGACATCGCGGCAGAAAAAGCAACGGTTGTAAAAGCGTCAGCAGAGGGAACTGTAAAATCTATCAAAAATGACCCTCGTTATGGCCTTACGGTAGTAATAGAACATGTAAATGGATTTACCACAATATACTCCAACTTGCTAACAGCAGAATTTATTGAAGAAGGAGAGAAAGTTAAGCAGGGGCAGACCATTGGCACTGTTGGTAACACAGCCACTTTTGAAATTGCAGACGACTCTCACTTACATTTTGAGATACAAAAAGATAGCGTTAGCGTAGACCCAGAGTTATATTTGTAACTTGTAGTAACATTTTTTAGAAAAAAATTGCGAAAAGTACTTGTCAAAAAAATGCCAAAAGTATATAATGAAGTTGCACTTATTGTAAACATTGCAGAAACAAATAAAGAAAAAAAGGAGCAAACAGCAAATGATGAAAAATACAAGAACTTCCGAAATCATTGCAACTGTAAAAAAGAGAGAGAGAGTAACATTTAGCCCAAAAGGCTTTATTTGTAGCGCAAAAAATATAAATAAAAATAAGATAGGTAATGTCAATAAATTTCAAAGAAAAAAGAAATTTAATTGGCAGAATGCCTATCTTTTTTGTGTTTGTTTACGCATATGAAAAACTGCTATCAGAATAATAAACAAT
>CALXKT010000085.1 GCA_944388985.1 uncultured Clostridia bacterium | reverse complement strand
ATGATATTTTGTGTAAACTTAATTTCCATATTTATATATTAGTCTTGGAAGTTACTTTGTAAATTTACGAAATAAATAAAATTTTATGTAAAACAGAAAAACTTATTGTAAACGCTCCACCTTTGTGATATAATTCCCATAAAATCACACAAAAAAGAGGTCGTACATTTGGAATTACAAGGCGAAGTTATTGAAATAATTTATAAAAATGATTTAAACAGTTACTGTATTGCTGTGCTAAAATTAGATAAAGATGCCATGAAAGCTAGCGAAAAGCAAAGAGAACAGAGAAAGCTAGAACAAAGCATGAGCAATCAATTAGAATTCTTTACTATCAATGATGAAAATGCAGAAAATATCAATAGTTTAGAAGACGAAACTACCATAGTAGGGTATCTCCCATTTGTTAACATTGGGGATACCCTTAATGTAGTGGGGCGATTCGTAGAACATCAAGAATATGGTAGACAATTTAAAGTAGATACTTTTGAAAAAAAGATGCCACAAACCACAAAAGCATTAGAACGATATCTTGCCAATTGTGGAATAAAGGGGATTGGACCTGCTACAGCCAAACACATTGTGGATATGTTTGGAGAAGATACTTTAAATGTGTTTAAGTTTGAACCGACCAAACTTGCACAAGTAAAAGGGATTACCAAAGAAAAAGCAATTGAAATTGCAAATACGTTTATTGAACATTGGGAAGTGTGGCAATTAGTTGGATTTTTAGATAAGTTTGGAATAGGGCCACAAAGCGCAGAAAAAATATATAAAGAGCTTGGCGCAAATGCAATGGAAGAAATCGAGGCAAATCCGTATCTTTTAATTGATTTAGTAAGTAAGGCAAATTTTGAACAAATTGACAAAATGGCATTAGACATGGGGATGGATTATAACAACGAAAAGCGAATTCGAAGCGGAATTAAGCATGCATTAATTCGAATGACACTAAATGGACATTGTTGCACAAGATATGAGGGTTTGATTGAATTTGTAAAAAAGCTATTAAATGTGGGAGAAAACGAAATAGAAGAAACCCTAATCAATATGAAAGCAAAAGGGGACATTGTTTTAGAAGACCGAGACGAAACAGAATGGGTATACCTATACCAATATTATGATGCAGAAGAAAATGTAGCAAGAAGATTGATAGATTTAGATGATTACAAAAATGTGAAAAAAATAGACCGATTTGAAAAAGAACTAGCATTATTTGAAAAAAAGTCCAATATAGATTTATCGGAAAAGCAAAAAGAGGCGATAGAGGCAATTAATGAGCATAATGTGTGTGTAATTACTGGTGGACCAGGTACTGGTAAAACCACAATCATTAAAACGATTATAGATATTTTTAAACATAATGAAATGAAACCCGTGCTATGTGCACCTACCGGAAGAGCCGCTAAAAAGATGTCAGAAACAACAGGAGAAGAGGCAAAAACATTACATCGCTTATTAGAAATAGGAAAGTTCAATGACGAAAATCAAGGAATTAATACGGAAATTTCCGTAGCACCAATTGATGGAGATATTGTCATTGTGGACGAGATGTCCATGGTAGATTTATTTTTAATGAATTATTTATGTAAAGCATTATATAAAGGCACTAAATTAGTATTGGTTGGAGACATTGACCAATTGCCATCTGTGGGACCAGGCAATGTATTAAAAGATATTATTGAATCTGGAAAAATAACGACAATTACATTAAATAAAATTTTTAGGCAAGCTGCCAAAAGCAAGATTATTGTAAATGCCCACCGTGTAAATGATGGAGAAGGTTTTATTACCAAAGAAGAGATGGAAGAATTGAATAATATGGATGAAAAAGATGTAGAACCTGCCAAAGAGTATGTGGAAGAAGAGGCAAAAATCGAAAAAGACAACAATTTCTTAAATGATTTTTTCTTTGTAAATGAGAATAGCAAGGATAAAATTTTGTACAATATTATTACATTAAGCGGAGAACGCCTCAAAAACTATGGCGATTATGACTTTTTTAAAAATATTCAAGTAATTACACCAACCAAAAAAGGAGAATTAGGAACAAAAGAATTAAATAAACTGTTACAGCAAACAGTAAACCCTGCTTCTGAAACCAAAAAAGAAAGAAAATTTGGAGACAGTATCTTCCGAGAGGAAGATAGAATTATGCAAATAAAAAATAATTATGATATATACTGGGAGAAGAAAGAGCCATACTTTGAAAGCGGAAGCGGTGTATTTAATGGGGAGTTTGGAACCATTCAGAAGATAGATGAATTTAATAAACAAGTGAAAATAAAATATGATGATGAGAAAGAAGTATGGTATCAATTTAGCGAGCTAGAGCAAATAGAGCATGCATATGCCATTACAGTACATAAAGCACAACGGAAGCGAATTTGATGTTGTAATTATGCCAATTGCACAAACTGCCCCAATGCTCTTAACTAGAAATTTACTGTATACTGGAATGACAAGAGCAAAAAAATTACTTATCATTATTGGTAATAAAAACATTGTGGATTTTATGATACAAAATGCGGATAACAAGAAGAGAAATACAGGCTTAGCTTTCAAAATGCAAGCTTGAACAAAAGGAAAACTACTGCCTTTTGTTCAAGTTAATAAGGAGACAATTGAAAAACTTTTAAAATCAGAAGAAGACATAGAAAAAGGAAGGACAATAAAAGCTACAGAAGTGATAAAGGAGTTAAGAGCTAAATAATAGTAAAAATTCGGGGGAAAGAAAGGAGGTACATAGATGTACTTTTTTGAAAAAGCCCTCGAATTTATTTTTTTGCCTTGTTGCGGTGTTTGCGGTAAATTGGGAGAAAGCTATTTGTGTAAGAAATGTGGAAAAGAACTTGAAAAATATGTAGTGTATTCTCAAGAAGAAACTATTAAATTGCATGTTTTCCAATATAAAGATTTAGTTAGAAAATTAATATTAGATTACAAATTCAATGATAAATCGTACTTATACAAAACTTTTTGTGAATTTATTGTAAAAAATAAAAAAATTCTGGATTTTATTAAAAGTTATGATATAATTATTCCAGTGCCAATGCATCCGGCTAGAATTCGAAAAAGAGGATATAACCAAAGTGCATTGCTTGCAAAAGAATTGGCTAAAAGCCTTGAAATGAAAGTGTATACAAATGTATTGCTAAAAATAAAAAACAATAAAGTGCAAAGTACTTTAAACAAAAAAGAGAGAGAAGAAAATACAAAAAATGTATACAAATTAGTAAAACCAGAGAAAATAAAGAATAAAAAGATTTTACTCTTGGATGATATTTACACAACAGGAGCAACTGTAAATGCTTGTGTTAAAGAATTGCAAAAAGCAAGTGTAAAAAAAATTGGAATTTTTACAATTGCTAAAGATTAAAAAATGATTTAAGAGAGAAGAAGCAATTCGATGGCAAAATAACAAAAAAGGAACAGAAAAAAAGTAGGAGTGTCCCAAAAGTCCAAAAACTTGAACGAATAGGAGTGTCCCTAATGTTCAAGAAGAAAAGAAAGGAGAAAAAATGGAAGATTTAGTAGAAAGCATATTAGATTATATTAGGTCCGATTATACCGATTATGCCATTATGATTAATGGAGAATGGGGAAGCGGAAAAACATATTTTTGGAACAATAAAATAAAACCGAAAATAGAGTCCATGCAACTGAATGGAAAAAGATATACAGCCATATACATGTCTTTATATGGAATTTCTAACTTGGAAGAAATTAGTAAGAAAATATTTATTGAGACTACCCAGTTAATGGACAAAAATTTGAAAAAGTTTATGGATGCTAGTGGTGTAAAAAATATTCCAGAATATGCAAAAACTGGATTAGACATGGCAAACTTTTTTGGAGTTACACAAAATGGAGACAGAATTGATTATGGCCAATTTTTCTCTACAGACGACAAAGTGTTATGCTTTGATGACCTAGAGAGAGCAAATGTGGATGTTATCGATATTTTGGGATATATTAATAACTTCGTAGAGCATGACCATATTAAAACCATTATTATTTGTAATGAAAAAGAATTATCAACCAAATTAAAAAATAGCAATTTAGAAATGAAAACCTTTATTG
>CALXKT010000084.1 GCA_944388985.1 uncultured Clostridia bacterium | reverse complement strand
TAATTTTTCGAAGAATACTACATCTCCTTCTGCTACTTTGTATTGCTTTCCACAGCTTTCAATTATTGCGTACATTACTGTACACCTCCTCTTATATGTATACTCGCTAAGCATAAAATACAAGGCAGTTAGCGTTTTAGCTAACATTTAGTTGCCCGACCCAGGCGGCTTACAGGTAATTATTTTACCATAATTTTCTTACAGTGTCAAGCAAAATTTTTATGAATTTTAAGCAAGAACATAAAAACCGTGCAGGAATTCTTCCTGCACGGTGTAAGGAGTTTTGCTTACTTGCGCCATGGCTCTTTACCATAGCTAATGTAATCTTTTTGGCTGATTCGTAATACCTCTTCCATGTTGATATTATCTTCAAGAGTCGGCGCAATACCCGAAATATGGCTCTTGTAAAGCACCATTGGAGTCTGCTTGACTTTGCTTTGAATTACCACAGCAATTTCGTCAAATCCAATAAGTCTTCCTTCTTCTTTGTACCCGTTTGATACAAAGACCCTCACGTTTTTGCCTTTCAGCTCGTTGAGGAATACCATCTCAATGCTGTTCTTCATGTCTATCTCTCCTTATCTTTATTTAGAGCTACTGCTCTATCACCTTTTATTATACCATTTTTTTCATTATTTGTAAAATTTCATTCTACACTGAAAATTTGCTGTCTGACTTGCTGAGGAGTGTCCCAAAATCCCAAAAACTTGAACAAAAAGGAGTGTCCCTTTTGTTCAAGTTCAAGTTTGTTTTACTCCACGCTCTTTAGGCTCTCAATCATGTCAATTTTCTTCAAGGAGAAATAGGTAATTACATTTACAATAATTGCAAAAACAACAGTAATTACAACGCCTAGCACATAGCTTAGTACGCGGATTTCTGGGTCAAACATCAGCATATCTATCTCACAAGTTTTTAGAATATACATGGTTAGATAATAGCCTCCTATTAAACCTACTAGTATTCCTAAAATAGTTAGAATAATGGTTTCTCTTCCAATGTATTCATATACTTCTCTGTCGTAAAAGCCTAGTACTTTAATGGTTGCGAGTTCTCGAATTCTTTCACTGATGTTGGCATTTAGCAAATTGTATAGCACTACTAAAGCTAATAGTCCTGCTGCGATAATAAGAATCCATACTACCATGTCCATGTTGTTCATTACAGTTTCTAGTGTGCTTGATGAATCTGATGTAAAGCTGATTCCAGAAATATTTTCTTCATCTTGCAATAACGCTTCTCCCAAATTATTTTTCTCTTCTTCGCTTAGCATTTCTGTTTTGGCAAGTATTGTGTTGGATTCAATTCTGGTATCATATATCGTATTATATAATTCTGACGACATATATAAATAGTGTAATATGTAATTTTCGGTAATATGTGCTACGCTTACATCTGCTCGGTCGCCATCTGCGTTTTCGAGTGTGATGGTATCTCCTTCTTTTATATCTAATAGTTTTGCCAATTTTTCTGTAATAATAACACCACTATTATCTGGCACAAAAGTTTCATCTCGGTTTGTTCTGCTTCTAAGCGAAACAAAATTTCCAATGCTATTTGCGTCTTCTGGAACCACTAATTGAATGTTTTGGTTATTGTCATTTTTGATAATTTTAACAGACTGAATATTGGCTCCAAGGACATCTGTTACCTTTTTGTTTTGTGCTATTATTTCGTCTTTTAGTTTTTGAAGTTCTTCTCCCTCTTTTTCTTCCTTTAGTGAAACATTAATTCCATATTTGTAAATTTCTCCATATTGCATTGGTATCATGTTTCCAATTGCGTCTCTTAGACCAAATCCTGCAATAATTAACGAAGTACAGCCACATACACCAATGATAGTCATAAGAAATCTTTGTTTATATCGAAAAATGTTTCTTGCGGTTACTTTTGCTGTAAAGTTTAAATGTTTCCAAATAAACGGAATTTTTTCAAGCAATACTCTTTTTCCCGGCTTTGGTGCTTTTGGTCTCATTAGTGTAGCTGGATTTTGCTTTAGTTGTTTTGCAGATGTGATAACAGTTGCTCCCACCGTGCATAGCAGTGCAGCTGCCATTCCAGCAATTGCATAACCAATATTAAATTCCAAAATTACATCTGGCACATCATATACCATTGCATAAATATCTGCAATTACTTTTGGCAAATAGCTAAAGCCAATAGCAAGGCCAATTCCACCACCTATTACAGTTGCTAAAATTGCATAGACAATATATTTTCTAACAATTTGCCCCTTGCTATAGCCTAGTGCCTTTAGAGTTCCAATTTGTACTCTCTCTTCTTCTACCATTCTTGCCATAGAGTTAAGGCTCATTAAGGCTGCTACTAAGAAGAATACTACTGGGAAAACTTCTGCTAAATTTGCTACTCTCTCTGTATCTTGTATATAATTGACGTAGCCTGTATTTTGCTCTCTATCTAGCACATACCATTCTGGTCTTTGGATTTCTTTTAAATCTTCTTTTGCTGCATATAGCTCGTCTTCTGCCTCTTTTATTTGCTCCTCAAACTCTTTTCTTGCTTCTTCTAATTCTTTTTCTCCATCTGCTATCTCTTGTTCCGATGCTTCTAATTCTGCTTCAGCTTGATTTAGCCTATAATAAGTAGAATTCTTTTGGCTTTGTAATTCTGCTTCTCCTTCTTCAATTTGTTTCTCTGCTTCGTCTAACTCCTTTTGCCCATTTTCTAGCTCTGTTCTTGCAGTAGAAATCCCATTTTTTATTTGTGTTATAGTACCTGCTAAATCTGTAACCCCTTGTTTTTCTAATTCACTTTGAATTATGTTAATGGTGCCTTGTAATGTTTGAATTTCTATTGTTTTGTTCGTTATTTGTTCTTGTAATTCAGCCTTTTCTTCTTCTGTCTCTGCTGTTTTTAGCTCTTCTTGTAATGTTTCTAACTCTCCCTGCGCTGCTTCTAAATTTGATTGTACATCATTTAATTGTTTTTGTGTTTGTTCTATTCTATCCAATTGTTCTTCATAGGTTGCAATTTGTTCTTCTGCCTTTTTCTTTTCTATTTCAAATTGCCTTTTTCCCTCTTCCAATTCTGCTTTTGCATCTTCTAACTCTTGTTCAGCCTTGCTAAACTCAGAATTGGCATTTGCCCTATTATTCGCTATTTCTGCTTTTCCCGCTTCTATTTGGGCTTTCCCATCATCGATTTCTTTTTGTGCATCCTCTAACTCTTTTTCTGCTTTTTCTCTTTCGTCATTCAATTCTTTTTGCGCTTCTTCTATTTTAGAATTCGCACTATCATAGAGTTGGTTGTATCTAGCTTCTCTTCGCTCCTCTGAAATAGCATCTAAACTATCTTCCACTGTTTCTATTTTTTCTAAATAAGCATCACTGTTTGTTTCGAAATTTCTAGCACCCGCTACTGTTAGATAAATATTGGTATAAATACTGGCATTCAAATTTTCTTTTGGAACATATAAATAATAGTCAATCATACCACTACCCAAAGTAGTACTTCCTCTGTCTGTATAAATATATAATGGCGATTTTACTGTTCCAACAATGGTTACTTCTTCCTCTTTTAAGACTTTTTCGTTTTCTCCATCATCATTTGTAATATCTTCTATTTCAATAGTGATTGTATCTCCTATTGAATGCCCTGTGCCACCTAAAAATCTTGGTTCAACCACACATTCTTTTTCATTCTCTGGCATTCTGCCTTCTACTAAATTGAGATGGTTCAAACTTTCAGTAATTGTTTCTACTCTTACTACTATCTCTTCTTCATCAATTGTAACAATAGCATCTGCTTGATACGCTCCCTCTGCTTTTTCCACATTTTCCACTTGCTGAATAGCACTAACATCTTCGTCTGTTAGTCCAAGGGTAGATATTACCTGTACATCCATTACTTCCAAATCATCAAAATAGTTGTCTATTGTTTTTCTCATATCTGGACTAGTTGCTTTTATTCCTGCAAAAAATCCTACTCCCAAAAGAACAATTAAGAGTAATGAAATAAAGCGTTTATATGAATTTTTTACTTCTTTGATTCCATCTTTTAAAAGTGCAGTTTTCAAGATTTTCACCTCGATTCTTGTAGTTTTGTGTCAATACCTACCACTCAATCTCCGCAATTGGAGTAGGATTTGGGTTGGTTTGTATATCGGTTGCAGTACCATTTTTAAAATGA
>CALXKT010000083.1 GCA_944388985.1 uncultured Clostridia bacterium | reverse complement strand
AAAAATTAGTTTAAATTCACTCGCTTAAAGTCGCCCTTTTTTCTTGTTTATATTTTTATTTTACACAAAAAACAAAGAAAAAGCAACCCTTTTTGAGCAATTAAACCCATTTAGATAGCATTTAATTGGTAATTAGAAGTTACTTTTTCTAAATATATTTTACTTTTTCAATTGACCTCATATATTGCTAAATATAATAATGTATGATATATTTTGTATAAATTTTGAAAAAAGATAAACAATAAAAGAAAAAATAAAGAGGGCGTAAAATATGTGGGCTTTGGTAACAGGTGCCTCTTCTGGAATAGGAAGAGATATGGCGAGATATTTGCACCAATTAGGTTATAATTTAATTTTAGTAGCAAGAAACAAAGAGGGGCTAGAAAAATTAAAGCAAGAGTTAGAAAATAAAGCAGGTACAAAAGCAAATAGTTCGAAAATGGATAAGCTAGATAAAAATTTGGAAATTAATGCTGAAACAGAACAAGGACAGAAGCAACAAATTCTAGTAATACCCAAAGATTTAAGTAACTCTGAAAATTGCAAACAACTTTATGAAGAAACAAAGCATATTCCTTTGGATTTATTAGTAAATAATGCAGGATTCGGTGTGTTTGGAGAATTTATAGAAACCGATTTAGAAAAAGAAATAAATTTAATAAATACAAATATAACAGCACTTCATATTTTAACAAAATTGTACCTAAAGAATATGGTAAAAGTGAATAAAGGGCATATTTTAAATGTGGCATCCATTGCTGGAATGGAACCAGGACCACTAATGGCTGCTTACTATGCTTCTAAATCTTATGTTATTCGACTTTCGAGAGCAGTGAATAAAGAACTAAAAAAGAAACGAGCAAAGGTAAAAATAAGTGTTTTATGCCCAGGACCAGTAGATACTAATTTTAACAATGTTGCAAAAGTAGTGTTTAAAGCGCCAAGCATGCCGAGTGAAAAAGTTGCAAAATATGGAATTGACAAGGCTTTAAAAGGAAAGCTAATTATTGTTCCAGGCATTTTGAATAAAAGTGTGCGATTTTTCTCGAAAGTTGTACCAGATTGTATATTAGAAGAATGTGCTTATCATATTCAAAGAAGAAAAAAATGAGCAAAACAAGCCCGTCCCCAATTGCTCACAAAAAAGAAAGGATATAAAAATGGAAAAAATAGCTGTACTAATACCATGTTATAATGAAAGTAAAACAATCGAAAAAGTTGTAAAAGACTATCATAATGCTTTGCCAGAAGCAACCATCTATGTATATGACAATAATTCTACAGATGGAACAGGAGAAATAGCCAAAAATGCAGGGGCAATTGTACGAAAAGAGAGAAAACAAGGCAAAGGCAATGTGCTTCGAACGATGTTCCGAGAGATTGATGCAGAGTGTTATCTTGTGATTGATGGAGATGATACCTATCCAGCAGAAAATGCAAGGGAAATGTGTAGGTGGGTGTTAGAAGAAAAAATGGATATGGTGATTGGCGACAGGTTATCATCTACTTACTTTAAAGAAAATAAACGTGCTTTCCATAATAGTGGAAATAGATTAGTAAGATGGATGATTAATAAGATATTTCATAGCAATATCACAGACATTATGACAGGTTACCGTGCTTTTAGTTACCAATTTGTAAAAACCTATCCAGTATTATCCAAAGGATTTGAAATTGAAACCGAAATGACAATTCATGCGATTGACAAAAACTTTAATATAAAGGAAATTCCAGTTAATTATAGAGATAGACCAGAAGGAAGTGTTTCGAAATTAAATACATACAAAGATGGCATGCGAGTTTTAAAAACAATTGCAACTTTATTTAAAGAATATAGACCGGGCTTATTTTTCTATTTAATAGCATTTTTATTTTTAGCAGTTGCATTAGTATTAGTAATTCCGGTTTTCATAGAATATATGCATACTGGTTTAGTGCCAAGATTTCCTACTTTAATTGTAGCCAGCATTATGTTTGTTATTTCACTACTACTTACAATTACAGGGCTTATTTTGCAAGTCATTGCGAAAAAACATAAGCAATTATTTGAAATAATGCTAAACGAGGTCGTTATATTGAAAAGTATTAAGAATAAGTGATGTTAAATTTTGGTTTTAGATAAAATAAAGCTAGCAAAATAAATTCGCGAAAATCAAAGTTGCATTCTAAAAAAAACTATGTTATAATAGCCGTGAATTTGGAGGAAACAAAGGTGATGAAAACAACTTATGTATTACAAGTTCCTATCAACGTTACTAGTTATGAGGAAATTATTGCAGAAATACAGAAGAAAATAAAGCAAAAGCAAAAATATAGTATCATTTCCATCAATTTAAACAAAATTATTTTAGCGAACGAGAAGAGTGAAATGATGCCAGTGATACAATCTTTTGATTGTTTTATTCCAGATGGAATTTCTGTGGTAAGAGCTAACAAAGAACTAAAAGAACGTATAACAGGAGTAGACTTATTTCAAAAAATTTGCGAGGAACATGAAAAAATAGGAGCAAAAATTTTTCTATATGGTGCCCAAGAAGAAATTGTAGAAGCAGCAAAAGCAAATTTGGAGGAAAAATATAAAAATATTCAAATTGTTGGCTTTGAAAATGGATTTGTAAAAGACAATGAAGCACTTATTCAAAAAATAAATGACTCAAAAGCGAATATTGTCTTTATTGCAATGGGGTCTCCAAGACAAGAAAAATGGATTTATGAAAATAAGGACAAGCTAGATGCAAGCGTTCTAATGGGCGTGGGAGGAAGCTTTGATATTGTAAGTGGAAAATTAAAACGAGCACCAAAGTGGATTCGAAAAATGGGGATTGAATGGATGTACCGAATGTTAAGGGAACCAAAAAGATTAAAACAAATACCATTACAAATTAAATATTGGTTAAAATTAAGAAAGAAAGAAGGAATTTTAAATGAAAGAAATTAACATGGAAGGAAAAACAATTACAGTATTAGGATTAGGGTATATTGGATTACCAACCTCTATCGTACTTGCAAAGGCAGGTCATAAAGTAAATGGATATGATCCAAATGAAGAGGTAGTAAAAACTTTAAATGCAGGTAAAATACATATTGTAGAAAACAATGTACAAGAAGAATTTAAAAAAGTAGTAGACAGTGGAAATTTTAAAGCATATTCGAAAATACAACCAGCAGATGTTTATATCATTTGTGTTCCAACACCATTCAAAGAAGATAATAAAGAAGAAAAATTAGCAGACCTTTCTTATGTAGAAAGCGCAGCACACAATGTGGCAGAAGTAGTAAAAGAGGGAGATTTGGTTATTCTAGAGTCTACGGTACCACCAATGACAACAAAGATGGTAGCAGATATTATTGAAAAAGATTCTGGATTGGCAAGAAACCAATTCCATACAGCACATTGTCCAGAAAGAGTATTACCAGGAAAAATATTATATGAATTAGAGCATAATGATAGAATTATTGGCAGTGAAAGAGAAGAATCTGCTTTAATGGCAAAGAACCTATATGAATCTTTCGTAAAAGAAGGTACATGCTATGTAACAGATGACATTACAGCAGAAATGTGTAAATTAGTAGAAAATACTTTCCGTGATATTAACATTGCGTATGCAAATGAATTGTCTATTATTTGCCATGAGTTAGGAATCGACGTATTTAAATTAATAGAACTTGCAAACAAACACCCTAGAGTAAACATTCTAACTCCAGGAGTAGGTGTGGGTGGACACTGTATTGCAGTAGATCCATGGTTCTTAGTAGAAAAATTTGGAGATAATGCAAAATTAATCAATACTGCTAGACATGTAAATGATTTCAAACCATTATGGGTTTCAAACCAAGTAGAAGAAGAAATTGGACATGACAAAAATGTAAAAATTGCAGTTTTAGGACTTGCTTATAAACCAAATATCGATGATTTAAGAGAAAGTCCATCCATTATTTTGGCAGAAGACTTAATCAAAAAAGGATATACGGTTTATGGTTGTGAACCAAATACGAAGAAAGAAAAAGTAAATGATATTGAAGTAAAATCTTTAGATTACGTATTAGAAAATTGTGATTATTTAATTATTACATTAGCAAACAAAGAATTTATTGAAGAAAAAGAGAAAATCTTTGCAAAAAAACATTATAACTGTATTGGAATGAAATAAGAGAAACGTACAATTTAGGAAGGTAAAATAAAATGAAGAGAAAAATTTTATTATATGGAGATTTAA
>CALXKT010000082.1 GCA_944388985.1 uncultured Clostridia bacterium | reverse complement strand
ATTAATAACACGTACTACATTTCCTTTAAAAAGTTTTTCTGGAATAGCTATAAAATTAGGATGTACAACATAGAATTTTTCGAGGAATAGGTCTGAAACAGCAATTTCTGGATACGAATCATAGATTTTCTCCATCACGCTCTTGGAGCTATTGCCATACAGCTTTTCATATTGTTCCTTTAAATATGGAACGATACTTTCACGATTATCTCCCTCAAAAATGGAAAGGAACGCATTTTTTAGATTTTCTGTCATCCAATCCCAAGGTACTGCTACATCGGGCGGTTCCATTTCATGGTTTCCGAGAAGAGATATTTTTCGTTCCATTTTATCGGTAATATCAAGCAATACTTTTCTTCCTGCTACTTCCTCATAATAAATGCCATTAAAAGGATGAGTAAAAGTAAGATAGTAAAATGCTTGAATTGCGAAGGAATACCAATCGTCTTTTGCACTAATGTTTTTATTTCTCTTAGAAATTGGATCAATATAGCCATCTGTGCAAAACACAGGAGCAAATTCATCGATTCCGACACTGTCGAATTCCAAGAAATAAACTCTTTTGCTAGTGTCCAAAAGAATATTTCTTCCATTCAAATCGCCAATATAGATATTCGCCTCTGAATGTAAAACTTCAAGGCCTTCTCCAATTGCAATAAGAATTTCAAGAACGTCTCTTCTGGTAAAGCCGAGTTTTTTTATTTGCAATTTGTCTCGCAAGACAGAAATTGGTTTTCCTGCTTTTACCTCTTTCATTACATACCCTACTAATTGATGTGTATATTCATCTAGCAAGATAGTATTGGGAACAATGTACTGATATGGCTTATTCTGTTTATTTAGTTCTTCTAGGACTTCCTTTCTTTGTAAAACACGAGAAAGAATAATTGCTTTGGCATCACAGTTTACTTCCTCTGTCTTAAAAATTTTGGCTACGCTACTTTTTCCATACGGATAGATAAAAGATTCGCCACCCTCATTCATGGGCTCTTGGTCTTCAAAGAAGCCTGTTGCAATTTCTTCTACTCTTATATTGCCCATTTGCTCTTTTCCCATACACAAAGGACAAGTCCAATAGTTATTGAAATAATACATTTTATGAATTGGACAATATTTTGTCATTTTCTTTTCCAAACTTTGTAGTATATCCAAGATAATCCACAGATTATCTTTAGAATCAAGCCACAATTCAGAATAAAGCCCCAATTCATAATTTGATAAAGATATCATATTAATTGAAATAGAAGAATCCGATTCAATTACTTCTTTGATATATTCTGCAGTCCATTGGATGGTTTCATTTCTCTTTTCTTCCGTTCCTAAAAGTTCAATGTTAAATATTTGCACTTGCTTTTTATGAGCTTTGCTTAGGAATACATGTTGGAAAGGATTTTGGATAAAATACAATCCTTGTTCGAGCAGTTCTTGAACTTGG
Organism: uncultured Clostridia bacterium; assembly: GCA_944388985.1. Lineage (GTDB taxonomy): Bacteria > Bacillota > Clostridia > TANB77 > CAG-508 > CALXVA01. The sequence continues at coordinate 2,842 of CALXKT010000082.1, read as the reverse complement.
AGCACCAACCGAATTAAGCTTTTTATTCTAGGCAAATTTTTCAGTTGTGGATCTTTTAAGTCAATAAGCTCCTCGGAGGCTTGTAGATTTTCTCCACTTTTTCCTAGTTCATAGACATAACCAATAAAGTGATTTTCTTCATCTACTGCCTTAAGAGTAGGAACAAAGCAATCTTGCAAAAGCTCTGTTGCATTTCCTAGCAGTGTTTGCGAAATAATTCTGTCAATATTTTTTTCTAGCTCCTCCTTGTTCGTAACCGATTGTTTATATACTTTGAAGGCAGTTGCTTTTACTTTTTCGTCCCATAGTAAATAGTGAGTAGCAAATTCATCCTCCCAAAGTATACGGCTTGTATCCAAATATTGCGGTAAAACAAGAAATTTCGTCCATCCACAAGCAGGGCACCAATTATCTTTTGCTTCTTCCTCGCGGTAATAGTAAATGCCATGCTCTTGACAAAAAGTATTTAAATACTCTACTCTTCCCATTATATACTCTTTTGAATTTGCTGAACCTTGTGGCCCATAGATACCACAACTATCAATAAGGGTATCTTTAACATTCTTAAAAGCATAAACGGGATAGTGAATGTCACGTAAATACGAAATAAATTGTTTTATATATTCCGAATAACTGGAACAAGTATTAGAGACATGGAAGTCTTTTTGGAAAATGTCAATAACAAAATGATTATTCGCATCCCTCCAGATATAATTTAGGTTAATTGAATGCTTTCCGAATTTACTAAGGAGATAACCTGCCATTTGAAGAATATCTTTATTGTTCAAATGAAGGATTTCCTCTTCTGTTAACAACTTTCCAGTAATGTGAGTTGCTGTAGATTCCTCCTCCGGCTGCTCATTTTCTTTCTTTTGCAACAGGCTTGTAAAAATCGGAGTTGTAATAATACCATATACCAGATATTCTTTATGGATACTAATGCTTTGGGAGTAAATGATTTCCGAAATACCAATAATGCTGACATTTTCGTCTTCTATCTCTCCCAGCTTTTGATGAATTTCTTGTAAAAAAGAAGTTATTCTTTTCTTTATGTCACCGACTTCTTTTTTGCACTTAAAGGTAATGATTCTTCTTCCATCTGGCAAAATTTCTTCCATACCTGCATGAAGCTTTAATCCATATTTTTCTTCTGCTTCGTAATCGAATATAAAAGAAATTTTTGTAGGATTAAATTCCATGTTAGTATCATAGAATTCTCCGTCTTCTGTTAAAGAATGATTACCTAAAAAAGTAAACAATTCTTTTGTTGCTTCCGCAATATCGACTGGTTTTTTAAATGCAAAATGAAGCAATTCCTCAGTTAAGCAAGGTCTTAAATACTTAACTTCCCTTTTCCTCAAGACTTGCTTCCTGCTCAATTTTCCATATTTTTGCTCTAAATAAGAATGATAGATTTCGAAAAACAAGAAAGTTAACTCTTGTTTTAAGAGTCTATTTTCTTTTTTAGCTAAATAGAAAAAATCAAGGCAGTTCGCAATTTTGAAATCAAAAGATTCTCCTTTCTGCAAAACCAGTAAATCTTTAATAGTAACCGGAGCATTTCTAGTAACAGGCGTATTATTATCTACTTTTAGACCGCTTTTACTAGTATCTGGTATGTTCTCTTCTAAAAATGCTACCAATTTCTCAATAAAATGAAAAATATCGGACTGCCTTTTAAAAGAGGCACTACTAATGGGACGATAGCTTGAAAAGCTTAAATCGTTTTGTAGACAAGTAAATTGATAACCAATAACATGTCCAGAAAAATCAATAATTTTTGCTTCCACCTGTTCCTGCAAAGCATTTTGATGAGAACGTAAAAAACCGTTTTCATCCCGCAAAAATTTTTCTAGCTCATAAGTCACATAGCTTAAAATCTTTATATGATATGTGTCATATTCATATAACACATATTCGTCTGTTTGTTCTATCTTTTTAAAAAGGCTTGCTATATGGCTTAAATCTGGATTGCTGACGATTAAATAATCGTCTTCATCTGTGCTTCTTCTGTTTTTGCTTAACACTTCGTAAATATTTTCTTCTACCATACCAGTTTGATAATAGTGATAACACATTAGTATAACTGGTAAAGCATAAGGGAAAAAAGTGGATATGCTGTACAGCATATTGGTGCTATCAATTCCTTGATAAAAGGATTTTAGGTCTCCTCCACTAGAAAAAACATAATGGATATATTCAACTAGACAACCTTTGGCAGTTTCTCCTTTTTTCTCATCTAAAGTAAAATAAGAGAGAAACGCAATTAAAGAATCTGCTTTTTCATTTTCAAAGCATGTTCCGTCTAGATAATATCCTTCTGCTTGCATACTACCTGTGAAAGACACCATTTCTCTTAGCTTATCATTGGTATTAAAATTATCCCATCTTTCTTTCCACAGATTTTGTACTCTCATGTAGAACAGAGTTACTTGTTGCTTTTCGTTAACTGCATATTTTTTTATCTCGATGAATTGTATTCCACTGTATTGGATAATGGCTTTACGTCTTACCATATCTTGTAAAACAGCATAGAGCCGTTTTCCCATTGCCTCGTTTTCTACTACTAGCGCAAGCTTATTTTTCTTAGAATAAACTTGCCCTATGCCATCTACATTTGAAACCAATTTATAAAAAGGCTTTCGAATGTAGAAAAAGAAAAAAAAGCGTAGAAAACTTATTATTCTTTGCATTTTCACTACATCCCTTCTAAAGAAGCTTAGATGTCTTCAATCCAAGAGTCATCCTCCAGAGCCTGTGCAGTTGCCTGCGAATATCCTTCCGATACCGTTTCTCCTGCTGCTTTGCTGAAGAAATTGGCACCTAAAGATTTAAGACTCTT
>CALXKT010000081.1 GCA_944388985.1 uncultured Clostridia bacterium | reverse complement strand
TGAAACTAATTTTTGAAAATAGAATTCATATTTGTAATGATTGCAACCTATGCAGAACATATAAAATGATGAAAAATGTAAAAATGAGTAAGTGATATTTACTATTCCTTTTATTTGTGATAAGATAATGATGTAAATTAGAAAAAATAAGAATAGAAGGGATAGTCATTTTTATGGAAGAAAAAAAGTTAGTTACGATATTAGTGCCAGCCTATAACGAACAAGAAGTATTAGATATGCTTTATGAAAGATTAAAAAAATTGATGGATGAAAACACGAAATATAATTTCGAAATTTTATTTGTAAACGATGGCAGTAAAGACAAAAGCTTAGAGATAATGCAAGCTCTAAGAGAAAAAGATAAAAGAGTAAATTATTTAAATTTGTCTAGAAATTTTGGAAAAGAAACAGGCATGATAGCAGGATTAGATTATAGCAAAGGCGATGCTGTTATTATTATTGATGCAGATTTGCAAGATCCACCAGAATTAATTCCAGAAATGTTAAAATACTGGGAAGAAGGATATGATGATGTTTATGCCAAAAGGCGCTCTCGTAAAGGAGAAAGTTGGCTAAAGAAATTTACCTCTACCATGTACTATAAAGTATTGCAAGCTTTTACGAAAATACAAATACAAAAAGATACAGGCGATTTTCGTTTATTAGATAGAAGATGTGTAGAAGCGCTAAAGTCAATGCGTGAATCCCAACGATATACAAAAGGTCTATTTAGCTGGATTGGATATAACAAAAAAGAAATATTATATGATAGAGACCCCAGGGCAGCAGGAAAAACAAAATGGAATTACAAAAAACTAGTAGATTTATCGATTGATGGAATTACATCGTTTACAACATCACCACTAAGATGGTCAGCTATTATTGGTGTGCTAGTTTCCATTGCAGGATTTATTTATATGCTTTATATTATTATAAAAACAATCGTTTCTGGAGTAGAAGTTCCTGGTTATGCTTCTACAATGGTTGTTATTTTGTTCCTCGGGGGAATACAGCTTATTTTCTTGGGGGTCATTGGAGAATACTTAGGAAGAGCCTTTTATGAAACAAAAGGCAGACCACTTTATTTCATTGAACGATATAATGAGGTAAAGGAAACAAATAAGGATTTGAATAAGCCTAGAAATTTATTGTAAAAAATGCTAGCTTTTAATACAATTTTGTGATATAATAAAAAAGCGTGATTAAAAAGAAAGAAAGGAAGAGGGATATTTATGCCAAGAAAAACAAAAATTATATGTACTTTAGGACCAGCAGTAGATGCACAGGAAATGATGGAAGGCTTAATAAAAGCAGGAATGAATGTTGCAAGATTTAATTTCTCCCATGGAGATTATGAGGAGCAAGGTTCTAGAATTGAAACTTTTAAGAAAGCAAGAGAAGCGGTAGGATTACCAGTAGCAATGCTTTTAGACACAAAAGGACCAGAAATTAGAATTGGAAAATTTGCTACCGGAGAAGCTACTTTAAAAGAGGGAGATACTTTTACTTTATTAAATGAAGATGTTGATGGAGATAACACAAAAGTATCTGTTAGTTACAAAAATTTATACAACGAAGTTTCTGTTGGAACAAGAATTCTTATTAATGATGGCTTAATTGAGATTGTAGTAGAAAAAATTGATGGAAAAGACGTTGTTTGTAGAGTAGAAAACGGAGGAAGACTAAGCAATAAGAAGAGTATTAATATTCCAAACTCAAAAATACAATTACCAAGTATGACAGATAAAGATAAATCTGACATCTTATTTGGTATTAAAAATGGATTTGACTATATTGCAGCTTCTTTTATTCGTAAAGCAGAAGATGTTAGAAATATCCGTAAAGTATTAAAAGAAAATGGTGGAGAATATATCAAAATTATTTCTAAAATAGAAAATAGAGAAGGTATTGAGAACTTTGACAAAATACTAGAAGCATCAGACGGAATTATGGTAGCAAGAGGAGATTTAGGTGTTGAAATTCCAATGGAAGAAGTTCCAATTCGCCAAAAAGAATTTATCCGCAAATGTGGAAGAATGGGAAAAATTGTTGTAACTGCAACACAAATGTTAGAGTCTATGGTAAATAACCCAAGACCAACAAGAGCAGAAGTAAGCGACGTAGCAAATGCTGTTTATGACCAAACTAGTGCTATTATGCTTTCTGCAGAATCAGCAGCAGGAAAATATCCAATTGAAGCAGTTCAAACAATGGATAAAATTGCAAGAGCGATTGAAAGCTCAATTAAATATTGGAAGAGATTTAAAAATAGAGAATTCCCAGTATTAGAAAAAGATTATGAATTTAATTTGAACTATTCTACCTGTATGACAGCAATGAACTTAGACACAAAAGCAATTTTTGCTTACACAGATACAGGAAGAACAGCAATGAACCTAGCTGGATTTATGCCAAAATGCCCAATCTATGCAATTACAGCAAACGAAGAAGTAGCAAAACAATTAGCTTTAGTTTGCAATGTTAATCCAATTTTTGTAAAAAGAGATGAAAACATTGATAATATGATTCAAGCTGGTGTAGAAAAAGCAAAACAAGTTGGCATCCTAGAAAAAGGAGATTTAATTGCTATAGCTGGTGGAGCATCTATTTTAGACGGACAACATTCCGAAATGAATAAAACAATTGGTGGAATTTTAAAAGTAGAATAAATAAATTAGAACTTGAACTTGAACAAGAGGGACACTCCTTTTTGTTCAAGTTTTTTATTGTATAGGAAAAAATTGACTTTTTATTTAATATTTCAGTATTTTTAACGATTTTTCCGTATACAACAAGGTTAAGTTTCATTGGAACGTGCGCATTTGCGAAGCAAAACGCACATGTGGCGAAGTCACTTTTCTTATTGTGATTTAAAGCAAACGTATAATACTAAAACTTGAACAAAAAGGAGTGTCCCTTTTGTTCAAATTAGTATCATTTACATAAAAACTACATATTATATAGTATAACTTAAGAATAGGAGGAAAGAATATGTATAATAGATTCAGAAGATGCAATTGTATGTGTTGCAATAACAACAATAATCAAGTTCTAGAAGATGTATGTGATGAGGTTTCTCCGTATGCCACATCTGGATATAATAATGGTTGTAATTGCAATATGAACTGCCAAGAAATGAATAGTTATGATTGTGGCTGTGGATTTGACGAAGAAGACAGCGTATTTCCAACTAATCCACTACTAGCACAAAGTTATGTGCCAATTCAAACCTTAGATAAAACTTTTACACCTTGCTGTGGACTAAAAAATGGAACTATCTTTCCAGAATTAGTTAGTCCTTATGAGCCATGTGATAGTATGAGATTTATAAACTATTTAAAAATGAGAAATACCATTGGAGAGGGGTGTAATGGATAATGGAAAACAACAATGAAAATAGAAACTGGATGTGCCAAGAAAATAACATGCAAAATGATTGTCAGTATACACCGCAAGGAATTAATGCTGCCTTTGGTTACAATACGGCACAGGCATTGCAAGATGACTTAAACTGTTGCAATAGCTGTAATCAAGACGAATGTATGGAAAATAGAAATAGAGTAAGAAGAGAAATGATGAAACAAATAAAATGCCTAAGTTTCGCTATTGTAGATATAGCACAATATCTTGATACACACCCAGATGACAGAAAGGCTATTTGCTTACACAAAGAATATTGCAATCAATTAGAAGAAATAAAAGATAAGTACCAAAGAATTTTTGGACCACTTACCATTTATTATCCATGCAACAAATGGAGATGGCTAGAAGAGCCATGGCCATGGGAAAGGAGTGATTTCAATGTGGACTTATAACAAAGTATTACAATATCCAATTAATATAAAGTGTCCTAATCCAAAACTTGCAAAATTCATCATATCCCAATACGGTGGCCCAGATGGAGAGCTTGCGGCATCTCTTCGTTATTTATCACAAAGATTTGGAATGCCAGATCAAAAATCTAAGGCCATTTTGAATGATATTGGTACAGAAGAATTAGCACACTTAGAAATGGTAGGAACTATTGTACATCAATTAACTGATGGAGCATCTTTAGAGGAAATAGAAAAAGCTGGACTTGGAGCATACTACACAGACCATGGTGTAGATGTATATCCACAGTCGGCAGCTGGAATGCCTTTTTCAGCATCTGTGCTAGCTTGTAAAGGAGACCCAATTGCAAATTTACAAGAGGACTTAGCCGCTGAACAAAAAGGTAGAATAATGCAAAATATTGAATAAAGGCTGAATTAGAAACAATGTTACTTGAATATAGGTCAGAAAAT
>CALXKT010000080.1 GCA_944388985.1 uncultured Clostridia bacterium | reverse complement strand
CACAAAATCAAGAATAATTTTGTTGTGATTTCGCACAAAATCAAAAATAGTAATTATTTTGTTAGGTTTGTAACTAATTTAATTCATCATTAATTAAATGTACTGGGAATTTTTTGTTCTTTAAAACATCTTTCAAACATGCTGGCAAAAGGTTATATTGGTCTATATCTTTTAAATCTATCCATTCATAGTGAAGATAATCTTTTCCTTCCACATTTTTCATTGTTTCTGTTATTTTTTTATCTTCCTCATTTTTAAATTCAATTTGATATAAAAAATATAGTTCATGATATTTTTTGTCATTCATAATAAAGAAATTTTCCACGGTTGCTAAATAATCTTGTACTTCAATTTCTTTTCCTAATTCCTCTCTTATTTCTCTTCTAATCGTTTCTTTTGAATTTTCTCCGACCTCAATTCTTCCTCCAGGTAATGCATAATGGTCTTTGTTGATGCTTTTGTGAGTCAATACCTTATTGTTATGTATTATAACACCTCCTGCACGTATATTTAGCTTGTAATCTTCAACATCTAAGCATAAATCCATTTTCTTTTTCTCCTTTCTCTAATTTATTATAGTTTTAATAAAATTAAAAGCATTAATAGGATACTAATAGCACTGCGACAAGGACTGTCCCCAATGTCCAAAAACTTGGACAAAAAGGAGTGTCCCTACTGTCCAAGTTTCGATTTTAATATTAAATTTGTTCACTAAAGTATTCGTGAATGCGGTTTAGCAGTTCTTGCTTTGTTTCTTCCATGTCCATGCCTTCTACTTGTGCTCCTGCTAATGTAATATGTCCTCCACCGCCTAGTTTTTCTAGGATAACTTGTACATTAATATCTCCAATAGAGCGACCGCTTATGCAAATTCTGTCTCCTAGTTTTCCTAGTACAAAAGATGCTGTAATATTACTAATGGTAAGAAGCTCATCTGCTGCTTTTGCACATACCACATTTGCATCTTTATCTTCTTCTTCATAAGTGGAGATAGCAATACTATCATACACAATTTCAGCTTTTCCAATAATATTGGATATTTTGTTATAGGTCCCTAAGTCACTTTGGAACCATTTTTTTACTTTTATAATATCGACACCACTTTTACGCAAATAAGCTGCTGCTTCAAATGTTCTAACACCGGTTTTAAAGGTAAATGTTTTGGTATCCATCATAATTCCTGCATACAATGCCTCTGCTTCTAAGTTTGTTAATGTTACCTCTTTTTGTGCATATTCTACTAATTCGGTTACTAGTTCTGAGGCAGAAGAAGCATACACTTCGTGGAAGATAAGAGTCGCATTTTCAATATAGTCTGGGCTTCTTCTGTGATGATCTATTACCATTATTTTTTTGGCTTTTTGTAAAACTTCTGGAGATTCCACATAGTTTTTCTTATTGGTATCTACGACAACAAGCAAAGTATCTTCGTCCATTTCACTGAGAGCATTTTGTGGCTCTAAAATAAGCTTTTCATATTCTGAATCTTGTTCTACTTCTTTTAAGAAAGATGCCAAATTTTCTCCATCCGTATTTAACACAATATAGGCTTCTTTTTCTAAGCTTTTTGCTAATCGGTAAATGCCCATACTAGCTCCCATACAATCCATGTCGGAATTACTATGACCCATTATCATTACTTTACTTGATTCCGTAATTAAGCCCTCTAAAGCATGAGCAATTATTCTTGCCTTTACTTTTGTTCGCTTTTCTAATTCTTGGGTTCTTCCTCCAAAGAAAGTATACTTATCTCCCTCGTGAACAACCGCTTGGTCTCCTCCACGTCCTAATACAATATCCAAAGCAGCTTGCGCTGTTTTATATTTCTCTAAATTGCTCGTTCCCTCATTGGATATCGCAACACTTAATGTAAACTGCATTTTGTCCGATGGTTGTAATTCTTTAATGGTATCTAAAATATCAAATTTTTTCTCTTCAATTGCTTTCATATATTGTTTTTCAAAAATACAGACAAAAGTATCTCTTTCTGATTTTAGAATAAGTCCTTTATAATCAGATGCCCAGTCATACAATTTCTTTTCTATTTCTGCCATTAACTGTGTTTTTTCATCATCTGGAATTCTTTGGATAATTTCCTCGTAATTATCTATCATGATGAGCCCAATATACATATCTTTATTATCAAAAAGATTTTCTAATTCAACGAGTTTTGTATCATCTACAAAGTAAATGGTAATAATATATTCATCCTTTAAAGGCATGTAATCACCATATAATTTATAGGTATTTTTATCGATTTTTACTTCATCATATATTTTTTCTTTTTTGTCATTGTTTTTAATTTCTAACTTAACATCATTCAAGATATTGGTTAAATAATTGTTAATATCAATATTTGCAAATTCTTGATTAAATTTCGTATTGCGAAAAATAAGATTTCCATTGGTTTCTGCAATAACTAATGGAAATGGTGAATTCACAAGTGCAATTTTTGCCACCTTATCCAAGCTGAATGTTAAATTTTTAATATGCTCGGTAAGTTCTTCTTCTCTTTTATTATTCGTCCAATATGCATATACTATTAATAGAACATAAATAATAATTGATGGTATAATAAGTATTGGATTATAAATGCAGAGTATAATTAATAAGATAGCAATAATTGCTAAATATATTTTTGTTTTGGATACTATCTTTTGTAAAACCTTTTTATTATGGTTCATAAAAACCTCCATTTAAACAGTATTTATTGTACTATTTTTTGGAGGTTTTGTCAAGTTTACGTAAAATGAGCAATTGGAGACAATTCTCCAATTGCTCATTTTAATCTATGCTTCTTCTTGTTCTTCTTCTTTTTCAGTACTAATGTGAATATTTTTGTATGCTGCCATACCAGTACCAGCTGGAATTAATTTTCCTATGATAACATTTTCTTTTAGTCCAATTAATTCGTCAACTTTTCCTTTTACTGCTGCTTCTGTAAGAACTCTTGTTGTCTCTTGGAAAGATGCTGCTGATAAGAAGCTTTCTGTAGCAAGTGATGCTTTTGTAATACCTAGTAATACTCGTTTGTAAGTAGCTGGTCTTCCACCTTCTGCTTCTACTTTCTTGTTAGCATCTTCTACTTCGTATACATCTACAAGTGAGCCGGCAAATAAAGGTGTATCTCCATTATCTTCTACTCTTACTTTCTTAAGCATTTGTCTTGCTATAACTTCAACGTGTTTATCATTAATATCAACACCTTGGTTACGATATACTTTTTGTACTTCTTGTACTAAGTATAGGTAAACCCCATCTGGTCCATTAATTGTCAATATTTCGTTTGGATTTATAGAACCTTCTGTAATTGGAGCTCCTGCTTTTACTTCGTCTCCTTCTCTTACACGAAGTTTAGAACCAAATGGTATGGTGTATGTCTTAACGTCATCTTTTCCTGTAACAGTAACTTCTTTTCTATTTTTGTCATCAGAAATGCTGATTTTACCATCGATTTCAGAAATAATAGCTAATCCCTTTGGTTTACGAGCTTCAAATAGCTCCTCAACTCTAGGAAGACCTTGTGTAATATCGGCAACACCTGCGACACCACCAGAGTGGATTGTTCTCATGGTAAGCTGTGTACCAGGCTCACCAATGGATTGTGCTGCAATAATACCAACAGATTCTCCTATATTTACTTCTTCACGAGTTGCTAAGCCCATTCCATAACATTTTGCACAAACACCATGTTTTGTTCTACATTCAAGAACGGAACGAACCTTAACACTGGTAATTCCTGCTGCCACAATTTTATCCGCAATATTTTCGGTAATTAAGGTATTTGTATCCACAATTAATTCTTTGGTTTGTGGATTATAGATATTTTCTAATGGATATCTGCCAAGTAATCTTTCTTCCATTTTTTCAACTACTTGATTTCCATCTTTAATGTCAGATACTTCTATTCCATGTGTTGTTCCACAATCATGCTCTCTAACAATGATATCTTGTGATACATCAACAAGTCTTCTTGTTAAGTATCCAGAGTCTGCGGTTCTTAAAGCTGTATCTGCTAAACCTTTTCTAGCACCGTGTGCAGAAATGAAGTATTCTAGTGGATCTAGTCCCTCTCTAAATGATGAAGTAATAGGTATCTCAACTGTTTTACCTGTTGTAGATGCCATAAGTCCACGCATACCTGCGATTTGTCTTAATTGGTTTAAGTTACCTCTCGCACCAGATTCAGACATCATGTATACTGGGTTCATTTTTTCGAAATTATCTTTCATGGCATCGGTAACTTTGTCAGTTGCCTCTTCCCAGATTTTAATAACAGAGTTATATCTTTCTGCGTCTGTTATCAAACCACGTCTATATTGTTTTGTAACATTATCAACTTGTGCCCCAGCATCTGATAATATTTGTTTTTTAGCAGGTGGCACTTTAACATCATCTACAGATACTGTAATACCAGCTGTTGTTGAATATTTGTATCCTGTTGCT
>CALXKT010000079.1 GCA_944388985.1 uncultured Clostridia bacterium | reverse complement strand
GTAGTTTTGATTTATCCTGCTATAGAACCGGAACCATATGTTTGTCCACCTTCTGTGCTCCATATTGCTTCTGTTTGATCTTCTATCACTTGTAACTGATTTACATTGATATTAGATTTTAGAACTACGACTGGGCGCACCGCATAGCCATACGCACGCCAGTAGCCGCCCGAACTGAAAAGATCGATGGTGCCGCCCAAAAGCACCATGCCACCATTCACAAATCCCGGTCCGAATCTAGCATCGCTCATTACTCCGACACCTGGCGAAGCGAGCCAATAAGATTTTGTGTAGCTATCACTGCTTATTGTTCCTGCAAATAGTATGTTATATGCTTTTTGGCTAATATCAATTCCTAATTCTTGATATCCTTCATAATCATACATAAAATAATATGCATCTGCATCCACCCTTGTTCCTGCTGTTGCGTTTTGTGGTGGGTCTTGTATGGCGGATTCTGGTGAGTAATCGTCTGATTGATAGGTATATCTTGTGTATTGCGTTACTTCTCCAATTAGATTTTTATTTGCGTCTGCATTAAAATAGATTGTTCCTGTATTTGGATTTCCCTCTATTGGGTACTCTACCGTTACTCCTCCTAGCACATTTTCTATATCTTTTATAGTCATACTTCTTGTTTCTTCTGCTAATGTACTATTATGGTATATGCTTGATATTTCATCTAATGTTTCTACGCAATACAAGTAACTCTCTGCTCCTTGTAGTACTAAGTATGGGTCTTCTCCATCTTTTTTGATTGGGCTTCCACTGGTTAATAATAGATGTTGTCCATCTTCGCTTAGTCCTAACACTTGCCATGTTGTATTCATATCGGTTGTAAAAGTTTGGTCGGTTCCTTCGCTCATGCTATTTGAATTGGTATACCCTGTTTTATCGGTTCCTACCGTTACGCTCTTTACCCCACTTGGTTTGTAATTTACATAGTCTCCTGCTTCTATTTCTCCATCTTTAAATGCTTGTACTAATGTTTTCGCATTACTTGTATCTGTTCCTGCTAGTAATTCATTTAAATACGATGATACATTGGTTAGTGAATCTTCTGTATAACTTGTGTCATTTGCAGCCATGTCTCGTGCATCTTCTGCTTGCTTTATTAATCCATTATCTCCAAATGCCATATTGATTGTTATGGTCGCTAGAATGATTATTATTACTATGGTTATCACTAATGCCACTAATGTGATACCTTGTTCGTGTACTCTGTTTTCTAATTTTTTCATATTTTTGTTTCTCTCCTTTGTTTTTATTTTTATATACTTAATAATATTAATATCAATTATTTCTATTTTTCGCTTTTTTGCTATTTTTATACATTATGTTTTTTATGCTTTTTTCCTGCACTTTCTCCTTATGTTTAAATGTATTTTTGCAAAGTTAGCAATTGCTTTTGCTTGCATTTTATTGCTATAAAAAGGACAGGCTATCTTGCAAAAGTTTTATCCTCTTCTTTCCTTTTTGCACTTCTGCTAAGTAGCCTATCCTTTTTTTGCTTTCTCCTTTTTTTCTTCTATCCGAGTTTATTGTTATATCTATTTCTCTAAATACAACTCTCTCTCTCTCTCTCTCTCTCTCTCTACAGCTTCAAGTGTTTTGAAACTTTTTTCTTTTACACTCATCTTCTTTTTCTCCCTTATCTTATTGCTAGCACTTGTCTTTATTTATTTTTATATTATTTTCTTGTTTCATTATCGCATTCTTATTTTATCCTATTGGTGTCGCTTTTTCAATACTATTAGCACAAATGTAACATATTTTTAATATTTCTGTAAAACTCTTGTAATATTTCCTATTTACTTTTACAATTTTTCTATTTCTTCTTTGCTTACCCCTGTTACTTCTGCTATTGTGTCAATGTCCATTCCTTTTCGTTTTAGGTTTTTAGCAATCTCTAATTTACTCTTTCTTGCTTCTTTTTTTCCCTCTGCAATTCCCTCTAGTCTACCTTCTATCTTTCCTTTTTCGATTCCCTCTTTCAATCCTTCTTCTAGTCCTTCAGCCTTGCCACGTTCTGTTGCTTCCGCTATACTCACATTGTAATCCCATACTGCTAACTTTCTTTTATATGCTTCTAATCTTTCATTTTCATCTGAACTCATTTCATCTAAATCATCTACAACCTTTTTAATATTTTGATTCTCTTTACTTGCCATTTTTACTTTTTCCTCCTCCCCCGAAATTAGCCATAACCATTGTTCTAATTTGCTACTAATGCCCGGATTTTTCTTCAAGAACTTCTTTAACTCTATGTAATGCACCTCAATTTTGTCAGTTAACACCTCTTGCTCCTCTTTATATCCCATGTCTACATACTTCTCTTGTTCTGTTTTCTCAAACTTTAAATGTGCAATGTTATGGTAGCTATTCCTTTTGAATAAATTCTCTCCTAAAATATTAATAGAAATAAATTTTTTCAAAACAGTATAATTATTTCCTACTTGTAATTGTTCTGCTATAATTCTTGAAGAGTAAGTAATGTTTCTATTAACAATGGTATACACATTTGCTACTTGCATTTCTATATCTACTATTGTATCTTCATTTATATATGCTCGAATATCTAAAATGCCAAGCTTTTCGTCTTCATAATTTTTCCCTATTTCCGGATTTTTTACTTCTACTTGTTCTATCTGTATATTTAAAATAGCTTCCAGCAATTCTTTTAGTTCCACATTGTTTTCCGGTTTTGCAAAAATTTTCTTAAAGACATAATCATTTGTTAATTCTAATCTCTTCTTTTTTTCTTCTGTGTTTGTGTTCATGTTTTTTCTCATTTCACTACCTCCATTGTAGCATAAAATTTGTTAGGTAGCAATATTTATAAAATGATATTAAGCTACATTTGTAAAAAATATTTTAAAATTTTTATTCGTTTTTTAGTGGGTATGAAAACAGGTTTAAAATGAAAAGATATAAAACTAATGAAAATAAACAATAAATGATTAATCAAATTGATTAGAACAAAACTTTTGAAATAAATTTTTACTAATTTCTAACATATATATTTTATAGCATCTTTTTTGATAAATTGCAAGAAAAATCGTTCGACAAATTCCGACAAACGTTAGCACGGAAACTTAGGTTCAAAAAAACATGGGAACAGTTTTAAATCTACCCCCATGTTTTCATGCTAGCTTCACCTATGCACCTATAGAACCGGAACCATATGCTTGTCCACCTTTTGTGCTCCATGCCTCTTCTGTTTGGTCTTCTATCACTTGTAACTGATTTACATTAATATTAGATTTTAGAACTACGACTGGGCGCACCGCAAAGCCAAACGCACGCCAGTTGCCATCCGACTTGAAGAGGTCTAATCCACACGAAATTGTAAAACCATTGTAGACTAGCCCTGGTCCGAAATAAGCATAATTGTTCGAATATGCGTAGACACCTGGCGAAGCGAGCCAGTAGGCTTTTGTCAAATTTTCCGCATCAGTCGTTCCGTCAAACAGCATATCATATGTCTCTTGGTTTATATTGATTCCTAAAACTTGAAAAGTTTCATAATTATAAACAAACCCATAAGAACTTCCATTTACCCTTGTTCCTACTGTCGCTTGTTGCGGTGGGCTTTGCACTGCTGACTCTGGTGAATAATCATTTAAAGTATAGGTATAACTTGCGTATGGGCTTATCTGGCCGCCTATATTTGTTCTATTTGCATCTGCATTGAAATACACCGTTCCTGTATTTGGATTTCCTTCTGTTGGGTAAGTTACTGTTACTCCTTCTAGCACATTTTCTATGTCTTCTATTGTCATACTTCTTGTTTCTTCTGCTAATTCACTATTATGGTAGATTTCTGCTATCTCATCGAGGGTTCCATTTTCTCCATCTGGCGTATCTGCACAATACAAATATCCTTCTGCTCCTTGTAATATTAGGTATGGATCGTCTCCATCTTTTTTAATTGGGCTTCCACTGGTTAATAATAGATGTTGTCCGTCTTCACTTAGTCCTAAAACTTGCCATGTTGTATTCATATCTGTCGTAAATGTTTGGTCGGTTCCATCGCTCATTCCTTTGGAATTAGTATATCCTGTTTTATCGGTTCCCACTGTTACGCTTTTTACCTCACTTGGTTTGTAATTTACATAGTCTCCTGCCTCTATTTCTCCATCTTTAAAAGCTTGTACCAATGTTTTCGCTGTACTTACTTCTTCTCCCATCATTTTATTCATGTACGCTGTTAAATTTGCCATGCTCTCTTCCTCATATGTTGTACTATTGCTTGCTAAGTCTCTAGCTAGCTCTGCCTGCTTTATTAATCCGTTATCTCCAAATGCCATATTAATGGTTACCGTGGCTAAAATAATGATGATTACTATTGTTATGACTAATGCTACTAAAGTTATTCCTTGTTCCTGCATTACTTCTATCGCTACTTTGCCTTTTGTTTCTGCTAATGTTTCTACTGTTTTTAAGGCTTCTACTTTTG
>CALXKT010000078.1 GCA_944388985.1 uncultured Clostridia bacterium | reverse complement strand
GAAGTATATAGAGGTAAAGGTATTAAGTATGCTGAAGAGCATATTAGACGTAAGGAAGGTAAAGCCGGCAAGAAATAATTTTAATGAAAAACGTCGTCTTGCGTTGTTGAACTTCATAAAAATTTTTTCGATGTACAACTCGTACAATCTCAAAAATTTTTATTCGTTCGCCTAGCAATACTCGTTTTTGATTAAAATTTGAAAAGTGAAAGAATCGAAATAAACTAGTGCAAAAACATTAGTTAGAAAGGAGATTTAATAATGATTAAGAAAACAGATAGAAAAGCAGAAAGACAAAGAAGACATGTACGTGTACGTAGAAAAATTTCTGGAACAGCAGAATGCCCAAGATTATGTGTATTTAGAAGTAACAGCAATTTATATGTACAAGTAATTGATGATGTAAAAGGAAATACTTTGGCTACAGCCTCAACACTTGATAAAGAAGTAAAAACAAAGCATTCTAACAAAGAAGCTGCAAAAGAAGTAGGAGCTTTAATTGCAAAAAGAGCTTTAGAGAAAAATATCAAGACAGTTGTTTTTGATAGAGGCGGATACATCTATCATGGTGTTGTAAAAGAATTAGCGGAAGCTGCTAGAGAAGGCGGACTAGAATTTTAATTTAAGAAAGGAGAAGAAAAATGCAATCAGAAAATACATCTGAATTAAAGGAGAAAGTTGTAGCGATTAACAGAGTTGCAAAGGTTGTTAAAGGTGGTAGAACATTCAGATTCAGTGCAGTTGTAGTTGTTGGTGACGAAAACGGACACGTTGGAGTAGGAAACGGAAAAGCATCTGAAGTTCCAGACGCAATCAAAAAAGCAATTGAAGATGCGAAAAAGAATCTAGTAGAGGTTCCAGTTGTTAACACAACAGTACCACATGAATATGTTGGAAAATTCGGAAGTGCTAATGTTTTATTAAAACCAGCTGAAGAAGGTACTGGAATTATAGCAGGTGGTAGTGTTAGACCAGTTCTAGAACTTGCAGGTTATAGAAACATTAGAACAAAAATACTTGGAACAAACAATCCTAGAAACGTAGTATATGCTACAATTGAAGGATTAAAAGCAATGCAAACATTAGAAGCTGTTGCGAAAAAAAGAGGTAAAAAAGTAGAAGAAATTTTATAATTGAATAGATTTAAAATAGGAGGTGTACATACAAGATGAAATTAGACGAATTAAAACCAGCACAAAAAAACAAAACGAGAACTAGAGTAGGACGTGGCGTTGGTTCTGGCCTTGGAAAAACTTCTGGAAGAGGTCACAAAGGTCAAAAAGCTAGATCTGGTGGAGGAGTTAGAAGAGGTTTTGAAGGTGGTCAAACACCATTATATAGAAGACTACCAAAAAGAGGATTTACTAATATTCATGCAAAAGATTATGTAGAAGTAACTTTAACTATGCTTAATAAAGCTACAACAGAAGAAGTTACAGCAGAAAGCTTAATCAAAGATGGAATTATTAGTAAAGCAAAAGACGGAATTGTAGTACTTGCAACTGGTAATTTAGAAAAGAAACTAACTGTTAAAGCTGTTAGATTCACTAAAGCGGCTAAAGAAAAAATAGAAGCTTTAGGAGGAAAGGCAGAGGTGATTTAGTTGTTTAAAACCATTAAAAATGCACTAAAAACACCAGACGTAAGAAAAAGATTATTATATACATTATTATTAATTGTAATATTCCGTTTAGGATGTTATATAACGGTTCCTGGAGTAGATACATTCGCTCTTAGTGAAGCGTTTGGAGAAGCAAATGGAATGGCATCGTTAATCGATTTAATATCTGGTGGTGCTTTCTCCAGATTCTCTATTTTTGCAATGTCTATCAGCCCATATATTACAGCATCTATTGTTATCCAATTACTAACAATGGTAATACCTGCTTTAGAGAGATTATCTAAAGAAGGTGGAGAAGAGGGAAGAAAGAAAATTAATCACTATACTAAAATTCTTACTGTATTCTTAGCTTTAATTGAGGGTATTGGACTATATTTAGCTTATGGTTCATCTGGAATATTCATCGACACAGGATTTGTAACAGGACTTACCGTTGTTATTTCCTTAATGGCAGGTACTGCATTACTAATGTGGCTTGGCGATGAAATTACCAACAAAGGAATTGGAAATGGTATTTCTATTATCATTTTCGTAGGTATTATTGCAGGATTACCAGGAGCTATTACAAGCATTTGGTCACTTATCATGGGAACAGGTACCTTTAGTACAACAGGATTATTAATTGCACTAGGAATTATCATAGGAGCTTTAATCCTAGTAACTGCTGTTGTTTTTGTACAACAAGCAGAAAGAAGAGTACCAGTACAATACTCAAAAAGAGTTGTTGGTAGAAAAATGGTAGGTGCACAAAATACGCATATACCATTAAAATTAGTAATGGCTGGTGTAATGCCAATCATCTTTGCATCTGCATTTTTAACATTCCCAGCAATGATTATCCAAATGTTCATCCCAGATATTGCTAGCCAAACAGGATTCTGGGCAGTTATTTATAACTTCTCTATTGCATCCTCTACTTCTAGTGTTGGATGGGGCTATACGATAGCTAATGCGTTAGTATACTTATTATTGATTGTAGGATTTACGTTCTTCTATACGTATGCAACTTTCAATCCAGCAGAAGTATCCAGCAATATTAAGAGAAATGGTGGATTCATTCCAGGAATAAGAGCAGGAAAACCAACTACCGATTACTTGTCATCCATTATTAGCAAATTAACATGGTTTGGTGGATTGTATTTAGCTATTATTGCAATTATTCCAATGCTAGTTCGCTTCATACCAGGTATTGATTTAGCATTTGGAGGAACATCTATATTAATTGTTGTAGGTGTAGCATTAGAGACAATTAGACAATTAGAATCTTACTTAGTAATGAGACATTACAAAGGATTCTTAGAATAAGAAAAGCAAAAAATCAGAGGATAAATTTAATAGAAAGATATTATTTTTCTCCTCTGATAAACTTGTGTAAAAAGGAATATAACAAAATTAAGTTAATGAAATTAGGAGTAGTGATATCATGTATATAGTAATGCTAGGGGCTCCAGGAAGTGGAAAAGGGACCATAGGAAAAATATTATCTCATGATTTAGGATTAACACATGTTTCTACTGGAGACATATTTAGAGAGCAAAGTAACAAGAAAACAGAATTAGGAAAAAAGATTAGAGAATATATGGAAAGTGGAGCATTAGTTCCCGATGAAGTGGTTATTGAAACTGTAAAAGCGAGATTGCTAGAAGAAGATGTAAAAGATGGCGCTATTTTAGATGGATTTCCAAGAACGGTTGCACAAGCTGAAGCATTAAGGGATTTTCTAAAAGAAAATAGACCAGAAGCCAAAAGAGTGGCCATTGAATTAGATGTACCAGATGCAGAAATTGTGAGAAGAGTCGTAAATCGTTTGATTTGCACGAATAAAGCATGTGGTGAAATTTATAATAAAGAAACAAGACCACCAAAGCAAGAGGGAATTTGCGATGTTTGTGGAAGTGAATTAAAAAGAAGAAAAGATGATAATGAAGAAACAGTAACCAAAAGACTAGACATTTATCATCAAAATTCCAAAAATCTAATTGATTTCTATCGAAAAAATAATGCTCTATATTCTATTTATCCACAGGAACTAGAAGTGGCTGTGAAGAAAATTGAAGAATTTTTAGAGGAATATAAAAGGAAGTAAGTAAAGTGGTTACGATAAAGTCAGAAAAAGAAATTAAATTAATGAAAGAGGCTTGTCGCATAACAGGACTCGTTTATCAAGAAATGGAAAAAATAATAAAACCAGGAATGTCTACCATGGAACTAGACCAGTTTGCGGATAAACTCATCCGAGCAAATGGTGGAATTCCAGCACAAAAAGGTTATCCTAGTGGCATGAAAGGAGTACCACCTTTTCCTGCAACTTTATGCATTTCCATTAATGATGAAGTAATTCATGGAATACCATCACCTAAAAAAAGAATTGAAAATGGAGATGTGGTAAGCATTGATTTAGTAGTGTATAAAGACGGATTTCATGGAGATGCTGCAAGAACTTTTATCGTAGGAGAAGGCTCGCCAGAGGCAAAGAGACTAGTAGAAATAACAAAACAGGCTTTTTTTGAAGGAATTAAATATGCCGTAAAAGGCAATCGTATAGGAGATATATCTCATGCAATAGGAGAGTTTGTAGAAAAAAATGGGTACAATGTCGTAAGAGAGTTCCAAGGCCATGGCATAGGTAGAGAAATGCATGAAGATCCAGGAATACCAAATTACGGAAAAGCAGGAAGAGGAATTCGCCTAGAACCAGGCATGACACTTGCGGTAGAACCAATGGTTATTGCAGGAAAAAGGGATATTTACCAAGATTATGATGGCTGGACCATTCTAACAGAAGATGGAAGTTTGGCAGCACATTATGAAAATACAATTTTAATTACAGAAAAAGAGCCAGAAATATTGACATTAGTTTAATTTTGTTATATACTATATAGGTATTTATTGTA
>CALXKT010000077.1 GCA_944388985.1 uncultured Clostridia bacterium | reverse complement strand
AGATTTGTTACACCTAAATTATATTTGGAGGTTTTTTATATGTCAAACCTTATTTTTTCTTCTCCACAGGAATGCTTACGAAAAATTAATTGGAGAATTTCAAGGATTTTTTTCGAGAAGAATAAATGTAAAACATAGATTAGTATATCAAGTATATGAAAATGAAAAAACAATAAAAATTATTAGTCTATGGACACATTATGAAAAACTTTAAACAAAATATATAAAAAATATTGGTAAAGTTATGGTATAATAAAAAAACAAAAACCCAAGAGGGAAAAAGAAAGGAAAGGGATATTTATGAAAAACGAGTTAGAAATAAAAAGATGTAACAAATGTGGAGCAATTGTAAAAGTAATAAAAGATTGCAATTGCGACGGATGCGGAATTATTTGTTGTGAGGAACCAATGCAAGTGGTTGTACCAAATTCTGTAGATGCAGCAGTAGAAAAACATGTGCCTACCTATGAAGTAATAGGCGATGAAATTGCTGTAAAAGTAAATCATGTAATGGAAAAAGAACATTATATTGAATGGATTTCTTTAGTAAAAGAAAATAAAGAATATACGGTAACATTATATCCAGAACAAAATGCAGAATGTAGATTCCCATATTTAAAAGGCGCTACTTTATATGCTTATTGCAATAAACATGGATTATGGAAAGCAGAAGTAGAGTAAAAATTTCTGTAATACAATATTAAAAAAATTAAAAAGCAAATAATTTGATTAATATAATTCAAGTTATTTGCTTTTAGCTTTGCTTCACTTTTACTAATAAATCAGACACAGAACAATCTTATCAAAAAAGATATAAAAATGATAAAACAGGATATACTACTAACAAATAAATAGAAAAAAATTATTTATAGGTCTGGGCAGATATAAAAGTTAGTAGTAATATAACAGGTTTAAATGTAAAATCTACTGTCCAACTGATATATCTAAGGTGCCCAAATTTATCGAACGATTTTTTATGCATAATTATTACTTCTTGCTTCCAGAATTCTTAAAAAAGTCATTAAAATCAATAATAGGCATATTTAGCGGAGGCATTCCACTTAAAGCTGTTACTGAATTTATATATGCCAAACACAAATTAGAAACGATAGGAGCACCTTGAAATTTTAAAAGTTCTTCAAAACTTTTTTTACTTATCTTGTTATCTGTGTGAAACAAAGCATTCATAACTAATGCTATATTAAAGGCTTCTTTTTCTTTTATATTGACTTCTATATCATAAGTTAGTTCTACTTGACCAATTAAGTTTATTTCATCTATATTTACAATAGAAAAGCTTACACTTGAATTTATATCTAATGAATCAGTGTATTTTATTTTATCCATTACCTCCATATTAAATTCACTAACATAATTATCGAGTAATTGAAAATTTGTTGTTGATTTTTCCATAAATTATTTTTCCTCCTTTTTTAGTATTAGAAGTGTTACAAACTAAATAAGTAATATTATTTTTTAAACCATACTGGTATGTTTCATATTTCTGAAATTGCAAGGAATATTTGATATTTTGAGATTTATATAAACTAACAATAATATCTTTTAACATATCAATAAATAAATTAGAAGAGTCTGTTAATTTTCTTGAAATGCTGTGCAATAGCTTTACTGTAGGATTATAGTTACCTCTTTCTAGCTTAGAAATCATAACTTGATTAACATTTAACCTACTTGCCAGTTCTTTTTGTGTCAATTTATATTTCCTTCGATAATTGGAAATTGCTTTAGAAATAGATAAAAGAATTTGCTCATATTCTAAAACAGGATCTATATTAGAAATATTTTCCTTAATAGGAATACTCTTTGCATCAAACAATTTATTAGTATCGACTTTCACACTAACACCTCCTAACAACTAATTTTCTTTAAAATCTGAATAGCTCGTTTAATATTATGGCTATAAGAATCTGCTCCACTTTTCTTTTTCCCATTTTCATTAAAAGCGCAAAGTAAAAGGGGAAAGTCTATATTATTTTCATCTTTTGCTATTGTAAAAATACATCTAAAATTAGATGTGTTTCTATATTCATATCTCCACAAAATATTATTACCAAGTTCATTCTTTTGTTGCTTGGTAAGTTTTAATATCTCAAATCGATTATAATTTTTAAAATTTTTTCTTGTAAAATCTTTATAAAATTGTGATGTAAATGTATCTATATCCGTCAGTATAAGCTTTCGAAGATCTTTTACGAAATCATCTGTAACACGAATATCTTCATTTTGTAAGTACTGTAAAAATCTAATTATTTGATAATTTCTTTCCATAGATGTAAAACAAATTCCTCCTTACCATAGAAAAATAACTTATAAGTTATTTTATAGAATAAAAATAATATTTATGAAATAAAAAACAAAAAAATGAGATAATTAAGAAAATTAATTTAGAATAATAAAATAATAAAAAATAAAAACAACTAAATAGAAATAATATTAGTAAGGAATAAATTTGGTTGCGGGGGGTAGACTCGAACTACCGACCTTTGGGTTATGAGCCCAACGAGCTGCCAACTGCTCCACCCCGCGATGTGTTAACAAATTAATTATACTACTTTACCATAAAGGTGTCAATACTTATGCAAAAATTTCTTGAAATACCAGCAAGAAGTAGGTATTAATATTATTATATGCAAAAATAATAAAAATATTACTAAAAATAAAAAAGGAAGATGCATAAATAGAATTGCGAAAAAACAAATGTTATGATATTATCTTGCCAAAGAAAGAAGAGGGGATGATGATATGAGAAAAAGAATGATAGGTATTTTTCTGATAGCAATCGTACTTTGCATGATGTTTACGACAATAGTGAAAGCAGATAGTGATAACAGTTATTTATATTTAGAACAACTAGATTTTCATATAGTCGTTAATACAGATGGGAGTATGAAAGTAACCGAAACTTGGAACATCGATATAGGGTATACCAATACTTTATTTAAATCTTTTGAGATAGATAAGGAAAAATATTCTGCGATTTCCAATGTAACAGTGGCAGAAATAACCGGAGGAGAAAGAAAAGAATTAACAAAAATTGAGGAAGAAATGTATCATGTCACCAAAGACTGCTATTATGCATTAAATACATCTAGTAATAATTTCGAAATTGCATGGGGAGTAGGGCTTGACGAGGAAAGAGCAACTAGACAGTATGAGATTTCGTATACGGTAGAAGATGCTATTGGAAAATACAATGATTATGCAGAACTCTATTGGCAATTGGTAGGAGCAGACTTTGCTATAGATGCGGATAAAATAACAGGAACGATTACTTTACCAAAAGAAGTAGAAAAGCAAGAAGATATTTTAGTATGGGGACATACCGAAGGACTAAATGGAGAAATCCATGCAACCAATACTAATACTGTAAAGTTTGAAGTGAATAATTTCGAATCGGGAAGATTTGTAGAAGTAAGAGTTTTATTTCCTACTCAAATTATTTCAAATTCTGGAAGAATGTATTCCGAAAATAGATATGATTCTGTAATCGAAGAAGAAAGTAAATGGGCAAAACAAGCAAATGCAAGGAGACAATGGGAAGAAATAGAAGAAGAGGTAATAACCGTATTTGTTGTTTTCCTTGTTTTAGCACTCTGTATCATTTTTATTGAAAAGGCAGTTAAGTATAGTAAAAAATTGAACAATATGAAAAAATACAAACCCGCTCAAACATTGGATTATTTTAGAGATTTACCAGAAAAAGAAGTTACCCCAGGGGAAGCACTTTATTTATTACAAGAACCATATAATACTTTTTCAAATTACTTTGGAAAAATTTTCTCGGCAACATTATTAAATTTAGATTTAAAAGGATATATTGATTTACGAGTAGAAAAAGAGGAAAAAAAGAAAGACAAAATTTATATTAAGCAATTAAAAGAAGCAGATGACAACGTAAAAAAGGACGAAAAAGAAATATTAGAATTTATAAAAAAAGCAAGCAAAAAGAAAGAAGAAATAGAAATAAAGCAATTAGAGAACTATATTTCCTCCCATGGAAGTAGCATTGTAAAGCTAATAAAAAGAAATCAAGAAAATATTGAAAAACAACTAGAACAAGAAGGAAAAATAGATTTAACACAAAAAACAGAATATATAGACTACAGCGGAATTGCCGGAGTATACTATGTGTTTGCTATTATCACACTTGCTTTTGCATTCCCACTTGCTATTGTTTTTCTAATTGATGGAATTTTATGCTCTAAAATAAAGAAAAATTGCAATGTCCTAACACAAAAAGGAATCGATTGTAAAGAAAAATGGAAAGGACTAAAAAAATACATGGAAGATTTCTCTTTGCTAAAGGAGAAAGAAGTTCCTGCCATAGAAGTATGGGAAAAATACCTAGTATATGCAACTGCTTTTGGTATTGCTGAAAAAGTATTGAAACAATTAAAAACAGTTTATCCAAATATTGATGAACTCGATGCGGTTCATACATCTACTTATATGTATTTTATTTATCATAGCAATTTTACAGCTGACTTTAGCCATTCTATTAGCTCTTCTATTACTAGCTCCTATTCATCAGCAACTGGTGGTGGAGGCGGATTCTCTGGCGGAGGCGGAGGAGGCCG
>CALXKT010000076.1 GCA_944388985.1 uncultured Clostridia bacterium | reverse complement strand
CCTACCACTCAATCTCCGCAATTGGAGTAGGATTTGGGTTGGTTTGTATATCGGTTGCAGTACCATTTTTAAAATGAATTACTCTATCAGCCATTGGTGTTAAAGCACTGTTGTGAGTAATAATAATAACTGTCATTTTCTCTTTACGGCAAGTATCTTGCAATAACTGAAGAATTTGCTTTCCTGTTTTGTAATCTAAGGCACCTGTTGGCTCATCACAAAGTAAAAGTTTTGGATTTTTCGCAATAGCTCTAGCGATAGCAACTCTTTGTTGCTCTCCACCAGATAGTTGTGATGGAAAGTTCTTCATTCTATTTTTTAATCCCACTTTTTCTAATATTATTTTGGGTTCTAAAGGATGTTTACAAATTTGAGTGGCAAGTTCTACATTTTCTAACGCTGTAAGATTTTGCACTAAATTATAGAATAGGAACACGAACCCAATATCTTCTCTTCGATATTTGGTTAGTTCTTTTTTCTTGAATTTGCTTATATCTTTGCCATCAATAACAACATGGCCACTTGTTGCATTATCCATTCCACCCAAAATGTTTAGGGCAGTTGTTTTTCCTGCACCACTAGGACCTACAATAACAACCAATTCTCCTTTTTCAATTTCAAAATTAGTTTTATTTAATGCTTTAATGGAAACTTCTCCCATTTTATATTCTTTTACAACATTCTTAAATTCAATATATGGCATCTTTCTCACCTTTTTGTATTGTATCATTTTTTTGAATAAAGTCAATCATTTTTTCTAAGCAATTGTTAAAAAAATAATCGTGAAATATTACAAAAGACCCAATGCAATTTGCACTAGGTCTTTTGAGGAGGTTAGCCACCGTACACTCGAACAGGCATGCCATATTGTTTGAGTCCAATCTCCAAAGCTCTCTTTTCGAAGCTGGTAAGCTTCTGGCCGGTCAAGCATTTTCCTTTCCATACAATAAAATCAATGGCTGTGCATCCCAGCCGAGCAACTCCATTGGGGTTTTCCCCCGGCATCCATCCGATTGTCGCAGCATTTCTCTTTTGCATTTTGCATTCCTCCATAATTTATAATAAGGTATTTACCTTACGGTCTTTTTATTATATCACATTTTACAATATTTGTCAAATTTCGAATCATTTTTTTACATATATTTCCTCTCATCAATAAAAACAAATGCAATTATGTTGGATAGTAGCAATTTGGTGTATACTTTATAATAAATATAGACCAAGAACAATGTTCTTGGTCTGTAGCACTTTACAGTGGCACAATATCATTGCGCGATTTCTGCAAAAGCTCTTTTTTCGGGCTATAGTACTTTAACTGAATCATGTTTCGCTTCCACACGCTATTGTCTTCGACAATATACTGGATTTGCTGCTCCATGGCAGACTCTGTTACATAGAGCCGTTCTGACACTTCCCGCAAATCCTTTCGGATTTTCTTTACCGCCTCAATTTCTTGAGGCCAAAAGTACGGCATTGTTAAAATGCCGTGACCTTTTTCTGCCTCTCTTACAATCTCAGCCAACCATTGGTCAAGCGTCTTAACGGTCTCCTTGCATTCCTCCTCCAGTCTTCTGATTTTTTCTTCCTGTCTCATCCGTCTTGGATCGCGATACATACATTTCACCCTTTCTAAGAAACGTAACGTTATGTTAACAATTATTATTATATTCTCTTTTTCTTCCTTTGTCAATCCATTTTTCACACTTCGACTACATTTGCATTTTCTTCCCCTACAATTTCTTTAAATTCCTCCAAGGTTTGATTGGTAAGAAAAATTCCTCCTGCCATATCTTTTCTTTCGCCATTAATAATTTGGATTGGAATGTTGTTTCTTTCTCCCGAAAAGAAACGAATTGCTCCTCTTAGCTTTTCCTTTTGCTCTTCCTTACAATTGGTAATATCCAAGGTAAGCACTTTTTTCTTTTGCTCTCCAAATTCTTTTATCTCTCTCGCTACAATTTTTGTGTCCTCGTCTTCTCGGATGCTAAGTCTTCCATCTACGAGAACAATGTTATCTTCCATTAAAATATTGGAACAATTTTGGTAGCAATTTTCAAATACAATTACTTCAGTTGGTCCATATAAATCTTCCACGGTTACAAATGCCATAATTTTATTGTTTTTGGTAAATTTCTTTTTCACACTTGTAATAATTCCTGCATATTTTACAAATTGTCCATCTTGTAATTTCTCTTTTAATGCTAACTTTGTATTTTCACTTATATCCGCTTCTTTTAAATCTCGGACCATTTGACCTTCTCTGTAATCGTCTCCCTCTATTGCTTCTGCGTCTAAGCTACTTGTATTTTGTGCTTCTCGTAGCATTGCTGTATTTACATTTGTCTGCATCTCTATTTGATGCCTTAATTTATCTAAAGGATGGCCCGAAATGTACAATCCTAACATTTCTTTTTCCATAGATAGCATTTCTCTTTCAGTAAATTCCGGCATTACTTTATAAGTATATTTTAGCTCTTCCATCTCTTTTTGATTGGCTCCGCCTAAATCAAACATGCTTACCTGTCCATCTAGACTTTTCTTAGAGCTATCAGCTATCGAATCTACAATTGCTTCATACGACTCCATTAATGTTCTTCGTGTTTGTTCAAAGTTGTCAAAAGCTCCTGCTTTTATCAAACTTTCAATGCATTTTTTGTTTACTGAAGCATTTGCAATTCTTTCACAAAAATCAGCAAAATCTTTAAATTCGCCTTTGTTATTTCGTTCTTCTACAATTTCGTCTACAGCACCAACTCCAACATTTTTGATGCTTCCTAAGCCAAAACGTATTTTGTTACCATCTACAGTGAATTTGGTAAAACTCTTGTTAATATCTGGTTTCAAAATCTCGATGTTAAGTCTTCTACATTCATCGATATAGGCTGGAATTTTATCTAAGTTTCCTAA
The DNA here is from genome assembly GCA_944388985.1 of uncultured Clostridia bacterium. Taxonomy (GTDB): domain Bacteria; phylum Bacillota; class Clostridia; order TANB77; family CAG-508; genus CALXVA01. The sequence goes on along the minus strand of CALXKT010000076.1, from coordinate 1,694 downwards.
GAAACTGTTTAACATCGCAGCCATAAACTCTGCTGGATAGTATGTTTTTAAGTATGCTGTTTGGTAAGAAAGTACCGCATACGCTGCAGCATGTGACTTATTAAAAGCATATTTTGCAAATTCTGCCATCTCGTCAAAAATTCGATTAGCCGATTCTGCATCAATACCATTTCGTACACAACCTGGTACTACTATGTTTCCGTCTTCATCGACTTGGCCATTAATAAATATCTCACGCTCTTTTGCCATAACATCAAGCTTTTTCTTTCCCATGGCACGTCTTACTAAATCGGCTCTTCCTAAAGAGTAACCTGCTAAATCACGAACGATTTGCATTACTTGCTCTTGGTATACCATACAACCATACGTAACATTTAAGATTGGTTTTAGTCTTTCGTGGGTATAAACTGCATGGCTAGGATCTTTTTTGTTTGCAATATATCTTGGAATTTGGTCCATTGGTCCTGGTCGATAAAGAGAAACCCCTGCAATAATATCTTCTAAACAGTCCGGTTTTAGTTCTTTCATAAAGTTTGTCATACCTTGGCTTTCAAACTGAAAGATTCCCACCGATGTTCCCTCTTGCCATTGTTTGTATACCTTCGGGTCATTCATATCTTTGTCAAATTCCACATCGATTCCTCTGTTTTGTTTTACCAAATCTTTGGTATCTTGAATAACGGTAAGGGTTCTGAGGCCTAAAAAGTCCATTTTCAAAAGGCCTAGCTCTTCTAAAGTGGTCATAATATATTGGGTGGAAATTGTGTTGTCTCGCATGTATAGCGGTACATACGTATCGACTGGTTCCTTGGTAATAACAATACCACAAGCATGGGTAGAAGCCTGCCTTGGCATTCCCTCAAGTGCCATTGCTATGTCTAATAATTTTTTGTATTCTTCATTGGTTTCATAGGCTTCACGTAGTTCTCTGTTTTGTTCCATCGCCTTTTTAATAGTAATATGAAGTTCATTTGGTACCATTTTTGCCAATTTGTCTGTTTCTGCATAGGATACATCTAAGGCTCTTCCCACATCGCGAATAACCATTCTTGCAGACATAGTTCCAAACGTAATAATCTGTGAAACATGGTCATGGCCATATTTTCTGCCTACATAGTCAATCACTTCTTGTCTTCTTTCATAACAAAAGTCCACGTCAAAATCTGGCATACTAATTCTTTCTGGATTTAGGAATCTTTCGAAAATAAGTCCATATTTAATTGGGTCAATGTCCGTAATTCCAATCGCATAAGCAACAATAGAGCCTGCACCAGAACCACGTCCTGGTCCTACTGGAATACCTTGTGATTTTGCATAATTGATATAATCCCACACAATTAAGAAATAGTCCACATATCCCATTTTGTTGATAACCGATAGTTCATAATCTTTTCTTTCAATGATTTCCTGTGGTGGGTTTTCTCCATAACGTTTTATAATACCATCATCCGTTAACTTTTTTAAATAATCATAGTGTGTCGCAAACTCTTCTGGCACATCATAATTAGGAAGAATGGTATGTCCAAATTCAAATTCTACATTACATTCTTCTGCAATTTTTACGGTATTTTCAATGGCATCTGGCACATTAGCAAAATATTCTTTCATCTCTTCTGGCGATTTTATATATAGCTCATCCGTTTCAAAACGCATCCTATCTTCATCCGTCATTTTTTTACCTGTTTGGATACACA
>CALXKT010000075.1 GCA_944388985.1 uncultured Clostridia bacterium | reverse complement strand
TTAAATCCTTTTAAATGGCATTTAACCGGTAATTAGAATTTACTTTTTCTAAATATATTTTACTTTTTCAATTGACCCTATTTTTTGACGTTTCTCTTACATTTGGAATTTACTTTTTCTTTTAGAATTTACTTTTACAATTCACCATTTTATTTATTTCTGTTACACAAATAATGATTCTATTTTACTTTGCTTCTTTTATGCTATCGATTACTTCTTTACAATCTTTCCAGTTCGTAACTTTGATATTATCATAATCTTTGCTTAGCTTTTCCAATATTTTCATCGTATCATCCGATGAATTCAAATCTGTCACAATTACATCTTTTACACATTCTTCTTTCCCATACATGATACGAAAGAGAAGCGTACGTAAAAAGCCTTCTATTTTATTTTCTTGATTTTTAGTCGCTATAATCACATAAATTCCATCCGATTTTAAATTTGTATATGTACAAATATATATAATATTTTTTATAATTTCAAACAAGCCATATAGGGCAAGTACCCAAATAACTCCGTTTATAATAAATTCTTGCATGATAACCCTCCTGTTTTTTTAAGTCTTATGTGTATCTTCAATGATGCAGTTTTAGGTTACCATATTATATGAAGAAATGCTATATTTGGTGTATATCACCATAGTTTTGTACATATAGACTTACACATAAAGTTGTACACGAAAAGACCAGTAGATGCCGGAATCAGTTGTAGCAAGGTTTCCTCGATGAGCCACGTAGGTTTTGCTACCAAGGCAGTAACCACCCCTACATACGCAAGGTCCAGAACCAGTAATATTTCTGCTAGTTGAATATTCTGTTGTGAACTCATAACAATTACCTAAAAAGTCATAAATATTATTATAACAATCTGCTGAGTATTTTCCTGTTTGAGTTTTATTACCTGTACCTATATTACCTCTATCTGCACTTGTTATTGTTGCTAACTCATATCCATACTCACTATTTTGGCAGATAAAATTCAATGTTGTATCCCATGCATAACTACTTATTAATTGTGCAGTCGCCTTTATTTCTGGTTTTGTATTATTCATTGCTTCTGCCTGTGCTTTTGCTTCGTCTCTTGTAACATTTACATAAGCATCCACACCAGCTTTACATACATTTTCTTCTCCTTGCTCATATCTACCAATATAGAATCCACCATGCCCATTTTGGTTTGCTTCATTTCTTGGGTTTGCACTTTCTAAAAATGCATCAATACTATTTGTATCACCACTTTCTGTACAAGAACGACTATCTCCTTCTCCATAATAAATGGCACCTCCAAAACCATTAGCTACTGCATCTCCTGTTATTGGTATAGGCTCTTGTAGAGTATTTTCAGTAGTACCCCATTGTCTCCTTGTTAATTCATTTGTTTTTTCCCCAGTATTTGTTTGATATGTTCCTGTCGGAATCCAGACAAACTGGTTACCATAATCATCTTCTATTACAATTCCATCTTCTACTAATGTGCCTTCGCTTTCCTTATCTACATGGAATCCTCCTGGGATATACACTGTATTTCCTAATCTATCCTTTAGTGGTGTAGTATCTGTAAATTTTATTTCGCTTTCTTTTGCTATTTCTATCTCACTTTTTTCTGGATCAACTGGCCCCGGGTCGACCTCATTTGTTGGATCTGGCAACGGTATTTCACTATCTTCTCCTATTAATTGATTTAAGTATGCTGTTAAGTTTGCCATACTTTCTGTTTCATATTGAGTGCTATTTATTGCCATATTTCTTGCAAACTCCGCCTGCCTTATTAACCCTCTTTCTCCAAATGCCATGTTTATTGTTACTGTGGCTAGGATTATTATTACTATGATAGTTATAACTAACGCGACTAGTGTTATTCCATTTTCCAATTTCTTTACTTTTTCAATTTTTATTTTCTCTTTCATCGTTTTTCCTCCTTATTTTTTCTTTTTGTTCTATTATAGAACAATTTTATCATTTATCTATAATAAAATCAATAAAAATTTGTTCTTTTTTAGAACATTTTTAATACAAATATAAAAAGAAATGTTGCTAATATTTTTTAGCTGAATATAAAAAGATAATTTGGGGAACATTTTAGTTGGAGGTCTATATGCAGAAAAATAAGAAATTTAATGATTCCTATAATATTGTTGGAAAAAATGTAAAAAGAATAAGAAAAGAAAAAAAGATTACACAAGAAGATTTATGCGCTAGAATGCAAGTTATGGGATATCAAATAAGTCGCTCTGACATCTCTAAGCTAGAAAATGGAAAAAAATTCATTGCAGATTTCGAAGTATATGGATTTGCGAAAGCTTTAAAAGTTTCTATATTAGAATTGTTTCCCAAAAATTAAAGTTATCGTACGAGAGATAAAAAGGCCTGTCCCTAGAGTGGACAAAAGAAGACATTAACGCCTGTCCCGGAATTGGAAAAAAGTGAAGAAAAACGCCTGTCCCCAAATTGGAAAAAAAGAAACAACGGATTCGTTGCTTCTTTTTTCTTTCATTCATCTTAAACTAATTGTAAAATAACTATTTCTGCTGCGTCTCCTCTTCTTTGTCCAAGTTTATGGATGGTTGTGTATCCACCAACTCTTCCCTCATATTTTGGAGCGATTTCGTTAAATAGTTTTGCAGTTAAATCAATGTTCTTTCCTTCTGCATCTTTTACTTTATTTAATGTTTTCATCATTTTTCTTCTAGCATTTAATCTAGAAGGCATATCTTTTTGTCTTTTTTCAGTAACTTCTTCTCTAACAACTCTAAGATATTCTTTACCATTTTTGCTTTTTACAAGTTCTGTTTCTTTGTTTCCTTTGCTATCAAGTTTTGTTCTAGAAACTTTAACATCAACAGTTTCGAAATTATCTTTTTCTTTTACTGCTAAAGATATTAAGCTATCAGCTATTGCTTTGACTTCTTTTGCTCTAGCTTCTGTTGTTTCTATTTTTCCATGTAATATTAAATCAGTAACTTGTGTTCTAAGCATTGCTAATCTAATATCTGTTGTTTTACCTAGCTTTCTATTAGTTGCCACTTTGTTTCCCTCCTCTTTACTTAAAAGTATAAATCTCATATTTGGTTCTTAATATACAACATTAAGTTTTATTATTCATCATCTTTTCTAAAATCTAATCCTAATGCATGTAACTTATTTGTTACTTCATCTAGTGATTTCTTTCCAAGATTTCTAACTTTCATCATGTCAGCCTCAGATTTATTTGTTAAATCTTCTACTGTAGATATTCCAGCTCTTTTTAAACAATTAAATGATCTAACAGACAACTCTAAATCTTCTATTGACATTTCAAGAACTCTTTCTTTCTTGTTTTCCTCTTTTTCTACCATTACTTGAGTATTTTTTGCTGTTTCTGATAAGTCTATAAATAATTCTAAATGTCCAGTCATAACTTTTGCTGCAAGGCTTAATGCCTCATAAGGTTTTAAACTTCCATCTGTCCAAACTTCTATTGTAAGTTTATCATAATCAACTCTTTGCCCTACTCTAGTATTTTCAACAGAATAGTTTACCTTTTTAACAGGTGTATATATTGAATCTATTGGAAGCACTCCAATTGCTTGATCTGGTTTTTTATTTTTTTCAGCATTATTATATCCTCTACCCATATCAGCTGTAAGTTCCATCTTTAGTGTTCCACCTTCTGAAACTGTTGCTATATGTAAATCTGGATTTAATATTTCTACTGTTCCATCTGTAATTATATCACCAGCTTTAACCTCTCCTGGTCCTTTAAAGTCAATTCTTAATACTTTCTCTTCATTTCTGTCTAGCTTAAGTCTTACACTCTTTAAGTTAATAACTATCTCTGGAACATCCTCTACTACGTTTGGTATTGTAGAAAATTCATGTAGAACTCCATCTATTTTTACGCTTGTAATAGCACTTCCAGGAAGTGAAGATAGTAATATTCTTCTTAGTGAATTTCCAATTGTTATTCCATATCCTCTTTCCAATGGTTCACATACAAATTTTGCATAGTTACTATCATTGTCAATTTCTAAGCATTTAATATTTGGTCTTTCAAATTCTATCATTTTTACCTCCTAATTTTTTTAGAAATCTCACTTCTCTAAAATCTATTATTTAGAGTAAAGCTCTACGATTAAGTGTTCTTCTACTGGTAAGTCAATATCTTCTCTTGTTGCTAATCTTACCACTTTTCCACTTAGTTTCTCAGCTTCTTTCTCTAGCCAAGCTGGAACAGGTCTAGCTACATTTTCTTCTACATTTGCTTTAATTGCTCCATTGTCTTTTCTAATTTCTCTTACAGAAATAACATCTCCTGCTTTTACTAAATAAGATGGTATATCTACTTTGTGTCCGTTTACTTCAAAAGCACCATGTGTTACAAGCATTCTTGCTTGTGCTCTTGAGCTTCCGAATCCTAGTCTATATACAACATTATCTAATCTACTTTCTAATATTTGAAGTAATACTTCACCAGTAATACCTTTTTCTGCTAAAGCCATTTCGAAGTATTTTCTAAATTGTTTTTCACTTACTCCATAGTAAGCTTTTGTTTTTTGTTTTTCTCTTAATTGTGTACCATATTCAGAAAGTTTTTTCTTCTTTTGACCATTTTGTCCTGGTGCGTAATTTCTTCTAGATATTAGAAAGTAGATTAGATAATGTTGTATATAGACTAGGATTCGGAAGCTCAAGAGCACAAG
>CALXKT010000074.1 GCA_944388985.1 uncultured Clostridia bacterium | reverse complement strand
AAATCTCTTCCTAAAAATACTTCTTCTTGATTTTGTCCTAACGTAATGGTTCCAACTCTTTCACTCATTCCATATTTAGTAACCATTGCTCTTGCAATTTTAGTTGCTCTTTCAATATCGTTACTTGCACCGGTAGAAATATCGTCTAAAATTAATTTCTCGGCTACTCTTCCTCCTAAAAGAGAAACAATGTTTTCTACCATTTCGGTTCTAGACATGAAAGACTTATCCTCGGTTGGACGATACATTGTGTATCCTCCTGCCATGCCTCTAGGCACAATGGAAATTTGGTGTACTGGGTCTTGGGTTGGTAGGAATCTACTTACGACAGCATGACCTGCCTCGTGATATGCAACTAATTTTTGTTCTTTATCACTTCTTACTCTTGTTCTCTTCTCTGGTCCCATGGTTACTTTTACCATGGCATCTTCAATTTCTTTCATTCCGATTTCTCTTAAGTTTCTTCTAGCAGCAAGTAAAGCTGCTTCGTTTAATACATTTTCCAAGTCTGCTCCAGAGAAACCAGAAGTGTTTTTAGCTATTGTTTTTAAATCAACATCAATCGCTAATTTTTTCTTTCTACTGTGTACTTCTAGAATTTGCTCTCTTGCTTTAACATCTGGGCTAGAAACTACAATTTGTCTATCAAATCTACCTGGTCTTAAAAGGGCTTTATCTAGTACATCTGGACGGTTTGTTGCTGCTAAAACGATTACTCCTTCGTTTGCCGAGAATCCATCCATTTCCACTAATAATTGGTTTAAAGTTTGTTCTCTTTCATCGTGTCCACCACCAAGGCCTGCTCCTCTTTGGCGTCCAACGGCATCAATCTCGTCAATAAAAATAATACATGGCGCTTTTTTCTTTGCTTCGTCAAATAAATCTCTTACTCTTGAAGCACCTACACCAACAAACATTTCTACGAAATCGGAACCACTAATAATAAAGAATGGTACTCCTGCTTCGCCTGCTACTGCTTTTGCAAGAAGTGTTTTACCAGTACCTGGCTGTCCTACTAATAGAACACCTTTTGGAATTCTAGCTCCCATATCGGTGAATTTTTTAGGATTTTTTAAGAACTCTACAATTTCTTCTAATTCTTCTTTTTCTTCATCTACACCAGCAACATCATCAAATGTAACTTTATTTTTGTCCGTTGGGTTCATCATTCTAGCTCTACTCTTACCAAAAGACATGGTTTTGTTTCCTCCACCATTTCCTTGGGTTCCACTCATGAATAAGAACCAGAATATTAAAAAGATGATTAAAATTCCAAATGGTGTAAGCAAGCTTAAGATAAACATCCATATTGATTCAGAAGCTCTTGTTACTTCAATATTTCCAGCTGTCATACTTTCTTGTAGATTATCCATTAAGTTATCAATACTTGGAATATTTACTTGCTTTACAAAATTTTCATCTTTTAGTTTTACTTCAGCAGTCGTTCCATCTGCTGAAATTTCTATTTCTGAAACTTCCCCTGCTTCTATACTTTCTATTAATTCTGAATAAGCCAATCGATTATTGCTGTTGTCCAGTATAGAGGTTAATAAAACTACAAATATAATTCCTATTATTAACCACATTGCTAAAGTTTTGATTCCACTTTTCAAATTTAAAATTCCTCCTCTTCTTTAATGAATCGTATTTAACACTTTTGAAATATACCATATCTAAGCACTTATTTCAAGGCTTTTTTTAAAACTTTTTTTTCGCTTTTCCTTTCTCTTTACGGAAACTCGAAGTTAAGACAGAAAAAAAATTTTTCCTTTTTTTACATATACCTTAATTCCTTTTTTTGGCATAATATATTTATTTCCAATATTATTTTGACATAGTTTTAGAATCGCATCGATATGTACTTTTTCTATTCCCCCGTACTTTCCGTAGGCCTTCTCGATAGCATATAAAATCAATCGAGATTGAATTACTTTATCTAATTTATTAAATTCTTTTAAATTTAGTACTACGGAAGCCTTTGTTTTCCATTCCTCTGCTTTTCTTTTCTCCTCTTGCTTTAAATATTTTTCTCTGTTTAGCATCTCATCTTGTCTAACAGAGATTCGTATTCTTTCATATTCTTTTTTTACTATCTTACTCAAGAAATCTTCTTCTTCCTTAGCTAATGTTGCTAAACGATTCATTCCTTCGATAATATTAGGATTGAATTCCTTTTGTAAATAAGGAACTAACTGATTTCTTATTTTATTTCTTGTATAAATGTTTTCTTGATTTGTTTTATCATATCTTGGGTTCAAGTTTTTTTCTTTGCAATATTCTTCTATTTCACTACGTTCACATTCAAGGATAGGTCTAATAAATTTTCCATCTCTTATCTTTTCAATTCCTTTTAATCCTGCTATAGATGTTCCTCGTAAAAGGTTCATTAGGACTGTTTCTGCGTTATCGTTAGCATTATGGGCAGTTGCAATTTTGTTTGCTCCTACTTTTTTTGCTACTTCCTCAAAAAATTGATAACGAATATTTCTTCCTGCTTCTTCTGTTCCTATTTTTAATTTTTTTGCCTCATCCTCCACTTTTACTCTTTTTACAAAGAAAGGAACTCCTATTTTTTCGCAAAAATTCTTTACATACTCTGTTTCTTCATCTGCCTCTTCTCGTATTCCATGATTAATATGTGCTACAAAAATATTAATATTCCATTTTTCTTTAAGATTATTTAAAATATTTAAAAGTGTCATGGAGTCTGGTCCCCCAGAAACTCCGATGACAACTTTATCTCCTTTTTCTAGCATTTTATATTTATTTATTGTTTGCATTACTTTTTCTTCTAGCATAACTTCACCTCAATTGTCTATTCTCTGTATTTATCAAGGTTTCCAAACTTGGTATAGTTTCCAAACCAACGTAAGTCCACGGTTCCTGTAGAACCCGCTCTATGTTTTGCAATAATTACTTCTGCTTCATTTTGTTTTTCACTATTTTCGTTGTAATAATCATCACGATATAAAAACATAACAATATCTGCATCTTGCTCGATAGAACCCGATTCACGAAGGTCAGAAAGCATTGGTCTATGGTCTGGCCTTTGCTCTGGAGCTCTGGAAAGTTGTGATAGTGCAATAACAGGAACTTCAATTTCTTTTGCAAGAATTTTTAACGAACGGCTAATTTCTGCAATTTCTTGTTCACGGCTTGCACCTCTTTTTCCACTACCTTGTATTAATTGTAAGTAATCGATAACTACCAAGCCTATATCTTTTTCTAGCTTCATTTTTCTACATTTTGCACGAATTTCCATGATAGAAATTCCAGGAGTGTCATCCACATAAATTGGCGCTTCTGATAGCACTCCAGAAGCTTCTGCAAGTCTTGCCCAGTCTTCATCTTCTAGTGTTCCTGTTCTAACTTTATTACTATCTACCATTGCTTCAGAACATAAAATTCTGTTTACCATTTGTTCTTTTGACATCTCTAAACTAAAAATAACAACTGGTACATTAGCTCTAACGGCTGCATTGGTTGCTATGTTTAAAGCAAATGCAGATTTTCCCATTGCTGGTCTTGCAGCTACTAAAATTAAATCTGAATTGTGCAAACCAGCAGTGCGCAAATCCAAATCGGCAAATCCTGTTGGCACACCTGTTACATGTTGTTTACGGTTATATAATTGTTCTAACTCTGTAAAAGTGTCCACTAAAATGTCTTTGATAGAAGAATAGCCTTTTTGGTTCTTTTTTTGCATTACCTCGAAAATCTTTTTTTCCGAATTATCAATAATCATTTCCACATCTTGTGTTGGGTCATAGCCTAATTCAATAATATCATTTGCTGTTTTAATCAGATTTCTTAAAATGGATTTTTCTTCTACAATTTTAATATATTGCTCTACATTGGAAGTCGTTGGCACTTTATCTGGAAGTTCTGCAATATATTCTAGTCCTCCTACTGCATCTAATTTTCCCATTGCAGATAGTTCTGACTTTAGTGTAATAATATCAATAGGCTCACTACGGTTATAGATATTTAAAATTGCTTTATAAATTGTTTTGTTATCTTCACGATAAAAATCTTCTTCTTTTAATACTTCAACCGCTGCAGAAACAGCATCTTTATCGGTAAGCATACTACCAATAACAGCTTGCTCTGCCTCGGTATCATTTGGTGGTACCTTTCCTAATTCCATTTTTAATCCTCATCCTTTTCTTGTTATATTTATCTTTTTATCAGTACTCGAAATGTTTTTGTGTGGGAATTACACCTGTGCATTTTTTATTTTTGCTTATTTATGCACTAATTACTTCTACTTTTAATATTGCTACAACACCCTCAAATAATTTTACTGAAACCTCAAAACTTCCTAATGTTTTGATAGTGTCTTTTAACTCAATTTTTTTCTTGTCTATAGCAAATCCATATTGTTCTTTTAAATTATCTGCTATTTCTTTGGCTGTTACTCCCCCGAAAATTTTGCCATTTTCTCCAGCTTTCACTCTTATTTTTAGCAATATACCTTTTAGCTTTTTGGCTAACTCTTCTGCTTGTTGTTTTTCTACATCTTTTTTATAACTAGCAGCCTCTTTTTTATTATTTAATTTACTCATATTCTCTGCATTTGCCTCTACAGCCAATTTCTTTGGCAAAAGATAATTACGCGCATATCCATCTGCTGCATTAATTACTTCGTCCTTTTTTCCTACACCTTTAATATTTTCTAATAAAATCACTTTCATCGTTAACCCTCACTTTCTGTCCTTTTTTAATTTATACTGCCAATATTTTATACTATTTTTCACTTTTTTTCAATGTATTTATAATCATCTTTTCATATATCTTTTTACACAAAATCAA
>CALXKT010000073.1 GCA_944388985.1 uncultured Clostridia bacterium | reverse complement strand
CCCTTCCTTTTCTCTATTTAGTCCACTTTAGGGACAGGCCTTTTTCTCTACTTTTTTCCAATTTGGGGACAGCCCTTTTTCTCTAATGCCACTATTATACCATATTATTTGCATTTGTATAGGAGTTTCCAAAAAAAAGTGATAAATTGGGGCTTTTCCACATCTCTTACTTCTCTAAAATGATTGTCACCGGCCCATCATTTAAAAGACTTACTTTCATATCTGCTCCAAAAATACCCTTTTGAACTTCAATTCCATTTTCTTTGCATTTTTCGCAAAAATATTCATACAATCCATTCGCCATGTCTGGCTTTGCCGCATTGACAAAAGATGGTCTGTTTCCTCCGGTGCAATCTGCATAAAGCGTAAATTGGGATACAATTAACAATTTGCCTCCGACATCTTTTAGGCTTAAATTCATTTTTTCGTTTTCATCTTCAAAAATGCGTAAATTGCAAAGTTTTTTTACTAAATAGTCTGCTGTTTCTTTTGTGTCGGTATGTGTTACTCCAAGAAGCACTAAAAAGCCTTGTTCTATTTCTCCTACTGTTTTACCTTCTACCTTTACACTTGCATTTTTTACTCTTTGCACTACTAATTTCATGTTTTACTTCATCCCTTTCTCTAAGCACAATCTAGGTTGGAAAAGAATTATTATTTCTTTTCTATTTTTCTTCTCACATACTCATATAGCATAATTCCCGCTGCAACGGACGCATTCAAGCTTTCGGTTTTTCCTAGCATTGGTATTTTTACTTTTTCATCTGCCATTTCTTGAATTTCTTTTGATACACCATTTGCCTCATTTCCAATGACTATTACCTTTTGATAATAGTCTGTATCATAAATACTATTTTGCGTATCTAGCGAAGTTACCATCACTTTAAAACCATTTGCTTGTGCTTTTTTTAGTTCCTCTTTTAAATTTTCTACCTCTATGATGTTCACTCTAAAAATTGCTCCCATCGTAGAACGCACTACCTTTGGATTGTAAGGATCAGCGCTATTTTTTGATAAAAGAATTTGCTTTAAATTAGCACTATCTGCTGTTCTTAAGATAGTTCCTAAATTTCCCGGGTCTTGTATATCATCTAGAGCAAGGATAATATCTTGGGAAAAATCTACCAAAGCAGTAGTATCCTCCAAATTTTTATTTCTCTTCTCCACAACCGCAATAATTCCCTGTGGTGTTTTTACTTCTGTTATGAAATTGAGAATATTTCTTGTCACATACGCCACATTATATTTTGCAATTTCATAAAGCGTATCTTTGTCTAATTCCACATTATCGGTATAATCCTCACACATAATAATCTGCTTTATTTTCGCATTTTCTGCCATTGCCTCTTTTACCAATTTAATGCCCTCAATTAAATACGAATTTTCTAAGTCTCTAAATTTCTTTTCTTTCAGCTTTCTTACATTCTTTACAATTTCATTTTCCTTACTCGAAATTACTTGCATGCTTCCTCCTTTTTTGGACAGAAGGGACTACTGCCTTTTTGTCCAAGTTCTTAAACTTTTGGGACACTCCTTTTTTAGAGAAACAGCGAACAAGGTCTGTCCCTTTTGTCTAAGTTCGTGGACGTTTAGGAGTGTCCCTCCTGTCCAAGGCTCAAAAACTCTTTTATTTGTGCAATTAGCTTTTCATCTGTCGTTTTTCCAAGTCGAAGTGTTACATAAGGTTCTATTCCTACCGAGAATTTTATATCGTTTCCATATTTTTTGATTAGTATATCCACTATTTCTGGATTATATTTATTTTTGTCATAATAAAATACTAAGTTTGGTGTATTTGTAAACATATTTTTCTTTTCAGCTACTTTGATAACTCCTGCTTTTTGGCATAATTCCTTAATTCTAGCTATTTCAATTAAGTTTTCCAACTCTTGTGGCATTACGCCATAGCGGTCAATAATTTCGTCAATCACATTTTGAATATCGTCTTCCGTTCGACATAGTGCAATGTTTTGATATACTTCTATCTTTTGGCTACTATTATCAATATAGCTATCTGGAATAAAGCTAGAAATATTGATATCTATTTGAATTTCTGGTTCTTCTTCTATTTCGATACCTTGCATTTCTTTTACTACTTGGTCTAACAAATTGCAATAGGTATCATAGCCAACTTGCTCCATGTGTCCATGCTGGATTTCTCCGAGTAAACTACCAGCTCCACGTATTTCTAAATCTCGCATTGCAATTTTGAAACCAGAACCAAATTCAGTAAATTCACGAATTGCTTTTAGTCTTTTGTCTGCCACTTCGGACAATAATTTATCTCGTTTATATGTAATATATGCATACCCTTGTTTATCGCTTCTTCCAACTCTTCCTCGAATTTGGTATAACTGTGCCAAGCCCAGTCTATCTGCATTTTCTACTATAATTGTATTGGCATTTGGTATATCAATTCCAGATTCAAGAATTGTAGTACAGACTAACACATTGATGTCTCCTCTAATAAATTGCTCCATAATATCTTCAATTTCACTACCCGTCATTTTCCCATGTGCGAATTCTACTTTTGCCTCTGGTACTAATTCTACAATATCCATTGCTTTTTTAGCAATGTTTTCAACATTATTATATAAATAGAAAACTTGCCCTCCTCGCTCCAACTCTTTTGTAATAGCCTCTTTTACAACCTCTGCATCATATTCTAATACATATGTTTGAACAGGTCTTCTATTTTGTGGTGGTTCGTAAATAACCGACATATCGCGAATTCCTAAAATCGACATATGTAATGTTCTTGGAATAGGTGTTGCCGTCATGGTTAGAACATCCACGCTGGTTTTTAGTTGTTTAATTTTTTCTTTGTCCTTGACACCAAAACGATGCTCTTCATCAATAATTAGTAATCCTAAATCTCGAAATTCGACATCTTTGCTAAGCAAGCGATGTGTTCCAACAACCACATCTATTTCTCCTAATTTCAATTTTTTAACTACTTCTGCTTGCTCCTTTTTTGTGCGAAATCGATTTAATACTTCTACATTGATAGCAAAATTCTCCATTCTTTTCTTAAAACTTTCATATTGTTGATTTGCCAAAACGGTAGTTGGCACTAGATAAGCTACCTGCTTATGATCCATTACTGCTTTAAAAGCCGCTCTTATTGCCACTTCTGTTTTTCCATAGCCAACATCTCCACAAAGTAGTCGGTCCATTGGTCTTGACATTTCCATATCTTTTTTTACTTCTTCAATACATCTTAATTGGTCATCAGTTTCTTGATAAGGAAATTCTCCTTCAAATTGCCTTTGCCAATCCGTATCTTTCGAAAATGCAAAACCTTTCATTTTCTGCCTTTTAGCATACAACTCTATTAAATCTTTGGCTACTTCTCGTAAATTTTTCTTAACTTTTGCCTTAGTATTGCTCCACTCTTTACTACCTAATCGACTTAGCCTTGGCGCTGTATCTCCTCCGCCTATGTATTTTCGTACATTATCTAAGTTGCTCGTTGGTACATATAGCATGTCATCGTTTTTATATTTTATTTTAATATAATCTTTGGTTACTCCGTCTGCCTCAATGGTACTAACTCCTACAAATTGACCAATTCCTTGGGTACGATGTACGACAAAGTCCCCCTGTTTTAAATCAGCAAAAACAACCTTTTCCCCTTGCTTAAAAGTACTACTGGTTCTCTTCTTTTTTACATCTCCCTCAAAAGCTTCTGCCATGCTAACTACAACTAAATTCAAGTCATAGCATTCGAACCCAGAAGAAAGTGCTCCTAAGTCCACTTTAGGGACAGGCCTTTTTGTCTCCTGTAATAGCTGTACCACCTTTTTTGCATTTTCTTCACTTCCTGCAAGTAGTACTACTTCTTTATTTTCGTCAATCCACTTCTGAAGCTCATCTATAAAAATCTCCATCTCGCTTTTGAAAAACTGAATTGGTCGATAATGAAACTCTAGTGCATTTCTAGAGCTACTATTATTTTCTTCCAAATAAACAACTTGCCTTCCGGCTGGTAGCGCATTCCACTCCTCTTGTGAAAAATTACTAATTTCTCGAATGGCTTCTGGAACAAATCTCTCTTTTTCTGTTAACGATTTTATCAAGTTATTGTTTTCTATAATAATATTTTCAATTCTTTGATTTATTTTTCCATTTTCATCTACAAAAAGTAAACAATTTTTCGACAAATACGCCAAGAAATTTGTGTTTTTCGTATAAAAAGCTGTAAAATACTTATCGATTTTGCTAACATACTCTCCATTTTGAATTGCCTCTATGTCAGCTTCAATATTTCCAATTCCTAATTCGTACGTTTCTTTGATGCGGTTTACCACCTTTTTTACGATAGCCGAATATTCTGGCAAAGTTTCTTCTTCTAAGGCATAATCCAAAATATATTCATGGGCTGGATAAATGGTAATTTTATCAGTCATTTCTGTTGTTCTTTGTGAACTAATATTAAAATAACGAATTGAATCGACTTCATCTCCCCAAAATTCAATTCTGACACCCATTTTTTCAGAAAGACCAATATCCACTATTCCGCCTCGAATACTAAATTGCCCTCTATTTTCTACCAAATCACTTCTTTCGTAGCCTAACAAAAGAAGCAATTGCTTTAGATTGTTTAAATTTTTCTTTCCTGCAAATCCTGTGCAAGCAAAAAGATTTCCAACCTCAAAACTTAATACACTCTTATACAATACCTCTTTTGGTAGCATTGGCTGCATTACTGCTTCCACAGTCGTTACTATTATTTTCGCTTCTTTACTTACTATTTTATTTAGCACTTCAATTCTCGCAAAAGGCAAATCTTTGCTTTCGGAAATGTAATCATAAGA
>CALXKT010000072.1 GCA_944388985.1 uncultured Clostridia bacterium | reverse complement strand
TCTTAAAATATAGCTATAAGATAGGGTTAAGCTTTTAGTAATAAATCTTTAAAAGCACTTAAGGCTGTTCTTGTAAGGTTACTTTAATATCTTGGGTATCACCATTTCTCCATACGGTTAAGGTAATGGTATCTCCAATTTGTTTTTGATTTTTAATTTCGTTTAATTCGTCTACGGTTTCAACATCTGTACCATCTACTTTGGTAATAACATCTCCGACACGAATACCTGCTTTTTCAGCAACAGAGAAAGTTTCTAGCGTTTTTACATAAATACCAGCAACAATATTGTTTTGTTCAGCTAATTCTTCATCTACATCAATTCCACCAATACCTAAATATGGTCTTCTTACTTTATTGTATTCAATTAATTGGTCTGTTATATCTTTGGTATCGTTAATTGGAATTGCAAATCCAACACCTTCTACACCATCACCAGATAATTTTAAAGTATTAATACCAATAACTTGCCCCTGGCTGTTTACTAAAGCACCACCACTATTTCCAGAATTAATCGCAGCATTGGTTTGAATAGCGGTATACGTATTTCCATCTTCATCGGTAACTTCACGATTTACAGCACTAATAATACCATCGGTTACAGTAGTTCCTAATCCTAAAGGATTACCAATTGCCATACAGAATTCTCCTACTTGAACAGAAGAAGAATCACCAAGTTCGGCAGCGGTTAGACCATCTTTATCAATTTTAATAACCGCTAAGTCAGTTTGCTCATCTGTTCCTACAATTTCTGCTTCATATTCGGTATCATCATTGTAAAGCTTTACAGTAATTTTGCTAGCTTCTTCAATGGAATAGAATGAAGAACTAGAAGTAGAATTAACAACATGGTTATTGGTCAAAATATAGCCATCGTCACTGATGATAACACCAGAGCCTTGTGCGGTGGCAGTGCCAGCATTACCATAGAAAGGAGAATTGACAGAATAAGTAACATTAATTCCAACAATAGATGGAAGTACTTTTTGAGCAACTCCTACTGCCGTGTCAGAATAGTCCAACAAGGATATTTGTTCTGTATTGAGACTACCACTTGTTGTGTTTTCTCCAGAAGTAGATACTGTTTGACCTAATAGTTCATTTTTTATACTAGGAACACCAAAACAAGTACCAATAACAATTCCAGCACCTAAAATACCACAGGTAAATGGTAAAAGAACTGTTTTACCAAAACCACTGCCAGAAGATTTTTTCTCCTTTTTCTTATTTGGTTCAAAAGAACTATAGGTAGTTCCTGTGTTAGACACAACACTTTTAAAACTTGTGTCTTTTGGTGTGTCATTTTGAAGATTATTTTGATTTTTATTTTCTTCCATGATTACAATCATTCCTTTCAAAATATATATTACTATTTATCATAGTGCTCTAATAAGTAATTTATGTACTAATATCATAACCTAAACTAGTAATATAATACAATAGGTTTGTGAACAAAATGTGAAAAAAATGTTTCAGTTTTAAGAAAAAATAGGCTTGAAAAATTATTAATAGCAATATATAATAAGAGAAAAATGAAAACAAGAGGAGTAGAAACATGAAAGCAAGAAAAAGTTTAGTAGCAACGTATATAAAAATAATTATAGTAATAGCAATTTTTGCAGTAGCAGGTTATTTTGGCTATCAATTTCTTAATAAAGAATATAATCAAGAGGAATTTGAAACCATAAAGACAGATATGCTATTAATACAAGGAAAAACAGAAATTATTGAGCAAAAGGTGGAAATAGAAGAAGAAGGGGCAGAATATATAGGAACAAAAATAGAGGAGAAAAAGGAAGAGCCTGCTATTCAAAATTTAATTCAAAATAAAGTAATTGATATTGAGTCGAAAGATAGTAACTATTATTGCTTAAATAACGATGATTTGAAAGCATTAGCATTAGAAGAAGTAACTACCAATAATTACTTTATTGTAGATTATAAGAAAAATGATGTGATTTATGTGGACGGCATCGAGAATAAGGATGGGAAGACTGTGTATAAGTTGTCAGAAATGGAGTGAGCAGTTTGAAAAATAATTGAGTTTTGGCGTTGTTAAATTTCACTGCGAAAATCCTCGACGTACACAATGTACGCCTTCGGTTTTCTTGTTCATTTGCCTAGCCAAAACGTCAATTCTTTTCCAAACTGATTTTAAAATGGAAGGATGAAATCAAAATGAAAGAAAAAGAAGAAGCAAGATTAAGAGAAATAAAAAAAATAGAAGAAGAGTTGTATGCCCAAGGGGTAACAAGTATTGCTGGAATTGATGAGGCAGGGCGTGGGCCTTTAGCTGGACCTGTAGTAGTAGCATGTGTGGTGATGCCACGAGACTCTATGCTAGAGGGAGTGAATGATTCCAAAAAAGTAGCAGAGAAAAAAAGAGAAAAATTGTATGAGCAGATTCTTCAAGAAGCGGTAGCTTATGGTGTAGGAATTGTTTCGCAAGAAGAGATTGATAAAATTAATATTTTAAATGCTACCAAAGTAGGCTTAACCATGGCTATTAAGGAAATGGAAAACAATCTAAAAGAAAAAGGAAGAGGAATAGAAAAGCCAGAAATTATATTGGTAGATGCATTAACCAAAATTGATACAGACCATATTCCATACCGCTCTATTATAAAAGGAGATGCGAAAAGTTATTCTATCGCAGCAGCCTCTATTATAGCGAAAGTAACAAGGGATAGAATTATGAGACAATGGGATGAGGTGTACCCAATGTATGGCTTTGCGAAACATAAGGGGTATGGAACGGCAGCTCATATAGCAGCTATTAAAGAATATGGGCTTTGTCCATTGCACCGAAGAAGTTTTGTAAAGAATATTGTATAATAACGAAAGAGGGGATAGAAGTTGAACATACAAGAGATAATTGCGAAAAAGAGAGATAAGCGTAAATTAAGTAAAGAAGAAATAGATTTCTTCATAGAAGAGTACACAAAAGGAACGATTGCAGATTATCAAGCCTCTGCGTTAATAATGGCAATCTACCTTAATGGAATGGAGGAAGAAGAAACAACAAACCTAACGCTTGCAATGGCAAACTCGGGAGATATTTTGGATTTGTCAGCATTAGGAACCGTAGTAGATAAGCATAGTACAGGGGGAGTTGGTGACAAAGTAACACTAATCCTTGCACCGATTATTGCTTCTTTAGGAGTGCCTGTTGCGAAAATGTCGGGAAGAGGATTAGGTTATACGGGAGGAACAATCGATAAACTAGAGTCGATTCCGAGATATCAGACCAATCTTCCAGAGGAAGAGTTTATTGCAAATGTAAAGAAGATAGGCATTAGTTTAATAGGGCAAACACGAAACTTAGCACCAGCAGACAAAAAGATTTATGCTCTACGAGATGCAACAAGCACAACAGAGAGCATACCGCTTATTGCGTCTAGCATTATGAGTAAAAAAATAGCAGCAGGAGCTAATAAAATCGTGCTAGATGTAACGTATGGAAGCGGTGCTTTTATGAAAACAAAGGAACGAGCACAAGAATTAGCAAATACCATGATGAGAATAGGAAAATTAGCAGGAAGAGAAACCGTTGCCGTTATAACACCAATGGAGGAACCATTAGGAAGAAATGTGGGCAACAGCTTGGAAGTTGTAGAAGCGGTAGAAGCATTAAAAGGAAACATAGCTGAAGATGTAAAGGAGGTTGTACTAGCGCTAGGTAGCAATATGCTAAAGCTAGCAGGCAAAGGGGATAACTTAGAAGAAAATAAGCAAAAAATGCTAGAGAACATACAAAATGGAAAAGCATACGCTAAGCTAAAAGAATTAGTGGCAAATCAAGGCGGAGATGTAAGTTATTTGGAAGATACAGATAAATTTAAAAAAGCAAAGTATGAGATGCCGGTAGTGTTTGAGGAAGAGGATGTAAGGAAAAGAGAAAAAATAGAGTATAGTAATAATCGAGAATCTATAAATAATATAGATATGAATAGTAAAGAAAATAGCGTAAAAGCACAAGAAAATGACATGGACATAAAGCAAAGAACAATAAAAAGATTGCCAGCAGAAGAAATTGGAAAACTTTCAGTATTTCTTGGGGCAGGAAGAATGAAAAAAGAAGATGAAATAGAACCAGAAGTAGGAATTACTTTCTACAAAAAAGTTGGGGATAAAGTGGAAAAAGGCGATACATTAGCAGTAATACATGCAAATAATGAAGAAAAGGGAAAAGAAGCGGTAGAAAGATTGAAAAAAATATATGAGATAAATTAAAAAATAACCTTGGCCTTGGCCTTGGACGTTAGGGACACTCCTTTTTGTCCAAGTCCAAGGTTACAATAGTTTACAAATTGATATTAGGTTTGTAATCTACAAAGCTATCTTTTGAAAAATAGCGATTTAGATTTTTCATACTAATTCCAGTATCATAAGAAATGGATTCCATGGTACAATTCATTTCAGCATTCTCCAAAAAGTTTTTTAGCTTACTCATTTCAAAATTATCTTTTGGTGCGCAGTTAGGACAAACATCACCACTATTTACAAAAAAACATCCACATCTACTACATTTATTAAATTGCATTTTTTTCACCCTTCCGATACTTTTTATTTTGAAATTATTTTATCACAAAATATTACAAAAGGGAACTTTTTTTTCAAATTTAATAAAATTTCCTAGATAGTACTTACTAGCCGGATTTAAACAAAGTAGCCAATTTGTGAAAAAAATTATAAAAAGTACTTGTCAAAAATACGCTAAAAGGATATAATGAAGTTGCACTTATCGTTAAAACAAAAGTACAAGGTACTATATGTAAATGAAAAGTGCAAAGTTCTTTGAAACAAGGTGTATAGAGATTAAAGTACTTTTTGTTTTAAAGTAAGTGAGCAAAAAGAAGAAATTCTTTTCTAATTAA
>CALXKT010000071.1 GCA_944388985.1 uncultured Clostridia bacterium | reverse complement strand
AGGCCTGTCCCCAAATTGTAAAAAAGGAGACAAAAAGGCCTGTCCCCAAAGTGGACTAAAGGAGGAAAAGATGAACTGGACGGAGGAACAAACACAAGCAATTCATGAAAAAGGAAATAATATATTGGTAGCGGCTGCAGCTCGGGAGTGGTAAGACAGCTGTTTTAGTAGAGCGAATTATTAATAAGGTAATTAATGAAGGAGTGGATATTGACAAGATTTTGGTTGTGACATTTACGAATGCAGCAGCGAGCGAAATGAGAGAGAGAATCCTAGAAGCGATTTATAAAAAGCTAGAGGAAAATCCGGATTCGACGAATTTGCAAAGACAGATTACTTTACTAAATAAGGCTAGTATATGCACCATTCACTCTTTTTGTTTAGAGGTTATTCGCAACCATTTCTATGAGATTGATGCTTCTGCTAATTTTCGAATTGGTGATACAGCAGAAGTGGAAATGCTGAAAGCGGACGTATTAGATGAATTGTTGGAACAAAAGTATATGGAAAATTCCAAAGAGTTTATTCGTTTATTAGACACCTATACCGATTATCGTGGCGATGATAAATTGAAAGAGATTGTTTTAAATGTTTATAAGTACATTCAAAGTAATCCGTTCCCAGAACAATGGCTAACGGAAAAGTTAGAAGCCTTTAATAGCAAGGAAAATACGGATTTTGGAGATGCTGTTTGGGGTAGTATTCTTTTAAAACATAAAAAGGAAGAAATAAATACTATTGTGCTAAAGCTAGAGAAGCTAAAAAGAGATATATTAAAATATCCAGAACTTGTGAAAAACGCAGAAGTGTTGCAAGAGGACATTGACCACTTAAAAGCTATTCCTTTAGAACATTGGGATGAGGCTTATGAAGCAATGCGTTCTGTTTCATGGGCAAAGTGGCCTAGCAATAAAGTAACATTGGCGATAAAGGAAGAGGCGCAAAAGGCAAGAACGAAATTGAAAAAGGAATTCAATAATTTGGTATTAACGGAAACTTCTGAAGAAGCGTGGGAAGATTTGCAATTCATGTATGGCATTTTGAAAACACTATGTGAGCTTGTGCTAGAGTTTTCGAAGCAATTTGCAACAAAGAAAAAAGAAAAAAATATGCTGGATTTTAATGATATTGAGCATTTCGCCCTAAGAATTTTAGTAGATGAAAATGGAGAGCCCACCGAAGTGGCAAAACAATACCAAGAAAAGTGGCAAGAGATTTTGATTGACGAGTACCAAGATAGCAACCTTGTGCAAGAGAAGATTTTGACAAGTGTTGCAAAAGGAAACAATATTTTCATGGTGGGAGATGTAAAGCAGAGTATTTATAAATTTAGGCAGGCAAGACCAGAATTGTTTTTAGAAAAATATGCAAAATATGATTTAAAAAGTAGATTGAAAAAGGATAGTGCAGGATTAAAAATTCAATTGTTTAAAAACTTCCGAAGCAGAAAAAATATATTGGACATCACTAATTTAGTATTTGAGAATATTATGAGTGGGAACATGGGAGATGTTGACTATAACGAGATAGAATATTTGAATTATGGTGCCGATTATCCAGAGCCAGAAGAAGAGATAAGACATGCTGGAATAGCAGAACTTCATATTATTGACTTGAAAGAAGAAGAGGAGGACTATTTTACAAAGACAGAGAAAGAAGCGACACAGAGAACCGTGCTAGAAATGGCAACAGATACTGCAACACAAGACACTGTGGCAGAGGCAGAACAAAGTAAAAATAGAACAAAACAGACTGAATCACAACCAGAAGTACAACTGAAAGAACAGGCAACAGCAGAAGAAAAAAAACAGCAGAAAACGGAACAACAAGCAGACCAAGCGTTAGAAGAGGCAGAAAGTGAAGAAAACGACGAAAGAGTAGAAGATGTTGTGCTAGAAGCAAGATTCGTTGCAAAGAAAATACAAGAACTACTACAAAGTGACTATTATGTATATGATAAGAAAAAAGGATATCGCCCTATTCAACCAAAGGATATTTGTGTGCTATTAAGGGCAACAAGCACCTTAGCACCAATTTATGAAAAAGAAATAGCAGAGAGAGGTTATCCAGTTTTTAGCGATAGCTCTAGCACCTATTTAGAGTCAATGGAAGTAGAAACAATGCTATCTTTATTAAAAGTAATCGATAATCCAATGCAAGATATTCCGCTAGTTACAGTGCTTCGCTCCAATATCTTCAATTTCACAGATAATGACCTAATGCAAATTCGCCTAGTTGATAAGCAATGCAGATTTTATGAAGCAATGCAAAAGGCAAGAATTAGCGTGGATACCGAATTGAGGCATAAAATTGCAACTACGATTGAGAAAATACAAACATGGAAAGCAGAAGAAAAATATATGGCATTAGATGAACTAATTTGGAAAATCTATTTGGATACAGGGTTTTATCATTATGTTAGTTTGCTTCCAAATGGTGGACTAAGACAGGCAAATTTGAAAATGCTTTTTGAAAAAGCAAAACAGTATGAAAAGGCAAGTTTTAAAGGATTATTCAATTTTATTCATTTTATGGACAAGGTTAAGACGAATAGTGGCGACATGTCTGCTGCAAAAGTCATTGGTGAAAATGATGATGTGGTGCGAATTATGAGCATTCATAAAAGTAAAGGGCTAGAGTTTCCAGTGGTAATTATTGCATGCTGTGGAAAAAATTTTAATATGCAAGATTTGAATACTCCTATTTTGCTACATCAAGAAGTAGGCTTTGGACCACAATTGATTGATACAGAAAAAAAGGTGGAATACAGTTCTTTAGCCAAAGAAGCAATTCGAAAAATAGCTAGAGTAGAAACTATTTCAGAGGAAATGAGAGTGCTATATGTTGCACTAACAAGAGCCAAAGAAAAACTTATTTTGGTAGGAAAGTCACGAGATTTAGAAAAATCCCTAAAAGAAAAAGAAGATATGCTAGAAATTTATGAGGAGAGAAATCCTTGGAAAGAAGAAACTATTCCAGAGGAAGAGGCTTCCTCACAAAAGGAAACTTTTTCTAAGAATAAATTGAATCCGAGTCTAGTAGGCAAATATACTTCTTATTTAGATTGGCTAGAACTTGTGTATCAATATAATAAAGGAAAGGAAATTGAAAATGTTCTTAAATTATATAGCTATAAAAAAGGAAAGTTATTGAAAGAATTAAAAGGCAATGATGCTGAAACAGAAGCATTTGCAGAAAAAATAGAAGAAAAGGCAAAACAGGTGGAGCAAAAAGAAAATGAAAAGCAATATACAGCCATCATCGATTATTTAAAATGGCAATATCCATATTTGGCTTCTTCCAAGATTCCTACCAAAACCTCTGTAACAAAGTTAAAAGCATTAGAGGGGGAGAATGAGCAAGACATTGAAACTTTAATTGCAATGGCAAAACAAAAAGAAAAACAGCAGACCACATTAACGGTTAAGCCAAAGTTTTTGGAAGAAGTACAAAAGCTAAATGCTGCACAAAAGGGAACTTTAATGCATTTATGTGTGCAAAAACTAGATGAAAAAATAGAATATACTTGGGAAACGTTAAAAGCTTTTGTACAAGAAATGCAAGAAAGGAATATTATCTCTAAAATAGAAGCGGAAAGCATTGACATGGAAATGCTATATCGCTATACGCAGTCGTCTTTATGGCATGAATTAAAAGAGGCAAAAGAAATTCATAAAGAAGAGCCTTTTTATATTACCATACCTGCTAGAGACATTTTTGAAGAAGCGGAGGCATCTGAAACAATTTTAGTACAAGGTATCATCGATTTGTATTACATTAATAAAGAGGGAAAATTAATTTTAGTCGATTATAAAACCGATTATGTGCCAAATGGCGATGTAAGCAAATTAGAGGAAAAATATAAGGTGCAATTGGAACTGTATAAAAAGGCATTGGAGAATGCGACTGGGGAAAAAGTGGAAAAAGCAATTATTTGGGCGCTAAATATGTAGAGAGGGATTTTATATTGATAAACTTTGTGATATAATCTGAAAAAGGTGGAAAAATAGGGCCTGTCCAAAAATTCTACATAAGTGGGAAAAGAAAGACTGTCCCAAAATTGGAAAAAGGTGAAGAAAAACGCCTGTCCCCAAACTGGAAAAGGAGAAGAGCAATGGGTGATTTTGTACATTTACACATACATAGTGAGTTTAGTTTATTAGATGGAGCAAATAGAATAAAGGATTTACCAGTAAGAGCGAAAGAGCTGGGAATGGATGCGATGGCGATTACAGACCATGGTGTTATGTTTGGCGCAATTGATTTTTACAAGGCTTGTAAGGCAAATGGCATTAAGCCAATTATTGGATGCGAAGTGTATGTGGCGCCACGTACAAGGCATGATAAAGAAGCGGATTTAGATAGCAAATATAACCATTTGATTTTGCTTGCAAAAAATAATGAGGGTTACAAGAATTTATCAAAACTTGTTTCTTTAAGTTTTACAGAAGGTTTTTATTATAAACCTCGTATTGATAAGGAAATACTAGAAAAATATCACGAAAATTTAATTTGTTGTAGTGCTTGCTTGGCAGGAGAAGTAAATCAAGCAATTCTTAAAAACGATATGGATGAAGCGAGAAGAGTTGCGAATTGGTTTAAAGGTGTGTTTGGAAAAGATTATTACCTAGAAATTCAAAATAATGGTGTAAAAGAGCAAGTTTTAGTAAATCAAAAATTGGTACAACTTTCTCGTGAATTAGATATTCCACTAGTGGCCACTAATGATGCGCACTATTCAAGAAGAGAAGATGCTTATAATCATGAAGTTTTGTTGTGTATCCAAACAGGTAAAAAAATGACGGATGAAGATAGGATGCGTTTTGAAACGGATGAGCTATATATAAAATCTCCAGAAGAGATGAAAGAATATTTTGCCAATGTACCAGA
>CALXKT010000070.1 GCA_944388985.1 uncultured Clostridia bacterium | reverse complement strand
TCTATCATAATCTTTATTTTTATAAAACCAGTCGGTCTTTTTGTCCGTTGGGTGTGCTTTTCTGTTTTTATCTAAAAGTACATCAAATACTGCTGCAATAGATAATACTAAAGCAAAAAACTCAAACAATGTTGTCATATAATAATCCATAGTAAGAGATCCATCTAGTATTTGTGTAAAGTGCGTTACAAAGGTTGGCCCATAATACGTAAAATGACACAATAGGTAAATTACCGCTGCTAGTAACTTTCTTTTAACCATAAAGCAAATACAAATAAAGGTAATAAATAATAACGCTATTTCCATTGTAATATTGGATGGTACAAACATAAACTCCTTTCCTATGGAAGCTAAAACGGTTCCTATTAGACGAAAGCCCCAAAACATAAATGCAAACATTGCTATTAACCAACTTGAAAAATTTTTCATCTGTAAATTCCTCCTTATTTTCTAACTTAATTCTATTGTACCATATTCTTTTCTTTTTTGCATTATTTTGTCGTAATTTTTTTGGAATTACACTCCACATTAATATTCACAATTTAAGAAATGTATGATAATTACTAAGATAGATTGTCTATTTTTTCTTTTTATTGGAGACTTAAGGTGGGGACCGACAAGTTTACAAACTGTTAAGCGAAGCTTGTACAGTTTGTACGCAGTTGGGGGTCGGAAATAAAAAGAAAAAATAGACAATCTATCTTAGTATAATATATAATGAATAATCTGTGAATTATAACTACAAAAAAGCTCTCTATTATTAGAGAACCTTTTTGTATATAAAACTACTCATCAATAAAATTAAACTCATCTTTGAATTTATCTTTGAAGATTTCGAAAACAGCTTTCAAAACTTCTTCGTCATCTACGCTAACATACGATTCTTCTTCTTCATTATCTGTATCCTCTAGCTTTAAGATTACTACTTCTCCAGCATCGTCCTCATCTTCGTCGTTAGGTAATAGAACAACATATTCTTCTCCATCATATTCAATTAAATCCAAGAATTCGAATTCAATTTCCTCTCCGTTTTCGTCATTTAAAACAATTATATTATCTAATTCCTCTCCCTCTTGTCCATTTGGAACATTATTTTCATTATCATTCATTTTTAGTTCTCCTTTCTCAATTTATATATTTATTTGTATTTCTACAAAATTAATAACTAAACATATTATTTCACTTTTGGACATTTATATCCCATTTTTTATCTTATTCATATAGGTTTCTAAAATATATACCGCAGACAATGTATCCACAATATTCTTTTTCTTATTTTTATTAATATTCAAATAATTCATTGTTTTATGAGCTGCTACTGTAGTAAGTCTTTCATCCACCGTCTCCAACTTTATTTTTGGAAACTTGCATCTTAATTTATGCATAAACTTTTCTGTTACTTCCACTCTTTCTGTTTTACTTCCATCCATATTAATTGGCATTCCAATAACAATTGTATCTATTTCATATTCTTGAAAAATTTCATCCAATCGCTTTAACACCAATTTGTCGTTTCCGTGATGATGAATGGTCTCTAGTCCTTGTGCTGTAATACCTAACTCATCGGTAATGGCCAACCCTACCCTTGCATCTCCATAATCGATTCCTAATTTTCTCATTTTAACCTCCATTCGAGCTAATTTTGCCTCGAACAAAAATTTTATCGAGTAACCTCTACTAATTAGCGAGAATGATAGAGGTTAAAATTAGCCATCTCAAAATTCGTTAGAATTTTGAGGGCGATAGCGATTGTAGCAATAGTTTGAAAAACTTGTTTTTCAAACTATTCATCTAATCCTATATAATTTTTTACCATTTTTTCTAATAATTCGTCTCTTTCTACTTGTCTTATTAAATTTCTAGCATTATTATGGCTAGTTATATAGGTAGGATCACCTGATAGAATATACCCTACAATTTGGTTAATTGGATTGTATCCTTTTTCTTGTAAAGCATTGTATACTTCTTTTAAAAGCTCCCTTGCTTTAATATTTTTGTCTTTTTCCACTTTAAAGCTTACTGTTTCATCCATCATTGACATATCCAATTCCTCCTTATCTTTTATAATTCACTAATTTTATTTTCCTTTTTGTCTGCCTTATCTAAGTATTCCTCTAATTGCTTTAAAACTCCTTCTAAAGCAGTTCCTTTATAATAAGTGGACATTACCACATTTATCTTAGGTTTTGCAACAATATCTTCCTCTGTATCTTCAAATTCTACATCTACTGGTTCTACTTCAATATTTTCTACTTGCATTTTTATTTGTTCCATAAAACTTTTTACCGAATCTTTTTCAATTCCCGAGAAAACAATAGCAAATTTAGGTCCCATATACCTTACAAAAAGATAGTCGGTAGATAAACTAGATTTCACTAAATCGCAAACTTTTGTAATAACGGTATCTCCTGTTTTTCGGCTAATTTCTTCATTAATTTGTTCTAGATTTGTAATACGAAACATGCAAACAGTAGAAGTAGTAAATTGGTCAATAATTTTTTTACCATCTCCATAAAGATATTCTGCCGTTTTTAAAGTACTATACTTATCATCTCGTACAATACTCTCAATAATTTGTTGGTTTTCCACAGTTCGTAAAATAGCTACAATATTATTACGTATTACTTCTAAAATAGTAGTGTCTATATGGTCAAATTCATGTGGCTGGTTGCCTTCCAAAAGCCAATAGCCAATATACACATTATCAATGTATAAAGGGAGAAACATAGCACATTTTGCTCTTGCAAATTCCATTTTTTGATATGGTAATCTTTCATTCTCGTTTTCAACCGTTACATATTTAGGAATAGAAGTTTGAATACTTTCTTGAAAAATTTCTTCCGATTGCAAATTGCTTAGTGTTTCCCAGTGCTTTTCATCTACATTGGAAGCTCTTACCACATATTTGGTTCCATCGTATACCACAATGGTAGAATATTTTATTTGATATCTCTCGATAATAATATTATTAATCTGGTTTATTTTTTCTTCCACGGTCGATGCTTTGCTAATGGTATCCATAAAATCTTGTACGATGTTTAAGTTAATAACTTTTTGATTTAGGTTGTTAAAATTCTCTATTTTTTTGTGGATATTCATGTTGTAAACCATTAATAATACAATAATTGCTACAAGTATTAATATTACTACTATTATCAAAAGATATCACCCCTTATTTCTTTTATTAATATCGATTTTTCATTTTATTTAAGGTTTCATTCATGTTGCTAGAAAAATGATTGGTACTTGGATTATAAGTATTAAATTTATTGGCAGGTTTATCATTATTGAGCAAAGGATATAGCATATTTGCCAATTTTTCTAAACTTGCTAGCATATTCTTTGGATAACCCTTGGTAGAAATTTCACAATTTACTAATCCCTCTAGATATTTAGAATATGCTTCTTGGTCAAAAGGAACGGAACAATATTTAATGTTGTCTTTGTCAAATAATTCTGTCATGTATGACATGGATGGGTCATTATACGAAGACATTCCTCCAATAATAACTCTTTCCGTTATTGTTCTTACGCGTAGCACTTTATTAAGTACAATTCTAAGTTTGTTTGGCTCTAAAATATTTCTAGATTTTAGATTTCTTAGGAATGCAGTAAGTGGTTGAATCGTAAGTATATCAAAACTTTGTACTAAATAAATTTCTTGTGCTAAATTAAAGTAAGCATAATTGGTTTCGTAATCACAATCCATAATAACTAAAGAATAATTTTGCGTTAATGTTGTTAAAATACTTCTGTAATCATTAAATTCAATATTCCTATCAGGAAGTGTGGTATAGACATCTAAATTCTTATTTACCATAATTCCCTTTGGCACTCCATTACGCAAATTGTCGGCACACGCATATGCTGTTTTTCTAAGTTCTTCTTCATTTTTTGTATAAATGTAATAAGCATTTTTGTTTTGTGTTAAGTCTAATATCGCTGTTTTTATACCTCTTTTTGACAATATTTCCGCCATACTATTTACCAAAAAGGAGGTTCCATTCTTAGAAGTTCCTACAAAAGCCACTAATTTATTTGACATGCTTAGTAAGTTTTTGAAGTTTGCATCTTCCATTTGGTTGTAATTACTGTTAATTGTATTTACTTCTCTCGTCCCTTGATAGTTATCTGGATTATTATAATTTCCAAAGTTTCCTTGCTGTCCTGGTATGGTATAACCATTACCTGCCATATTGCTTGCTGTAGCATTATTGGATGCCATCGTATTGTAATTTCCAAGGTTAAATAAATCTACGGTTTCCTCTTGAACTCCTTGTGGTACAGTAGTTTGTGGTGTTTCTATTTCTGGTTCTGTATCCTCTAATCCTGGTAGAATTAAACCACCCTCTACTGGCTTTTCTTCTCCTAAATTAAACAAATCCACGCCATCTTCTGCCACTTCATTTTGTTCCTCTGGCTGTACCTTTCTAGGGCGTCCTCTTTTCTTTTTCGGTTGGTCAGCCACCACTCCTTCTGGCTGTACTTTTCTAGGTCTGCCTCTTCTTTTTTTAGGCTGTTCTTCTGCTTGCTCATTCGAAGCCATATTAGTTTCTACCGATTGTAGAATGTTTTCTATTTCATCTTGATTCAACTCCTTATTTTGTTCCACTGGAGTTGCTTCTAAAGTCATTGTCTCTTCGTTTTCTGCAACCTCTTGATTTCTCATTCCTGCTACCCCTGGAATAACCACTGGTTTTGTTAAGCCCGATTTACCAATATTTTTTTCTAGTATATCAATTTTACTTTCTGGACTCTTCTTTTTCTTTTTTTGGTCCTCATATTCTTGGTTTGGAACATATTTTTGTTTACTTCTACCTTGGCTAATGCTTGGTGTTACTGTTCCAAAGGTAATAAGCTCTTGATATTTTTGAGAATATGCCTCTAGCACTGCTTTTACATTCAATGGTAAAAACTTGCAAATCACTCGTAATTGCGCATCTGTGTATTGCTCTGCAATATTATCAAAGCTTTTTACATATTCTTCTTCATTTTTTCCTAATCTTTTATAATGATTTAAAATATTTTGAATTTCAACTTCGTTAACATCGCCTTCGCTTTCT
>CALXKT010000069.1 GCA_944388985.1 uncultured Clostridia bacterium | reverse complement strand
TCTCTTGTCTCTGGATTGATTGGATGAGCTATATCTTTGAATTCTCCGTTTGGAGTTTTTCTGCTTGGCATAGCTATGAATAATCCATCTTGACTTTCGATAACTTTAATGTCGTGTACTACGAACTCATTATCGAATGTTACAGAAGCAACAGCTTTCATTCTGTTCTCTGAATTTACTTTCCTTAAACGTACATCTGTTATTTGCATATTGAGCACCTCTTTCTAAAGTTTTAAATATTTCGTACATTGTCTTTCGTTATTACTATGTACACTTATATTATTCGTCAAGAAATTCTTTTTTCCTTCTTTATTTTTTCATTTTCCGCAATTTTATTTTTCTATGGACAAAAAGGAGTGTCCCTTTTGTCCAAGGTTAAAATTCACAGAAAATGCAAAATTCTCATATAGTATATTGAAAATATTACAAAAAGAGTATATAATAGGTGTGGATTTTAAGCAATTAAAGGAGTGTGCATACAAAATGGCAAATATAGAAGAATTAAAACAATATAAGCATATACACTTAATTGGTATCGGTGGCGTTAGCATGAGTGGTATTGCAGAAATTTTACATTCTTGGGGATTTATTGTAACAGGTTCTGATACTTCCAAATCCGAAGTTACCGATAAATTAATAAAAAATCATATACCCGTTACAATTGGACATGACTTAGCCAATCTTGAAAAGGCAAATCTTGTTGTCTATAGTGCCGCTGTAAAGAAAGATGATGTTGAATTACTAAGAGCAAAAGAATTAAATATTCCTATTATTGAGCGTGGAACTTTTCTAGGAATGCTTACCAAAGCATTTAAGAATACGATTTGTATCTCCGGTACCCATGGCAAAACGACCACCACATCCATGATTGCCTTATGCTTTTTAGAGGCTTGTAAAGACCCATCGGTTCAAGTTGGTGCTTATTTAAAACAACTAGATGGCAATTACCGTGTTGGAAATAGCGAATATTTTATTATTGAAGCTTGCGAATATGTAGAAAGTTATTTAAAATTATTTCCTAGAACAGAAGTTATTTTGAATATAGATAATGATCATCTCGATTATTTTGGAACTTTAGATAACATTATCAAATCGTTCGGAAATTACGTTAAATTGATACCAGAAAATGGTTTACTTGTTATCAATTGGGATGACCCTAACTGTAGGCAAATTACCAAAAACACAACTGCTAAAGTATTGACTTTTGCAATAGAGAACCAAAACGCTAACTTCGTTGCTAGAAATATTACATACAATAGCAATGGGTTCCCTACTTTTGATGTGTATTATAACAATACCTTTTATAAAACAATTTCCTTGTCCATTCCAGGAAAACATAATGTTATGAATGCACTTGCTTGTATTGCAGTATGTTTTGAATATGGTATTGAGAGAGCTGATATGCGAAGTGCTTTATTTAAATACACGGGTGCTCATAGAAGATTTGAATATAAAGGTAGTTTTAATAATGTAAACGTGTATGACGATTATGGTCATCATCCTACTGAAATTTTGGCAACCGCAAATGCACTAAAGCAAAAAAAATATCATGCTTCTTGGGTAATTTTTCAACCACATACCTATAGTAGAACGAAAAATTTATTAGATGATTTTGCTAATGTGTTAACCAATTTTGATCATATTATTGTTACTGACATTTACGCAGCAAGAGAGAATAATACTTATGATGTTTCTTCTCAAGACTTAGTTGAAAAAATAAAAAGCTTGGGACATCACGCAATTTATTTATCGGATTTTAGCGAGATTACTAAGTATATTAAAGAACATGCTGAGCCAGAAGATATTGTTCTTACACTAGGTGCTGGAACCGTAACTAACATAGGACCAATGCTAGTGGACAATTAAAGATTTAGAAAAAAATATTGTGTTACAATTCAACTTGTTTTGCATGAATCGACTTTTTCGATTAAAATATGAATAGTGGATTTGT
This sequence comes from uncultured Clostridia bacterium, assembly GCA_944388985.1. Lineage (GTDB taxonomy): Bacteria > Bacillota > Clostridia > TANB77 > CAG-508 > CALXVA01. The sequence continues at coordinate 3,431 of CALXKT010000069.1, read as the reverse complement.
TATTTTTTATTTTAATAAGCATTCAGCTGAGGAAATTTCATTTTCTTTTTGCTGAATGCTTATTTTATTTATGGTAATAAATAATTGATGCATGATTTTTTTCAAACTTGCATAAAGGAGACAAAAAGGGCTGTCCCCAAAGTGGAAAAAAGTGGAGAAAAACGCCTGTCCCCAAATTACACCACTCAAACGAATTCTTCCCAGACTAAGTTTGCTAAATCTAGTCCTTTATTTGTTAATCGGATGTTATCTCCATCTATCTCTACTAGTTCTTCCCTTACTAGTTTTTCCAGTTCTTTATGATAAACAAAAATAGGGTTCTCTCCAAATTTTTCTTTAAAGGCTTGCACTCGAATTCCGTCTATCTTTCGCAAACCTAACATCATATATTCTTTCATTTTACTTTCTTTTTTCTGTTTTTCGTGGAATACAAAATTCTTATTTTCTTCTTGTTTTTCAAAATTTTCTATATATTCTTCTATTGTATCAATGTTAGAATAACGTACATTATTGGTATATGAATGTGCTGCCACTCCAAAACCAATATATTCTTCTTGATTCCAACATGCAAGATTATGCTTGGATGCATATCCTTTTTTAGCGAAATTCGAAATCTCGTAATGGATGTATCCCGCTTCTTCCAACTTTTTCTTGACTAGCCAATACATTTTTCTTTCGGTCTCATCGTTTGGCAATTCCAATTTATCTTCCTGCCATTTCTCATAAAAAGGAGTACCCTCCTCTAAAATAAGAGAATAGACCGATACATGCTCTGGATTCAATCTTATAATAGTATCTAAGCTTTCCTCTAAATTTCCAAGGCTTTGCTGTGGAAGACCTAGCATTAAATCTACATTAATGTTTTCAAATCCCACCTCTCTTGCTGTTTGATAGGTTTCTAAAAATTCTTTCCATGTATGAATTCTGCCAAGCTCTTTTAGCAAATTGTCATGTGTTTCCTGTAATCCTATACTTAATCGATTAACACCACTTTTATAATAAGTTTCTAGTTTTTCTCGATTAACTGTTCCCGGATTCACCTCTAATGTAATTTCTATGTTTCTATTATTATTTCTATTGCTTTCATTGTCTTGCAATAACTGTTTTGCATCTACCGCATCACCTTTTTCCAATTTAGCATCTAATATATAACTGGTATAAATCGTATTTAATATTGCTGTTATGTAAGATGCATCTATATAAGATGGCGTTCCACCACCTATATAAACTGTTTGAACTACCGCTAATTTATCTCGACCATTTTCATAATCTATTCTATTGCCTACGCCTACTTCTTCAATCTCTTGTAAAAGCCATTTCACATACTCATCTATCCATTTTTCTTTTTCAGCATAAGATTTAAAATCGCAATATTCACATTTTTTCTTGCAAAACGGTATGTGCACATAAATTCCTATCTTTTTCGTATTCATTTTTTGCTCCTTTTTTATTCAGTCCACTTTAGGGACAGGCCTTTTTGTCTCCTTTTATATTTAGTTTGCTTTGAGTAGAATATAAGGCCTGTCCCTATTTTGGAAAAAAGTAGAGAAAAAGGCCTGTCCCCAAATTACACCATTTTCATTATGTTTTTTAACCTGTAATTCACTCCCGATTTTCCAATCGGCTCTTTTAGCATCTGTCCTAATTCCGTAAGGGATGCTTCCGGATTTTTCACTCTTAATTCTGCTAGTTCCTTTAAATTATCGGGTAATTCATTGAATTTTCCCATTTCTTTTAGTTTTTTGATAGCATTTATCTGTTTTACTGCAGCATCTACTGTTTTTGCCAAATTTGCAGTCTCGCAATTCACAATTCTGTTCACATTATTTCGCATATCGCGAAATACTCGTATTTCTTCAAACTTTAATACTGCTGAATTTGCACCAATAAACGCTAAAAACTTAGAAATTTCTTCTCCGTCTTTTGAATATATAGAACATTTTTTTGCATTCAAAATTTTAAAAAGAATCCCATATTCCTCTAAAATTGTTACCACCTTTTCTGCTACGTTTGTATCTTTTAACGCCATTTCTATATGATATTTATTTCGTGGATTATTGATTGACCCGCTTCCCAAGAAGATTCCTCGAACATACGCTCTTTTTTCCTCTTCGGATTCCTCCACTATGTAATTGTGATATACATTCTTCAGCTCGTTTACTTCTTTTTTAGGCACCGTAATACTAAAATTTTTACCTGCCATTTCTATACTGTATTGCTCAATTTTCAAATTATTTAGCAATTTGCTAAAGCGATTAATATTGTACTCGCTTTCTGTTGCAAATTTTAATTCTTGGTTAACCTCTGAAACATTATTTGAATTCAAATAACCGTAAAGCTCTGCCTTTACTAGCTTTTTATTGGCTAAATTACTAATCTTGCTTAGCTCTTCTTTTACTTCTGTTGAAAAGGACATACTATCACTCTTTTCTTTTTTTCTTTCAATACATACTCTATTTTTATTTTTTTAATTTTTCTGCCATAATTACCCTATCTCTGTTCTCAAAATCTTTTATGCATCTAATATTCACATACTTTTTTTCTTTCTGTAATAATGCCATTACCTTTTCTTTTTGATTATACCCTATTTCTAATAATAACTTTCCTCCATATTCCAAATAATCAAATGCCTCTTTTGCTATTCTTCGATAAAACGCAAGCCCATCTTCTCCTCCATCTAGTGCTATTTTTGGTTCATGTTGTACTTCTTTGGAAAGTGTTTTTATAGTTTCTGTTTCAATATATGGTGGATTGGATACAATAAGATCAAATTTTTGCTTAGGTATTTGTGCAAATAAATCGGATTGGATAAACTTTATCTTTGTATTTGCATTATTAGATATTGCATTTTTCTTTGCAATTTCTAATGCTTTTTCGCTAATATCGGTAGCCACTATTTCTACCTCTTTTTCTTCTAAAAAGTGTTCCAACGCTACAGCTATTGCACCACTTCCCGTGCATAAATCTAGTATTTTTATTGTTTTATCCACCTCTGTTAATGCTGTTTCCACTAAAACTTCCGTATCTGGTTGAGGGATTAAGACATTTTCATCCACATAAAATTTTAAGTTCATAAAAGATTGCTCATTGGTTATATATTGTACCGGCTTTCCACCTATTACTTCCTCAATTGCATTTAAGTATTTTGTTACTTTTTCCTCTTCCACGGTTTCTTGCATATGAATTACTAGCCATGTTTTTTTCATTTTCAAAAAAAATTGCAACAAAATATCCGCTTTGTGCGAACTATCTTCTACTTGCTTTTCTTCTAATCTATCTCTTCCTAATTTTTTTAATTCCTGTATATTCAAGCGCTTCATTCCTTTACACAATGCATTTAAGATACAATAAAAGCCCCACATTAGCCGTAAGATGAATGAAATTTTAAGAGCCTGCTTTCACAGGTGGGTGTCTTGTTGAATGCTCCTGGG
>CALXKT010000068.1 GCA_944388985.1 uncultured Clostridia bacterium | reverse complement strand
AATTCTTTTGTAATATTTTCGCTACCTTTTTCGCCAAATAAGACTTGAAAAACAATATCTTGTTTAGGCGATAAAAGCTTTTTTCTTTTGTTAGTAGATTCTGAAAGTTCATTTTCTGACATATTAATCCTCCTCGTATGAAAATTTTATAATTGTGCTATATTTTAGGGGAAGCTTTATATTGATAGAATTTAGTTGAAAATTTAAGATAAATGTATAAACTTATAAAAACAAAAAATATAAAAACAGACAAAAATATAATAGAATTTAAATAAATTTTAGTAATGTGAAATGAATAAGTAGGATTTTAAAAATAGAATAAATACAAAAATGACTAATAATGAAAATAGATGATAAATAATCACATTTAATAAAATAATTCTGGACACAATTAATATGCTAAAATATATCATGAAATGCCAAAATATGCAAGAAAAACTTGTCGACAAAATTCGACATTCTGCATAGAAATATCGAGCTTTTTGTGCCAAAAAAAATCTGCAAAAACCCTTGAAATCTTTTCCAATCTGTGATATACTAGAATACGTCAAAAATACACACACAAGCTAGTTTAAAGAGGAGTGCTTGTTTTCAAAAGTAAAGCAAGTCTTTTTAAATGTTAGAAGCTTTGTGGAGGTAAAAACAAAAAGGAGGAATAAAAAATGGCAGTAGTTGCAATGAAACAATTACTAGAAGCAGGTGTTCATTTCGGACATCAAACAAGAAGATGGGATCCTAAAATGGCAGAATACATATTCCAAGCTAGAAACGGAATCCACATCATCGATTTACAAAAAACATCTAAAAAATTAGATGAAGCCTACAGCTTCTTAAAAGAGCAAGCTGAGGAAGGAAAAACAGTTCTATTTGTAGGAACAAAAAAACAAGCACAAGAGTGCGTAAAAGAAGCTGCTGAAAAATGCGGTATGTACTATGTTAATCAAAGATGGTTAGGAGGAACTTTAACAAACTTTGCAACCATCCGTAAAAGAATTGACAGATTAGAAGACTTAGAAAGAATGAGCGAAGATGGAACATTTGATGTTCTACCTAAAAAAGAAGTTATCCTATTAAAGAAAGAAATGGAGAAACTAGAAAAAAATCTTGGAGGAATTAAAGATATGAAAGAACTTCCAGGAGTAATGTTTATCGTTGACCCTAAAAAAGAAAGAATAGGAATTTTAGAAGCTAGAAAATTAGGAATTCCAGTTATCGGTTTAGTAGATACAAACTGTAACCCAGAAGATGTAGATTATGCTATTCCTGGAAATGATGATGCTATTAGAGCTGTTGCATTAGTAGCAGATTGTATGGCAAATGCAGTTATTGAAGGTAGACAAGGAGAATCCATGGAAGCTGTAGAAAGCGAAATGGTAGAAGAAGCTGGGGAAGAAACAGCACCAGAAAGTATTGAAGAAGTAGTTGCTCAAGAAGAAGAAAAAGTAGAAGAATAATCAATTTGATTTAAGATAAAAAGGAGGAGAGCTTTTATCTGCTCTGTCTCCTTTTTTTCATAAAGAATAATATAAAAATAAATATAAAGGAGGATATTTTTATGATTACAGCTAGCCAAGTAAAAGAGCTAAGAGAAAAAACAGGTGCAGGAATGATGGACTGCAAAAAAGTTTTAACAGAAACAAATGGTGATGAAGAAAAAGCAATTGAACTTTTACGTGAAAGAGGAATTGCAAAAGCTGCTAAAAAATCCGGAAGAATTGCAGCAGAAGGTTTAGTAGAAACTTATATTTCTGAAGATGGAAAAGTAGGAGTTGTTGTAGAAGTTAATGCAGAAACAGACTTCGTTGCTAAAAATGAAGAATTCAGAAATTTTGTAACAGATGTTGCAAAACAAGTGGCTAAGGAAAATCCAGCAGATGTGGATGCTTTATTAAACCAAAAATCAATCACTGAGCCAGATAAAACAGTAGGAGAAGTGCTAACAAATAAAATTGCTACTATTGGAGAGAATATGTCCATTAGAAGATTTGAAAGATTTGAAACAAATAATCTATTAGAAAGCTATATTCATGGAGACGGAAAAATTGCTGTTTTAGTAGAAATTGAGAATGGAACCCATGAACTTGCTAAAGATGTTTGTATGCAAATTGCTGCTGCAAGACCAGAATACCTAGATAGAGATTCTGTTCCAGCAGAAAGATTAGAAAAAGAAATGGAAATTTTAAAAGCACAAGCTATTAATGAGGGAAAACCAGAAGCAATTGCTGAGAAAATTGTACAAGGAAGACTTGGAAAATTCTATAGCGAAATCTGCTTAGTAGAGCAAGAATTTGTAAAAGATGCAGATATCAAAGTAGGAAAATTAGTTGCAGACAAAGGTGCTAAAATTATTCGTTTTGCAAGATTCGAAAAAGGAGAAGGACTAGAGAAAAAAGAAGAGAATTTTGCAGAAGAAGTAGCAAAACAAATTAATGGCTAATAAAAATAAATAATTTTAAGGAAAGGGGCTTTTTTTCAAAGCCCTTTTTTGATATAATGGTAGCAAATTTAGAAACATGCATAGTAATTATTACAATTGATTAAAATTCCGACCATGATGCTATCTATGCAGAATTTAATATATAAAGGAAAAGCAAAACAAGAAAGGATGGAACCAAAAACAATGGACAGAAAAACAAGAATTAAATTTCATGTATTAGCAATATTTGTTATTATTATTTTTACTTTTGCCCTAACACCAAAAACTTTACAAAATGATACCTATTATACGATTTCAATAGGAGAACATATTATAGAAAATGGAATTGATATGAAAGACCCATTTTCGTGGCATGACGATTTGCCATATACCTATCCGCATTGGGCATATGATGTAGGTACTTACTTAGTATTTCAACTAGGAGAAAACATTGGTATGGGTGGATTTACGGCAATTTACGTTGCAACGGTTTTATTAGCAATTGCTTTAGGCATTCTTATTTATTATGCTTTAAATAAAATTTGCAAAAATCCATTAGTATCATTTTTTATTACATTAGGAATGCTGTATCTATTACAAAGCTTTATTGCAGCGAGAGCTCAATTAGTTACTTACATTTTATTTGTCTTAACGGTATTATTTATTGAAAAATTTATCGAGACAAAGAAAAAAAGATATGTGATAGGTTTAATTATTATTCCTATTATTATTGCTAATGTGCATGTAGCAGTATGGCCATTCTATTTTGTATTGTACTTGCCATATATTGCTGAATACATTATTGCACTTATTTCAGAGTCTGACCTTTATTATAAATTCACAATCGCAAGAAATAAAAGTAAAGTAAAAAGAATGACATTAAAACAGAAACCACAGGAAGAAATTGATAAAATAACGGCAAAAATAGAAGAATTGCAAAAGCAAAAAGAAAATACAGATAGAAAAAGAGAAGAAAGAAGAAAAAATCCATATCGTATTATTTTAAAGAAGAGAGACGCTGTAAAATATCTTATTCTTATTATGATTGTTTGCATTTTTACAGGATTACTTACACCTTTAGGAGATACACCATATACCTATTTGCCTAAAACAATGGTAGGCAATACAATGAACAACATTAGTGAACATTTACCATTAACTTTGATTAATGACCCAAAAACATTAACAGTATTAGTATTGTTTTTACTAATCTTAATCTTTACTGATGTAAAGGTTAAATTAAGCGACTTATTTATGATAGCAGGTTTGACTTTAGCAGCATTTATGTCCAGAAGACAAGTTTCGTTATTTGTATTGATTGGAGGCTTTGTTTTCGCAAAATTGTTAGTGGCATTGATTGACAAGTACGACCATGGCGGTACAGAGCAGGCAGTTAAGGCAATAACGTCGTTCTTTGGAAAAATTATTACCATATTGTTGGCAATATTAGTAAGTTTTTCTATCTACAAAGGAAAAATAAATAGTCCAATTGTTAGCGAAAGTTCTTATCCAGTAGATGCTTGTGACTATATTTTGGAAAACTTAGACATTGAAAACATGAGAATTTTTAATGAATATAATTACGGAAGTTATATGTTATATAGAGGAATACCAGTATTTATTGATTCAAGAGCAGATTTATATACACCAGAGTTTAATGGAACCAAGGGCGAAGATGGTAAATATGAGGGAAGAGACATTTTCTCAGATTATCTAAATATAACTAGTATAGCAACTTACTATGAAAATAAATTTGAAGAATATGATATTACCCATTTATTAATTCGAAAGAATTCAAAATTGAATATGCTTATTTCACGAGATGATAATTATAATACTTTATATAGTGACGATAATTTTATTGTTTATGAGAGAGAAAACTAATAAAAAAATAGGACCAAAGGGGACGGGCTTGTTTGGTCCTATTTTGCAAAAAAGGAGCATGAAATGTGGAAAAGATAGTTGTAAATGAGGAAAATGTGCGTTTAGATACCTATTTGGCAAAAACGAAAAAAGATATTTCTAGAACCATGTTACAAAAATTAATTGAAGAGGGAGCCATTTTGGTAAATGGTGCTAAGAAAAAAATTTCTTATAAGGTGCAAGTAGGTGATAGCATTGAACTAGATATTCCAGAGCCACAAGAAGTGGATTTAAAACCAGAAAATATCCCTTTGGAAATTGTATATGAAGATAACGATATCATTGTGGTAAATAAACCAAAGGGATTAGTGGTACATCCTGCCAATGGAAATCCGGATGGCACATTAGTAAATGCTATTATGGCAATTTGCAAAGATAGTTTATCGGGAATTGGAGGAGAAATTAGACCAGGAATTGTACATCGTTTAGATAAAGACACTTCTGGTCTTTTGATTGTTGCTAAAAACGATAAGGCGCATATTCAAATGAGTGAACAGATAAAAAATCGAGAAGTAAAGAAAATTTATATAGCGCTCGTAAGAGGTGTAGTAAGCGAAGAAGAGGCTACCATTAACATGCCAATTGGCAGAAGCACGAAAGACAGAAAAAAGATGGCAGTACGAAAAGATGGTAAAGAAGCGGTTACCCACTTTAAAGTATTAAAAAGATATCCAAATTATACTTTGTTAAAAGTAAAAATTGATACAGGTAGAACCCACCAAATTAGAGTTCATTTAGCAGAAATTGGCCATCCAGTTGTAGGAGATATGGTATATTCGAATGGAAAAAATGAATTTGGAGTGGAGGGACAAATGCTACATGCCAAAAGCTTGGATTTCAAACACCCTATTACGGGAAAGCCAATGCATTTAGAAGCAGAGTTGCCAGAATATTTTAAAGAGGTTTTGGAGAAGCTTGAAACACTGGTTTGAAAAATAATTACAATTTTGGCGTTGTCAAACTTCATTTAAAATTTAATCAACGTACACAGAGTACGCCTCATAAATTTTAAATTCGTTTTCCTAGCCAAAATTTAATTCTTTTCCAA
>CALXKT010000067.1 GCA_944388985.1 uncultured Clostridia bacterium | reverse complement strand
TATAATACTACGGCAGCTAAAACAAATCCTACAAATCCTTTACCAAAGGCACTTGCATGTAAGCCAGTGAATTTAGTGATTAAATAATCTATGACAGTAAGAACTACTGTTGCAGCGGCTAAAGCCCATATGTTATTAATGGAAAAACCTGGTGTAAAGAATGCTGTTATTGCAAGTACAATGGCAGCTGTTACAAGCCTTCCAACTATTTGCCATACAGTAGAAGTATTACTTCTTGTTTGAGTTTGATTATTTTCCATAGAAACCTCCTTATATCTATTTAAATAGATTTTGCATTCACTAAAGATGTTAGGTTATCTTTATATAATGAATATCAAAGATTATTTTTAAAAGCAAAAGAGTTAGAAAAAATAAAAGAAAATTTCAAAAATTCAATAAAACAAAGTAAAAAATAAAACAAAAAAATATATAATATAAACAATAAAAATAATCTTTGATATTACTAAGTAGTATGAACGAAAAAAATTTTTTTATACAAAATAATTTGCATAATATTTATTTTTTTGTAAAAGATAAAGTTAGTAATAAATTAAAATTATCGAAAAACGTGTATTTCTAAGAAAGAGATAATACCAAAAAGGAGAATTTATGTTAATTATTTTTATTCGTTCCATCTTTTTATACATAATTGTTTTAGTGGTAATGCGCTTGATGGGAAAAAGAGAAATTGGTCAACTACAACCATTTGAGCTTGCTATTTCGATTATGATTGCAGACTTGGCATCCACACCAATGGCAGATGCTGGTATTCCTATAACAAATGGAATCATTCCTATTTTAGCTTTATTAGTAATGCATTTATTAATTTCTATTGTTAATATCAAAAGCATTAAAGCTAGAGAAATATTATGTGGAAAACCAGCAATTTTGATTTATCGAGGTAAAATAGATGAAAAGGCATTGAAAAAGGAGCGATTTACTGTTAACGAGCTAGAAGAAAGGTTAAGAGGAAGTAATGTGGTAAACATAGGCGATGTAGAATATGCTATTTTAGAAACGAATGGACAAGTTACTGTGATTCAAAAACCAGAAAAGAAAAATGTTACAGTGCAAGATCTAAACATTAAACCAGAATATGAAGGACTAGCCTATGATTTAGTATTGGATGGAAAAGTAATGTATGAAAATTTAAAAAAATTGAAGAAAGATTATGATTGGTTAAAAAAGCAAGTCAGTAAATTTGGAATCTTACCAGAGCAGGCATTAATTGTTACTATGGACGGAAAGGGAGACTTTTTTTGCCAGGAGAAAATGCTCATAAAAAAGAAAAAATAAAAGGTTGGTAGAAAGATGAAAAAAGAGGGAATTATTTGCATATTTATTATTTTGTTAATTATCGTTTTGAATATCATAACTCAAAGTTATACAAAAGAATGTGTTAGGCTAATGAATGAAAGGCTGGAAGTACTAAGAGAAGAAAGTTTAGCCAAAAATATTCAATCGGTTAACATAGAAGAGCAATTAAGCAATATTGAAAATAAATGGAATGAGTATCAAGAAAAGTTAGCTTATTATATTGAACATGACGAATTAGAAAAGGTAGAAACACAAATCCATACAATGAAAGGTTTTTATGAAATTGGAAAATATGATGAAATTGTACCAGAATTAGAGAAGTGCATTTTTATTTTAGAACATATTTCCGATAAAACAAAATTGAATGTAAAGAATATTTTTTGAGGCAAGAATTTGTAAAATAATGGACGAAAATGTTGACGAAAAAATGGATTAATGATATACTCTACATGGAAAAAATGTCGATAAACCAATGAGGAGGAATATCTAAATTATGAATATAAGTAGCAAGTTAATAAGATGTGTAAGCATATTATTAATTATGGTAGTAATCGTAGGGGTACTTATAACTATTTTTACAGGGAGAACATTCGCAAAGGAACAAAATACGAAAGACTATAAAAAAGGAAGCGATATATTAGATGATTATCCGGGATACGCATCTTTACTAGATAATCTACTAGAAGAACATCCAAACTGGACTTTTACGATATTATTTACAGGTCTAGATTGGGATACAGTAATAAAAAACGAAACAACAGCGGTTCATGGAAGAAACTTAGTGCAAAACAAATCTGGTGAGTGGGTATGTTCTGTTTGTGGAAACAAAGCTTATGATAACGGAAGTTGGAGATGTGCATCTACTTCAGCTGTTTCCTACTATATGGATCCAAGAAATTCGCTTTACGAAGATTATATTTTCCAATTCGAAAATTTAAAATGGGTAGAAGGAAAATATACGATTGATGGAATTAAACAAATACTAGAGGGATGTGACTACTTATTAACAGATAAAATTACATATACAAATACCAATGGAAAAAAAGCAACCATTAATAAAAGTTATGCACAAGTCATTATGGAAGCTGCAGAAGATGCGGGGATTAGTCCTTATCACTTAGCATCTAGAATAAGACAAGAACAAGGGACTGGAGATAAAGCATCTGCAACAGCATCGGGAACTTATTCGGGTTATACAGGCTATTATAACTTTTTAAATGTAAATGCTTCTGGTTCGGGAAGTGCAACCATTATAAAAAATGCATTAAACTATGCTAAAAAACAAAAATGGGATAACCCAGAAAAATCCATTAAAGGAGGAGCTGAGTTTTTAGCAAGAGAATACATACAATATGGTCAAAATACGTTATACTTACAAAAGTTTGATGTAGATGATAGTGATGGAGATTTATATTGGCATCAATATCAACAAAACGTTTCGGCTGCTAAAACAGAAAGTCAAAGCATTAAACAAACTTATGAGGATATTGATAGTAGTTTAGATATGCCATTTAATTTTGTAATTCCTGTTTTTGAAAATATGCCAGATACCAGATGCCCAATGCCAGGAACACAATCCATTGTAACACAAAATATACAAGTAACAGATTCGTCTATCGTTGTATATCAGTCTAAGAATACAAAATCTACGAAATTAGCAACCTTGAAAAAGAATGCAAAATTATTAAGAATAGAAATTGGTTCTGAGAAAGAAAATGGTTATGTATGGGATAAAGTAGTATTAGATGATGGAAGAAAAGGATATGTAATATCTTCTGGATTTAAAGTAATTGATGATGTTACCAATTGCAATATTACAGCTATTGCTACAGAACCAGGAAATGTAAGAAATGGGCCAGGTACTTCTAATACAACAGTGCTTACAACTTTAACAGTAGGACAAAGGGTAACAATTATAGAAAAAGGAAAATATAAAAATGTAGATGGTTATGATTGGTCTAGAATTATTATGGCAGATGGAACACAAGGTTATATCGTAGCAAGATATTTAGAGGAAACACAAAATGGATCAACGGAAACAGGAAAAGATATTGTTAAAGTAGTTTGCAATGGTGGCTTAACCATAAGAAAAGAGCCAGGAACAAACAAATCGATATTAGGTTATGCTGATAAAGGAGATTACTTAACAAGAATAGAACAAAATGTATCCAATGCCAATGGTTATGTATGGGATAAAGTAGTAACCGACTCCGGAGTAACAGGCTATGTTGCAAGAGGAGACGATGACGAAAACTATATTGAACCAGTAAAAGATAATGGCTCTAATGCGGTTCAAGGAGATAACTTTGAAACATCCGGTTCTAATATAATTTGCGAACCAAATACAACAGCAAACAATATATTAAGCAAAATATCAGATGCCGTTATAAAAAATGCAAAAGGTGAAACAGTAACTTCTGGTAATATTGGAACAGGTTACACCGTAAAATATAATGGAACAACCTATACTGTAGTAAAATTAGGAGATACTAATGGAGATGGCAAGATGACGCCAGCAGATTCTACAGTAGTGCTTAGAGCTTATTTGAATTTAAATGGAATGAGTGACGCTGAAAGAAAAGCAGCAGATACCAATGGAGATGGCAAAATGACACCAGCAGATTCTACAGTAGTGCTTAGAGCTTATTTAGGGCTTGAGAGTATAGAGTTATAAAATACAAGTAAATCATTAAACAAAGGAGTTAAAAATGACAAAGAAGATTAAATTTATCTTATTATTTAGTTTTTTAATTGTGTTAGGCTTATGTACTAAATCGCAGGCAAGAATTACTACTTCCGACCCAACAGTGGAATCGGGAGGAACAGCAACAATTACTATTAATAGTCAAGAGGCTGTTGCAAATGGTTCTATCGATGTTACTTCGTCTGGAGGGTTAACATTTGTAAGTGCAAGTTCTAATTATCGGATTAGCAAGTGGAACGCAAGTTGCTTTTGCTAGTGCTCAAGATGTAACTAGCGGAATTGCAACTTATACATTTAGAGTACCAAATGTTTCAGAAACTACAACCTATCAAGTAACATTCTCCTCTGCTGATATGCAAAATGTGGCAGGAGAAAATATTGCGAGTTCTAGTGCAACTGCAACAGTAACGGTAAGAGGAAGTTCTAGTTCTTCTGGAGGAGATGAGCAAGGAAACCAAGGTGATAACAATTCCGGAGAAAGTAACTCTGGAAGCAATAATTCCGGTAATAACAATTCGGGGAGTTCTTCTGAATCGAATACACCAACTTTTACAGAAGTAAATGAAACCGTTTATGCAACAGGTAGCGTAAATGTTAGATCAAGCTATAGCACAAGTAGTAGTGTTATTGGATCGCTTAGTGAAGGGGACAGTGTTACAAGAACAGGAAGAGGAAGCAATGGTTGGAGTAGAGTAAGATTTAACGGACAAACAGCATATATAAGTAGCCAATATTTGACAACAGAAGAACCAGAAGAAAAGTCAAATAATAAAAATTTATCTTCTTTATCCATAGAACCTTATACATTAACACCAGAATTTAATCCAGAAGTAACAGAATATACATTAACAGTGGGAGCTAATGTAGAAAGTATTGATGTAAAAGCAGAGGCAGAAGATGAAAATGCAACTGTAGAGATTACAGGAAATGATAATCTATTGATGGGAGATAATACCATTGAAATAAAAGTAACAGCAGAAGATGAAACCGTTAGAACATATACAATAAACGTTACAAAAGAAGAGGGAGAGCAACTTGCTTTAACAGAACTTTCTGTAACAGGCTATACATTGACACCAGAATTTAGTGGTGATGTATATGATTATACGATAGATATTTCAGATACTACTGTTACAAACTTAGATGTAAAAGCTGTTTCGAATGATGAAAATACTACCATAGAAATAGTAGGAAACACAGATTTAAAAGTAGGCGAAAATATTATTACTATATTAGTAAAATCAGAAGATGGTAATAATATTGTTACATATCAAATTACGGCTAACATAAATGCACCTGCAGCTGCTACAACAGAAGATAACAATAACATGTATTTATATATAGGAATTGCAGTTGCAGTAATTATAGTAATTATCATTATAGTAATAATCATTAGACGTAGAAGAGCAAACGAGGAAGACTATTATGAGTCACCAGAAGATGACAACTTAGGAACGAATAATTTTGACTATAATGGTAACGACAATCTATTTAATACAGATGTTAGAAATGAGTTAAAACCAACCAATAAAACGGAAGAAACATTTAACAATGATTTTGTTTCTCCAGATGAATTTAAAAAAGATATTAAAGAGAAAAAAGACAATGTCGAAAATAAAAATTTGACAGACGACAAAGACAATATAGATAATAACGAACAGAAAGATGTTTTTAACGAAGCAAAAAGAAATAGTAGAAAAAGTGTTATTGAAGAAAACTTCGGCGCTGACATTAAACCAATGGATTGGGAAGACAACGATAGAGGCAATCGAAGAAAAGGAAAACATTTTTAAATAATGTTATAAAATAAAATGGAGCTGGGCAAATAAGCACAGTCGCCTAGCTCCTAACTAAATATGCCAACATAGCTCAGTCGGTAGAGCAACAGATTCGTAACCTGTAGGTCGGCGGTTCGATTCCGCCTGTTGGCTCCAAAATTTTTTATTCAATTTATCTTATTTATTTCTTCCATAATTTCTTTACCTGTCATTTCACAAGGAATATT
>CALXKT010000066.1 GCA_944388985.1 uncultured Clostridia bacterium | reverse complement strand
ATTTTCTTAACAGCTTCTTGAACAGCTGGAACTCTTGTAGAACCACCAACTAATAATACTTTGTGTAAATCAGCTGCTGTAATTCCTGCATCTTTTAATGCATTTTCAACTGGAATTTTTGTTGCATCAATTAAATCACTAATTAATTCTTCAAATTTTGCTCTTGTTAATGTTACATCTAAGTGTTTTGGTCCATTGCTATCAGCAGTAATGAATGGTAAGTTAATTTGAGTTTGTTGCATACCAGATAATTCTATTTTAGCTTTTTCTGCAGCTTCTTTTAGACGTTGCATAGCCATTTTATCTTGTCTTAAATCAATTCCATTGGATTTCTTGAACTCATCTACTAAGTAAGAGATTATTCTTTCATCAAAATCATCTCCACCTAATTTTGTATTTCCATTTGTAGCTAAAACTTCAAATACTCCATCTCCAATATCTAGTATAGATACATCGAATGTACCTCCACCTAAGTCATAAATCATGATTTTTTGGTCTTGATCTTCTTTATCCATACCAAACGCCAAAGCTGCTGCAGTTGGTTCATTGATAATTCTTAATACTTCAAGACCTGCTATTTTTCCAGCATCTTTTGTTGCTTGTCTTTGGCTATCGCTAAAGTAAGCTGGAACCGTTATAACAGCTTGTGTTACTTGTTGTCCTAAATAATTTTCTGCATCTGCTTTTAATTTTTGTAAAATCATAGCAGATATCTCTTGTGGTGAGAATTGATCTCCATCTATATTTACTTTTTCATTTGTTCCCATTTTTCTTTTTATAGATATAACAGTGTTGTCTGGATTAGTAACTGCTTGACGTTTTGCAATTTGTCCTACTAATCTTTCTCCATTTTTAGAAAATGCTACTACAGATGGAGTTGTTCTATTTCCTTCTGCATTAGGAATTACAACTGGCTCTCCACCTTCCATAACAGCAACACATGAATTTGTTGTACCTAAGTCAATACCTATAATTTTTCCCATAATTAATCTTCCTTTCTTTGTGAAAAAATTTCTTGGCGAATTATTTATATTTTTATCTAAATCTATTTGAATATACAAGCAATAATTTCGCCCCTTTTATTACTTATATAAAATTAAAATCTAGTTTGCTACAACAACCATAGAATGACGTATCACTCTATCCCCTATTTTATAGCCTTTTCTGTATTCTTGTACAATTTCTTTTTCACCTTTTGTTGCATCTGGTATACTACTTACTGCCTCGTGTAGTTCTGGGTCAAAAGTTTGGCCTACTGTTTCTATTTCTGTTACTCCCTTAGAAGCTAACACATCTTTAAATTGCTTTAGTACAAGTTCAATTCCTTTTTTGTATTCTTCATCTTTTGTTTCTGCTTCCACTGCTTTTTCTAAGTTATCAATAATT
Organism: uncultured Clostridia bacterium; assembly: GCA_944388985.1. Classification (GTDB taxonomy): domain Bacteria; phylum Bacillota; class Clostridia; order TANB77; family CAG-508; genus CALXVA01. The sequence goes on along the minus strand of CALXKT010000066.1, from coordinate 4,759 downwards.
GGTAAGAAATTGGATACAATGTCTGCAATAAGCGAATTGTATAATCCATCTCTTTCTTTTGCACTTCTTTTTTTGTAGTTATCAAACTCTGCTGCAACTCTTTTTAATCTATCTTCTGACTCTTCTATTTGCACTTTTTGAGACTCTATTTGTTTTTTTAGTTCTATCATTTCATCTGCTTTTTTATTATTTTCCTCTTTTTCTATAGATTCTACTTTCTTTTCTTCCTTCTCCATTCCTATGCTCCTTCCTTGTTTGCGCAATTGGGGATGCACTCCTTCTGCGCAAGCCTCATTCCCCGTTTAGCTTTTTGCTAATGTACTTCATAACTGAAATGACTTTCGAATAATCCATTCTTGTTGGTCCTATAATTCCGATAGTACCTAAATCTTTGTTTTTGTAACGATGTTTAAAGGTAATAATACTAAAATCTTTTAATTTTTCGTTTTCGTTTTCATTTCCAATATACACATTTATGTCATTTGCAAAACCAGTATTTAATAAATCGGCTACAATTTCTTTTTGGTCTAATACATTTAAAAAGTTTCTTGCTACTTCTAAGCTTTTAAATTCTGGTAAGTCAAAGGCTTTGTTGGCACCTTCTAAGTAAATTTCTTCTTCTTCGTTAATCGCCTTATTAAGCTGTGCCATAATTGGCTTAATAACATCTAAGCTATAATTCATGTGAGAGAAGATATATTCTTCTAACGGCCTATCTATTGCCTCTAATGGCTTTCCCTTTAATTTATTATTAAAGATAAAGTTTAATGTTTCTACCTGTTCATCGGTGATATCTTTATCAAACTTAATAATGGTTTCTTTAATAGTTCCAGAATCAGTAAGAATAACGGCCATTAACATTCTCGTACCTAAAAGGACAAATTTAATTTCTTCAATGTTCTGCAATTGTGTTTTTGGTCCTATCGCAACAGTAGTGTAATGAGTTACCTCTGAAATGGTACTTGTTGCAATCTTTGTTAAATTCTCCATTTGGTTTACTTTCGCCATTAATTTAGATTGAATATATTTAATTTCTCCTAAGCTAATATTTTGATCATTCATTAGCTCGTCTACATACAATCTATAGCCTTTTGCCGATGGTACTCTACCACTAGAAGTATGTGTTTTCTCTATATAACCTACTTTTTCTAAGTCTGCCATTTCATTTCGAATGGTGGCGCTACTTAAATCTAAGCCATACTTTTTCACAATGCTTCCAGAACTTACAGGCTCAGCTGTATTAATATATTCCTCGACAATGGCTTGTAAAATTTTCTTCTTTCTATTATCCAATTTTGCACCTTCTTTTAGCAATTGTTTTAGTCGACTGCTAAACTTACTATATATTATATCCAAAATTAGCAATTGTCAATACATATTGCTAATTTTATTTGTGAATTTTTTGTGAAAAGTGGAATTTGGGGACAGGCCTTTTTCTCCACTTTTTTCCAAAATAGGGACAGGCTTTAAAGTGAACTAAAAGGAGACAATAAGGCCTGTCCCTATTTTACACCAATTTTTAACTTTTTTTCGAAAAAGTATTGACATCTGGTCGAAAATGCATTATACTTTAAATTGCGTTTGAGCTGCGCCCTTAGCTCAGTTGGTTAGAGCAACCGGCTCATAACCGGTAGGTCCAAGGTTCGAATCCTTGAGGGCGCACCATTTTAATAACATATGGGTAGGTGGCCGAGTGGCTAAAGGCGGCAGACTGTAAATCTGTTCTCATTTGAGTACGATGGTTCGAATCCATCCCTGCCCACCAACGAAAAATCGGCTTAAAAATAGCTTGTATCCTCAGATACAAGCTATTTTATTATTTTACTATTTTTTCAAAAACATTTCTTGTTTTGGCTTTATGCTACTTTTATTCCTGTATCAATTATTTCTTGAACAAATGGATTACCTTCTTCAAAATCTTTTACCTTTATTGGATGAGGTTCTATTCTTAAATCTATATTTTGAGTTAACAACATTAGTTCAACCATTAAATCAAAAACATTATTTTCGCTATTAATAATATTTTTCAAAAGTATAGAACCCCCTATTCTCATTCTATTTTATTTCAGTTCCTCCCCATTCCACAACTACAAAACCATTTCTTTCCGGAGTTGTTAGTTCTTGTTCTGGAATTTCTATGTATTCCTCTAAAGGCTTAAATTGCATTAATACTTTTAATATAATATCTGGCTCTACTGAAAATTCTAATGGCATTTTTTCATTAATCTCCTCTAGAGTATTTTTAAATTTGTAATTTTCAATTTTCAAAAAATTTCGTATATTTTCTTTATTTCTGCGTACACTAATATCAAAAACACAATGAAAGGAAGGAATTTTATGAAAATCATCGATAAAATCGCATTAGTTTTAGTTATCATAGGTGCCATCAATTGGGGCTTAATTGGAATTTTTAACTTTAATCTAGTAGACACCTTATTTGGTACCATGTCCATTATTAGTAGAATTATCTATATCTTAGTTGGAATCTCTGGACTATGGTGCATTAAAGGTCTATTTAGCACAGAGGACTAAAGTTTTAACTAATATTTTTAATCGAGAGCACATAAATAACCCCCAGATAAATCTGGGGGCTGTTTGAGTGGAAAAATATTGCCACTCACTGAGCAATAGGAACTATCTTTTCCAGAAGTGCCTTGGCCTCCTCAAAAGAATAATAACTCTTTTGTTCTTCCAACTCTGCAGAAGATAAAATCCAGTAGGGAATAACGTATTTATCATCCCGTCCAATGCCAAAAATAATGTTATCTCCAATCAAATTGCTGTTATCATCCACTATAATGGAAACTTTTTCGCCTTTAAACTGTTTTGGCCAAATAGACTCCCCTTTCTCACCCTTAAGGATTTTCGCCAAGTTGCAAATTTGGATATAGCTCTCCACCGGACCACAGTCACCCACCAAATCCCATTGTATCGCAGAATATTTCTCCTTACGATACGTTGTAACGTGCATTTCCAATACAATTGTGCCGAGAAGCTCAACATAATCTACTGGATGGATGTTCAAAGGTGTATACTCTTCAATTTCGAACTTCCACAGACTGAACGACGAATCCATCTTCAGTTCGGTCTTGCCAATAGTTGCCTTTCTTGTCTTAAACATGTTGTTTTCCTCCTGTTGTCTCTTTGTCTTTGTTCCTATTGTTTCTCTATAACACAAAAAGTGCTATACCTATTATAGCACTTTTATGTAAATTATGCAAATTTATTTACTCTCCTCTGCCTTCTGGTAAAGCATTTGGAACTTCTATTGTTACTTTTATCTTCATAATATAAGAAATTGCTTTTACAATTTTACTATTTTTAATACGTTGCCATAGAGAAGGTTTTACTTCTACTCTGGTTTGCTCCATATACTCGTTGTTTTCTTGTACGGCTTGTACTGGTTTTGCTTCTGCAACTTCTTCCTCCACTTTTTCTTCTACTAAAGGCTCTAATGTTTCCTCTGGTGCAGGAATTAGTTTTAAAGCATCTGCTACTTCGATTCCTATATAGCTTAACGCTTTGGATCTATCTTCAATTCTTTCCATATCGATTTCAATATGTAAGTTTGTTTCTAAATTTCCAATTCTTGCATTAATTAATTTCACAGCATCTTGATAATTTTGTGAGGTAGAAGATTTTGTTCTTCCAATTAATCCTAAGGTTTCGATGATATCCTCTGAAAAGTCATTTGAAATTTCTTTTATGGTTTCTTTCCAATCTTCGGATTTATTTTCTACGGCATCTAAAGCATCTTTTAAGCTAGCTGCTAGTGAAATATTTTTCTCTCTTTGGCGAATTAATTCTTCAATTCTTTTTGTATTTTCTTCGAATTGATTTGTAGCATATTCTACTAAACCATAAGCTGCTTTATATACACTTACAGGAAAATTCTTTTTCTTTGGATATTCTATTAAATACGTTTTTATAGATTCTATTAAATCTTTAAAATACGCATCATCTTCTAATTGTACAATTTGTTTTTTGCTGTTTGGATTAATTAATTTTTGTACTTTATCAATATTGGATAATATTTTTTCTTCCGTGATTACCATTCTCACGTTTACTATGCCGGATCTTGACACTGTAAACCTTACCTCCTTTATCCTATGTAATGCTTATTTCCGTAAGCGAATTCCGTTTGATAGGATTTTTGTTTTCTTAAATTTCATTATAATTTTATTACAACTTTTTCCCTAAGTCAAGAGTTTTTTTGCATTTATTTATCTTTTTTTAACTCCGCATATCTTTTAATTTTCATGGTCGTTGTTTTTACAAATTCGTCTTGTTTTATTTCTAATTTTTTAATTGCTTTATACGAAGTTAATTGTTTGTTTACTTCTTTTATTTTATCCCAGATGATTTTATAAATAGCATCTTCGTCTAAGTCTTTTCCATATCTTTCTTCAATAACTTCCTTATTTGGTATTACTCTAGCCGTAATGGTAAGTTCTTTTTCTCCCTCTACTTCTTTTCCATACACCATGCACTCTTTTATTTCTTCATGTTTCGAAAGTAATAGTTCGATTTCTTCTGGATAAATATTTTTTCCGTTTTGTGTTACAATAACATTTTTACTTCTTCCTGTAATGTATAAAAATCCATCACTATCTAAATATCCCACGTCTCCAGAGTGGAACCATCTTTCTCCATCTTCTTCAAAAATAGCTTCTTTGGTGGCTTCTTCGTCTTCATAATAACCAAGCATCAATGTTTTACTTGAAATTAAGACTTCTCCCTCTCCATTTTCATTTGGATG
>CALXKT010000065.1 GCA_944388985.1 uncultured Clostridia bacterium | reverse complement strand
GCTCGAACCTATGACCTCCTGCTTGTAAGGCAGATGCTCTCCCAGCTGAGCTATGCGCCCATTTCCTTCGACTTGTTTAGTATACTAAATTTTTTTATATTTGTCAACACATTTTTTAAAATTTTTTAACTTTTTTTGCAGTTACAATTTACTGTTTGTTCTAAATTTCCGGAGCAATGTATGTTTTAATTTTATGTTGGAGTGCTTAAGGTGGGGACCGACAAGATACAGTCTGTGAAAAAATTACTCTTAAAGAAAAAACTTGTTTTTTCTTTAAGGTTAAATGTTGTAATTTTTACTACAGACTGTTCGCAGTTGGGGGCCGGAAACATAAAATTAAAACATACATTACTCTGGAAAAGGCAACTGTAAATTGTAACGTCCAAGCTATCTTAGTTCTTCAATTGCTCTTTGTAACTGTGTATCATTTTCTTTTGTTAATTCGGTAATGTCCTCTGGTAATTCTACTATAATGTCTGGCTCAATGCCTATTTCGTTAATTTTGTTTCGGTTTGGTGTACAATATTCTTCTGTAGTTACTTTTAATCCGCTTCCATCGGTAAGTCTCATCAAGGATTGGATAACCCCTTTTCCATAGGTTGTTGTTCCTATTATTGTAGCTTTATTATTATCTTTTAACGCTCCTGCTAAAATTTCAGAAGCACTAGCAGAGTTTCCATTTACTAGCACTACAATCGGTACATCAATAATAGGGTTTTTCTCTGCTTTTGTTATTGTTTCATTTCCTGCTTTGTCTGTTTCTATTAAAAGGGTACTGTCTTTTTCGCAAATCATTTCTAAAATAGAAATTGCTTCGTCTACCACTCCTCCGCCATTATTACGTATATCGATAATTAGAGAAGTAGCTCCTTGTGCTTTTAATGTTTCATAATTTTCCCTAAATTCTTCTGCTGTTCCTCCATCAAAATCCGCTATTTGGATATAGGCAATATTGTTTTCCAATATATCAGAATTGATATGACTTACTTCTATTCTTCTACGCTCTACTTCTACTTCTTTTGTCTCATTTTCTCTTTGTATTTCTAGTTTTACAGTAGTTCCTTCTTCTCCTTTTATCGCGTTGGACATTTCGCTTACATTTTCTACCGTTATTTCTTGTCCGTTTACTTTTGTAATTATGTCTCCTGCTTGCATTCCTGCTTCTTCCGCTGGCGAGCCTTCCATTGGCTCTACAACAGTGATTGTTCCTTCTTCATAATTTACAACCATATAGATTCCAATTCCAACATAATTCCCCATTGCTTCGGAATATTCTTCTTCCATCTCTTCTGGAGTATAATATACAGTATATTCATCTCCTACTCCTGCCACATAGCCTTTTATTGCCATTTCTAGCATCTGCTCATCATCTAATTCTCCAATATATCTTTCCTCTAAGATGGAACGAATGGATGCTAATGCTGATTCTATTCCGGTTGTACCATCTCCAGAGGCTATGTTTCCAATATTAAGAGTAGAAGCAAATCTCTCATTTACCACAATTAAAGTAATTAAGGAAGATAATAATGCTGTAATAATAATTATCATTACAATTCTATAAATTTTTTGTGCTTTTTCTGAATTCATTTTGTATCATTTCCCTTCTTTTTTGCTAAACATCCCTTTGTTACAAAACTATTTATAAATATATTGCAAAACAGCAAGTAATTCGATTTTCAAATATGCTAAGGTACTTTTACAAAGTTTAATGGATTAGTATAGTTTCCATTAATACGCACTTCAAAATGGCAGTGTGGTCCTGTTGAGTTTCCAGTAGAACCTAATTCCATGATAACATCTCCCTGTTTCACCTGTGTGTCTACAGAAGTTAACACTTTATTTCCGTGTCCATATAATGTTACCACACCATTTCCATGACTAATCATAACACAATTTCCATAGCCTCCAAGCCATCCTGCATAGGTAACAACACCATCTGCTGCTGCTACAACGGGAGTGCCTGTTGGCGCGTTTCCAATATCAATTCCCGTATGTTCTTTTACCACACCTTGAATTGGATGCTCTCTTACTCCATAGCCAGAAGTAATGTACGTGCCACTTGCTGCTACTGGCCATAGCATTTCTCCACCCGTAAATTGAAGTTCTGCATCTATTCGATTTGTTGCTAATAAAATTTGCGCTTCTATCTCTGCCTGCTCTTTTTTGTAAGCAGTAATCTGCTCTTGTAATGTTTTTTCTCCCTCAGACAGCTGATTTACATAGTTTTGTTGCATTGTTCGCATATTATTCAAAACAACAGAAGTTTGTTCTGCTCTTGCTTTTACTATTTTTATTTCGGTTTGCTCATTTTCTAATTTTTTTCTTGTTGTCTCAATATTCTCTTTTTCTATTTTTACTTGATTAATCAAATATTGGTCATAATCTGCCATTTCTTCAATCACATAATAGCGTGAAATAAAATCCGTCAAACTTTTCGATTTTAATAACACGTCTAAATAAGAAACATCTCCTGCTTCATACATAGATACTAACCTTTCTGCCAATATCTTTTTCTTTTCTTCATAATCCATAGTTGCTATTTGTAGTTTTGCGGTTGCATCATCAATAGAAGCCTGCAATTCTGTCATCTGCTCTCCTAATGCTAATATATCTTCTTCATATTCTATTACTTTATCTTCTATTTCTTGCACTCTCATTAAAGTAGAGGAAAGCTCCTCTTGCACATATTCTAATGTATCATTCGTTTCCTCTATTCTATTTTCTACTTCTTCTTTTTGCGTTTCTAAATTTTCCACTTCATTGGCAACTTCGTTTGTTAGCGCATTTGCTGTTTCGTTTGTAATCCCATTTACTACTTCATTGGCAATAGCATTTTCGGCAAATACAAAAGTGCAAAAATATTGCAAAATAATAACGATTAAAAAAATTACAATTACTTTATGTTTCATACTTGCCTCCTTCTAAAAACAAACAATTCCATTTGGCAAATATATCTTTCAATAAGATATATTTGCCATTAATATGGAATATTTTTTAACACTATCTAATTGAGTTCATTGTACTATAAAGAATACAATTTTGGATGTGATGTATATTGTAATGGGTCTACACGGTAATAGTTAGCCGTTCCCCCTATGTAAACTTCGTAATGTAAATGTGGTCCTGTTGAAATTCCTGTATTTCCAGAAGTAGCAATTTGTTGTCCTCTAGAAACTGTCTGACCTTCACTAACACTGTAAGCGGATAAGTGTCCAAATCCTGTATAATAGCCATTTCCATGATCTATCATAATATAATTTCCATAACCAGAAAGTCTTCTTGCAATAATAACTTTTCCAGATGCAGGTGCATAAACTGGTGCATAACTAATTGGTATATCTACTGCTCCATGGTTAGAAGAAGCTCCCGCTGTAGGACTTGGTCTAGGTCCAAAGTATGATGAAATGTAATTGTGGTATGGCGTACTTGTAGAAACTGGCCAACTTAGAGTTCCTTCGAAGCTTCCAATATAGCCTCCTCCAGAACCATCATCACTTTGAGCAGCTTGTTCTTCACGAATTCTTTCAATTTCGTCTTGTGCATCTTGAATAGCAGATTCAAACTCATCAATTTTCTCTTGTAATTCTTGCTCTTCTGCAGATAAGCTATCTACTTTTGCTTGTTTTTCTGCTCTAGCACTTTGTAAACTTGCATTTTTTTGCTCTACTTCTTTTTTCGACTCGTCTACTTCCTTTTTTTCTTGTTCTAATTCTTGCCTTGTTTGCTCTGTTTCTTGTTGTTTTTGAATAATAGAATCAATTACTTCTTGATCTGCTTCTGCTATTTCTTCAATTCGATAATAACTAGAAATAAAAGTAGTCATGTCGGATGCAGAAAGAAGTACATCTAAGTAGCTCGTTTGTCCTTTTTCATACATTGCAACTAATCTTGTTATAAGCACTTCTTGTCTTTCCTTAGTTTCTTCTTCCAATTGTTTAATTTCTTTTTCTTTTTCGTCAATAGAGTTTTCCAAATCTGTTATTTGGTCCTCTAGCTCACTAATTTCACTTTCATATTGCGATATTTCTCTTGTTAATTCACTTACCTCGTCCATAACGGAATTTTTTTCTTCTGTTACCTTATCTTTTTCTGCTTCTACTGTATCTTGCTGATCTTGTAATTCTTGTTGCCTATCTTGTAGTTCAGACACGCTGGAAGCAATAACTTGTACTGAACTAATCCCCAATAAAATAACAATTAATAATACGGATACTACCTTTTTTATCATAAGCTTCTCTCCTTTATATTTTTATACTTTTTTTGTTTTTTTATACCTCTAAGTATTTTTTCATTGATATTGCACTACCGATTGCTCCAATTCCAATTCCCATAATAATATAGACTAAGAACAACATAGAAAGCATATCCGAAAATGTTAATAAGTTTAAATTAAGTATTGTTACCATAGAACTTCCTACTAATTTATCTGCTACAAAATTATAAGCGAATCCCAAAATAACAACGGATATTAAAGCAGATACAATTCCAATAATAATACCTTCTACCATAAATGGCCAGCGAATAAATCCATTTGTTGCTCCTACATATTTCATAATGGAAATTTCTTTTCTTCTTGCATGTACTGTAAGTTTTATTGTATTTGCAATAATAAAGATAGAAATTAAAATTAATAATATCAAAATTACTCCTGTTGCTGTTCGAATTCCATTTGCAATGTTTACAAGAGTATTTACAGTGTCATTACCAGCAGTAATACTTGCCACATGGTCATATGTATTTATTTGTTCTTGCACTTCTTGATTTTTTGTTAAATCTGTTAAGGTTACCACGAATGATGCTTTAAATGGATTATATCCATCTACCGTAATATCGCCTAATGCCATTTCAATGTCGGTTGACCAACTTTTTACATCATTTAATGCATCCTCTTGAGAAATATATTCTACGGTATTAACATAAGGCGTATTTTGAATTTGTTGTTGTAAAGCTTGTTGTTCTTCTGTTGTGGTATCCAATTCAATAAACACTTGCATTGCTTGTTCGGATTGCACTTGTTCTATAATATAATTCACATTTTCGCCAATTAAAAAGAATATTCCAAATATAAACATGGTCGCACACATAATGATGATGGACGCTGCTGTTGATTTTTTGTTTTTAAAAAAATTTCTAAAACCTTCCCCTATTAAATAACCAAAAATACTATATTTCACTATCATACCCACCTTTTTTATCATCTCTTATTATATTGCCTTTTTCGATCTGAATAACTCTCTTTTTCATTCTATCTACAATTTCTCTTGCATGTGTTGCTACAACAACTGTTGTTCCTCTTGCATTAATGTCATTTAATAAGCTCATAATTTCCCATGCAGTATCTGGATCTAAGTTTCCTGTAGGCTCGTCCGCAATAATCATGGATGGATTGTTTACTAAAGCTCTTGCTAAAGCCACTCTTTGTTGCTCTCCACCGGATAATTCGTTTGGATAAACTTTTGCTTTATCACTTAGACCTACTAAAGATAATACCATAGGTACTTGTCTCCTAATGTGTTTTTGTGTAGAACGCACTATATACATTGCATAGGCAACATTATCATATACGGTTCTATCTGGTAATAGCCTAAAATCTTGAAACACTACTCCCATACTTCTTCTTAAATAAGGTACTCTCTTTGGCTTTAGAAAAGTAGTATCTTTTCCATTAATAATAATATGTCCCGATGTTGGTTCTTCTTCTTTCAAAATTAATTTTATTAACGTAGATTTTCCTGAGCCAGAACTTCCTACTAGAAAAGCAAACTCCCCTTTGTCTATCTTAAAATTCGCATTATGAACAGCTTCTGTGCCTGTATCATACTTTTTACTTACATTTCTAAACTCTATCATTCTTTTGCTCCTTTTTTCCTACTAAACTACCCCTATATCATAACAATAAAAATAAATATTTGCAATAGTTTTTTCAACAAAAAACAGCATAAATTTTTCTCGAAAAAGAAATTATGCTGTTTTTTCTTGTATTTGCTTTGTTTTTCTTTGTTTTATATAGTATCGTAAGATTTTTAATTTATATATCTTTGGTGCTTATGATGTAATATTTTTAATAATTTATTTTTTCTTTTATAACTAAATTCATAGTAATTTAGTTAGATTTGTGTTATACTATTACTAGCAATTTGGTGAAAGGAGGAATTTATATGTCACCCATAAACGATAAATTCATTGAGGCTATTAAAGCTTTACCTTATGATATTGATGAAGAAGTTTTAAAAAAAGACACAAAAGATATTTTACATGATGTGGTACAAAAGTATGTGGACATGTA
>CALXKT010000064.1 GCA_944388985.1 uncultured Clostridia bacterium | reverse complement strand
TAGAATATTTATCATTATTATCAATGAAAGTACCAATAATATCTGCTATTTCAACAGGATTTTGGTACTTTTTTTCCCATTCTAGCAAATTAATATGCTCAGAAGCATCTTCTTTCAAAAAATGTTGCAAAAACGAATTTATTTCATTTACTTTATTACTATATAATCGAACAATGGCATTCATATGAAATCCTTTAAATTAAAAAATTATGTTTATTATTAATATGAACGATAAAAAGAATAAAATACTAGAGAATAAAAGGAAATTTTTTGGTAATACTAATATTAATTTTATAGGAAAGGAAAACATGTAAATATGAAAAAATATATTATTACCATTGTTACTTTGTTTGCTATTATTTTATTATCAATCGGAGGCTATTTTTTGTATTCCAATGCTAAGACAAAAGAATCGAGTAGTACGACGACATTACAAGCAAAATCTATGTCAGAAATAAATTACTTAAGCACTGAAATTATTGAAATGATGAATGGGCTAAATAATATTTCATTTTCAAATTTTGAAATACAGAATAAAACCATTGAAGCTGAGTCATCTGGAAATGAAACCGCTTCTGAGAACAGTATCGATACCAGTGTTATGCAGTTTGATAATATTTTAACAAGTGATAATAATGATATTAATTGGAAGGATTTAAAAGGTAGGGTAGAAAATATGTATTCTACGTGGACTACAGTACTAATAGATTTGACAACCTTAAATGTAAATCGAGATAATCTATTAAAATATAATAGTCTGTTAGATGATATAGTTTTGGAAATGGAAAAAGAGGATAAAAAGCAGACGCTAATTAAATTGGCAGACCTATATCAGCTATTGGCACAGTATGTGAATGATGTTTCACAAGACAGTACCGTAAAATCTATATTTGCTACAAAATCCAATGTTTTATATGCATATGCTATGGTCGGAAATGAAGATTGGAATAAAGTAAGGGAGTATGTTAGTACTGCTAAGCAAGAATTTAGCAATAATTTAACAAATCCTGTCGAAAATATGGCGAATTTTGATAGTATGAATAAAGCTTATATTTTGCTTAATGAATTGGCAGAAGATAGTAACAGAGAAGAGGAGAAGATTTTTTATATCAATTATAGGAGTTTAATTCAAGAGTTGGAGACAATGACTGCGTAAGCAGTTGACGATAATGCAAAAATATAGTAAAATAATAAAGTGAGTAAATCAAATAGTCGCGTATAGCAAGGCCGAAAGGCAGCGTACGAGGAAAGTCCGGGCTCCATAGAGCAGGATGCTGGATAACGTCCAGTGAGGGTAACCTTAAGGAAAGTGCAACAGAAAATTACCGCCTGCTTTTAGCAGGTAAGGGTGAAAAGGCGAGGTAAGAGCTCACCGCTAATATGGAGACATATTAGGCTGTGTAAACCCCATCCGGAGCAACACCGAGACAAGAAGGTTAATGGCTGCTCGTCAGTCTTCTTAATTTGGTGGCATGAGACCTATAGCAATATAGGTACTAGATAGATGACTATTCAAGACAGAACCCGGCTTATCGATTTACTTACTTTTTTATGCAACATTTTCGACATATTTCCACATAAGTATTTACCTTTTTTTAAAATATGGTATAATAGAAAACGTAGTTTCATAAATCACGTTATTGTAGATTAACAGTAATGCAACAAGTAAATCAAGAGGGGGGTAAATACTATGAGAAAGCGGGTAGGAAAAATACTTAGTATAATGGTAATTGCCATGGTTGCAGTTATCGTTATCGTACTTGTCGCTTTTACAGCGATTTTTGCAAAGAAAACTTTCCAATATGAAACTTATATTAATGGAACAGAGGTATCTTTCCTAAGTCCAGAGGGTGCTAGCAGAAAAATGCTAGAACAGATGAATAAAACAACTCTAAACTTAATATTTGCAGAAGATAAAACGTATACATGCGTAGGTTCTTATTTCGATTTTGAGCTGGAAGACATGGAGGCACTTGAAAATATCATAAGTGAGCAAAACAAAGGAACAGAAGACGTCAAAAAATATGAGGGAATAGAGGTATATCGTGTTGATGAAGAAAAAGTAAGAGATTATTTAGCCTCTCTATCTGTTTTTCACGAGACGAATATCCGAGCGCCAGAGAATGCTTATCTCGATTTTGATAAAAATAACCATGTGGTAATAAAACCAGAAGTATATGGCAATGAAATCGATTTCGAGGAAGCGTACCAATATATGTTGGATGCTTTAAAAACAGGAACCACAACTATTGATTTTAGAGGGATAACCAATATTAATCCTAGCATTCTCTCTACTGATGAAAAATTAGTAGAACAGGCAAATAGTATCAATAAAATTCTTTCCACCACTATTCATTATCAACTTCCAGATGGAAGTACTTATACACTTGATGCAGTCACAATGAAAAATTGGGTGTATCGTAATGAGGATGGATACTATGGAATAGACATTGACGGTAATTTGCCAGCTTTTGTGGAAACACTAAGACAAAAAGCACAGTACCTTATTCCATCAACAGACTTTAATGCAACCGGTATCGGTAAAATAAAAGTTTCTTTTGGAAGAAAAACTTATGCAACACTTAATCAAGAGCAAGAAATCGAGAGAATTAAAGAGAACCTTGGAACTGCGAAAACATTCGAATGGGAACCAACATACAATCCATTGCCAGACTATACGAATATCGATACTTATGTAGAACTTGATATTAGTAGGCAAAGAGTTTGGATGTATGTAAATGGAAAATGCATCTTGGATACGCCATGTGTAACAGGAAACGTAGCAGGAGGGCATTCCACTCCAATAGGAATCTATCACCTAACATACAAGACTAGAAATACCTATCTTACGGACGGAGAAACTTATAATTCCTTTGTAAATTATTGGATGCCGTTTAACGGAGATATCGGTTTCCACGATGCAGATGGATGGAGAAGTAATTATGGCGGAAACATTTATTTAACAAACGGATCCCACGGCTGTGTAAACTTACCAAAATGGGCCGCGAAAATACTTTACCAAAACATCAATACTTCCATTCCAATTATCTTGTACTCTTGATACTAAAGAGGGGCTTTTTAGCTCCTCTTTAGTCCTTAATTTACACCAAACACTAGTATTTTAAAAAACGGTATGATATAATAAATTCAGTTGATTATTAAGAAAAAATCGAGTTGAAAAAAGGAGATGGAGAAAATGGAAAAAGAAGAGAAAAACAGATTTGTGTTAGCTACGGTAGGAGCATTTATTGGAGCTTTTATAGGAGCAATACCATGGATACTAATGTATATTTTTGCTGATATGATGTATGCACTACTTGCCATTGTTATTATTATTGGTAGCTATTATGGTTATCGTATTACGAAAGCGAAAATTGATAAAAAGTTGCCTGTTATTTTATCGATTGCATCGTTTGTTTCGATTACGCTTACGATGTATGTTGTTATTCCACTCTGCTTGATGGCACAAAATGGGATTCCGCTTAGTATGGAAAATCTTATCTCGTTATATCAATATGATGAGTTTTCCGCTGCTATTTTGAGCGATTATTTTATATCCCTTTTATTTTGTGCATTAGTGATGAGTGGAATTGTTGTAAGTATTCATAGGCAAATTAAAGAGGGCGTGGATAGTAAAGATATTCGTATTTTTCAAAAAGAAGTAAATAACGAAGAGTTTTCAAAAGAGGATATAGAAACAGTAAGAAATATTTTTGATAAAAATAATGCTTTAGACAAAAAGAATACTGCAAGCAAAGAAATATTGCTAGAAGATTTAACTTCTCAATTTGATGAAACAAAAGGAAAAAGAATTTGGGATTATCTAAAGGCACAAGGCGTCATTAAAAAGAAAGCAGATGGATACTATTTTTCAGAGAAGTCAGAAAAAAGTCCTTTTGCAAGGTATGGCATTTCGAGTGTAAGAACTTTTATTATTGTGCTACTTATAGCAATTGCGCTAGCTTGCGTTATCGTGTTTAACGAAGAGAGGCAAGAAAATAGCATAGGAAACGAAAATGAAATCGATAGTCAAACATTAGAAGAATATTTATTAGCAGAAAGCTTAGATACTAAAACTTTTGATACAGGAGTAGATGATTTAAGCTTGGCAATACCAGAAGATATGGTTATATTATCTGATGCACAAATTAGCTATTTGTATGGAGAAGAGTATTTACAGATTTATGATTGTATTGCAATGAGTACAGACTTCGAAAAGATGATAATGGTATTTACAGATGAAAAAGCAAATTATGATATAGAATATACGGCAGAAGAGTATATCAAAGCAGCCTTAAATGATGAGGAGATAACTGTTGAAGAAAATACCTATAATGGACACACATTTTATTCTGCAATAACAGAATATACAGATAGTACAAACGAAAGAGAATATACTTCGAATAATTTGGTTTTTGATGCCGGTGATAAGTTTATTTGTATTGTTTTTGATACACCAGCAGGAGATACTATTAACGTAGAAGAAGTAATTCAGTAGTAATTTATTGAAAATATGGATGTAACACAGTAGCTATTGGAAAAGGAAGTTATTTTACAATAGTTACTGTAAATACTCGATAATGTACATTTCAGAGAAAAAGAAAGTTTTGAGAAAATGGATGAGAAAAAATTAGAAAAATTAAAAGAAAAAATAAGAGATGAAAAATTATTAGAGATATACGGCAAAATAGGAAAACTTATTTGTTTAGGCATTATTGGTGCCGTTATAGGATACTTATATTTTAGAGATAACCAATACAACCCAATCTTGGGGATTTTATTAGGAATTGCCTGCCCATGGGGTTATATCGCAATTGATTATCTTAGCAAAGCATTGTATACTGTTCTGGAAGATTTATATAAACTTGTTACCCTAATTACTTTTGGAATCTATGCAATAGCATGGTTTGTCTTAAAGATTGTAATGTCTGCATATGTAGGGTTAGCTGTTGCACCTATTTTAGCAACTTATTATGTGATTAAAATAAAAAAAGCATGGAAAGAAGATTATACTGAAGAGGCAAGAAGCAGGTATTTTTTCGAATATCCAGATGAAAGTAAAAAGAGGATTAAAAAATTAGAAAATTATCAACCACAAACTACTAACCAAGTTTCCACCTCTGGTGTAGAAGATGCCTATTATTGTGAAATGTGCTTTAAGAAGATTTCTCAGCAAGAATATGAATTGCATGAGTGTTTATGTGAAGATTGCTATATGGATATGCATACAGATGAAAATGGTAATTTTAGAGAAGATTATTATAAGTACTAATTAGAAAGGAAGAATAGAATGGATTTTCAAGAAGCGGAAATTTTTTTAGAGAATGTAAAATCTATAACTTATAAAATACCAAGTAAAGAAAAAACATTTATGGAAGTAGCAGGGTATCCACATTTTGAAAATGTATGTAGCAATATTTTAGCATTTTATTTAAATCCAAATGAAGAGCATAAGTTGAATGATTTAGTAGTTAGTGCATTATTAAAAGTTGTTAGCCAAAAAAATGGAGCGATGTATGAAAACATTGATGTGTCCTATTTTAATGTACATAGGGAATTTGCAACAATTAATGGAAATAGAATTGATATTGTGATGCAAAATGAAGATATGGTAATTGGAATTGAAAACAAAATAGATGCTACAGTATATAATAATTTATATGATTATTCTGAAACGCTAGATAAACTAGGTAAAAATTCAATAAAAATTTTATTGTCATTGAATGATGAAAAGCAGGCAACAATACATAATGATTTTATAAATATTACTTATGGAGAATTTTTTGAGCAGATTAGAGCAGATTTAAGAAATAGTGATTATATAAAAAATAAGTGGCATATCTATCTAATAGATTTTATGAATAATTTAATGGGATTTGAGGTTGAAAAGAATATGGAACAAGAAATTAATAATTGGATTAATAATCATATCACCGAAATTGAAGAATTTACTAAATTATTAAACTTTGCTAAGAGTAATATAAATAAAAAATTAGAAGAATACGAAAGAATAATGCAAGATAAAACTCCTAAGGCTAGAAATATAAAATACTATTATGATGAAAATGGTGTTTCAACTACTGCCTATATGGTATTTGATATTGGTTGCAACTTGGATGTAAAACTAAGTACTGACGGATGGGACTTAGGGATATTTGTATGGAGAAAGTCAAGTGGATTTAAAGTAAAAGAATTGTTAAATCGAAGAGGAAAAAATTATACCGAGGAAGAAAGACATTTATGGATTTATCATTTTGATTATGATAGCGAAATAAATGAAGTGGTTGATAAAGCAATGGAATTATACAATATTATAAAAATGTGTAATACATAGATTTTGACCAAAAACATCCACATCACCACTTAGATGTGTGGGGACATACTTTTGAATTGTCTGAGAAATATAGAAAAAAAGAAAATGAGTTGGAAATATAATTATGAAAAATTGCAAACAAGATAATACTAAACAAATTTCACAAGGTCACAAGGAGGAAATATGTTCAAATTAGTATCAGATTA
>CALXKT010000063.1 GCA_944388985.1 uncultured Clostridia bacterium | reverse complement strand
GCTCCAAAATTTTTTATTCAATTTATCTTATTTATTTCTTCCATAATTTCTTTACCTGTCATTTCACAAGGAATATTAATTCTTTTTATATAATTTTTATCAAAGTTATTAAAATAATTCATTCCCACGCCATACACTTGCATATCGATTCCATTTATTTCAAGAGCTAACACCGTTTCTTTGGTAAATGCTCCATAAGGATAAGCAAACACTTTTAAATCTTTTTTTCATAAGTTTTTCTCTATTATTTCATAAGATTCTATCACATCATCGCGAATTACTCGAGCAGGAAGTTTGTCGTAAAATACGTGTCTTTTACTATGGCTGAAAATTTCTACAAGCCCGCTATTTTGCATTTCTAAACATTCTTCCCAAGTCAAATATTTCTTTTTATCTACTGTTTTTCCTATGTTATCGGTTACTACAAAAATAGAAGCTTTTAGGTCGTATTTTTTTAGAATAGGATAGATGCATTCATAATTGCTTTCGTAGCCATCATCCATGGTAACTAAAATAGGTTTGGCAGGGAGCTCTATTTTTCCATGCATTAAATCATTCAATTCTTGAAAAGAGATAAAAGTATATCCATTTTCTTTTAGCACTTTTATATTTTCCTCAAAACTTTGCGGAGTATTAATATAGTTGAAGTTATCTGGATCACTATCCGGAACGACTGTTACAAAGTCATGATACAGCAATATGGGAATTTTAACATCCGCTTCATCACTTTTCGGATGTCCACTTAAAAGAATAACGGCAAGCGCTATTATGACTATTAAGATTAACAACATAACCCAAAACTTTATTTTCATTTTAAAATCACCTCTCTATAGAATATTCATTTGACTCTTTTTTGACAAAAATATTCCTTTATCACCTTTTTTCTACATCTCTCATAAGATGAGTATAGGGGTGATAAAAATGTTCTTTATATCTGTTATTGTTTCACTATTCTATTTCATTTGTTCCATTTTTATAAGTATTAATTGGATTATTGATATAGCATGTTATTTTGGATATTTTTTAGCGATATTTCTAGTAGTATTTATAGCATTAATTCCAGGCTTTATATTTGCTTTCATGCTAATTAGCTTATTGTGGAAGAAAAAAGAAGAAAAGAAATGTAAAGAAGAAAGAGATGTTACAATCTTAGTACCAATGTATAATGTCAAAACATGTATAAAGGAAACCATAGAATCTATTAAAAAGCAAAAATATTGTGGAAATATTTATACAATCTTAATAGATGATGGTTCGACAGATGGATCATTAGAGTTTGTAAAGTCTCTGGATTTAGGTTCTAAAACAACGCTATTGGAGTTAGAGCATAAAGGAAAAGCCTGTGCACTAAATGAGGCTTTGAAACACGTGAAAACTGATTATACGATTACAGTAGATGCCGACACAGTTCTTCATCCATTAGCAGTTAGAAATATAATGCATCAATTAGTAAATTCGGATAAAAAAACAGCAGCCACTGCTGGATGCTTGTTTGTAAAAAATACAAAAAGAAATTTTATTACAAAATTACAAGAATGGGATTATTCTTTAGGAATATTTGGAGTAAAACTATACCAAGGAAACTACCAGTCAACATTAGTTGCACAAGGGGCATTTAGTGCCTATAAAACAGCACTTTTAAAACAAATAGGTGGATGGCAAAACTGCGAAGGCGAAGATATCGTCTTAACATGGGAATTATTAAGTCAAGGTTATGAAACGAATTTTGCACAAAATGCGATTGCCTTTACAGAAGTTCCAAAAACATTTAAAGATTTAGGTAAACAAAGAAAAAGATGGGCTAGAGGTATGATAGAAGCATTTAAAAGAGTAAAAATAGTAACATCGAAAAAACTTAAATTTAAGTCTAGATTTTTGATGTGCTTAAATATATTTTTCCCTTTTATCGATCTTGCGCTTCTTATTTTTATACCACTTGGATTAATCTTGCTACTTCTTGGAAATCCATTATTAATAGGTTGGTTATCTTTACTCGTTATTCTTCTTGGAATGTTGCTTTGCTTTGTTATTGAAATAAGAAGAAAAAGCATGTTAAGAGAAATAAATATGAAACCAGAAAGAAGAAGTGTTTTGGCATTTATTTTCTATATCTTATTCTATGCATTTATGTTAACACCTTTTTGTCTAATAGGATATATTGCAGAATTAATAAATGCTAAAAAAGAATGGTAAGAGTACTTGCAGACTGCAATGCAGGAATTGTTATAGGAGGCAGCTAGTTAGAAATAATTAGTTGCCTATTTTATGTAAGAAAATTTATTTTAAATTTTTTATATTTGTTTTAATTCAAAACAATGTAAAAAAGTATTAATATTATAATAAATATTAACTGTTGAAATAAGTCGGAAAATGTGTTAATATAATTGTAAAAATAGTGCTATACATGAAAAAAATAGAAAGGAGGTTCATTATTAGGCACATAAAATAAATTAAAAGGAGGATGTTACATGAAGAAGAAAATAATAATAGGAATAGTAGTAGTCATAGTAATAGCTTTAATAATTGTAGCAAGTATAATATTTATTAATAATAATGGCAGTTCAAATTTATCGTTAATAGATAAAATTATGCTAAATGATAAAGAACAGGAAATATTAGAGGTCTTGAAAAAAGCAGATTACTCTCTAAAAAATCCACAACCTAAAGAGGAAGATACTAATACTGTTGATTTTACAATTACAATGACAGAACCAACAGAGTTTAAAACAATAATTAGCAAAATATATGAAGGTAGAAAATATACTGCAGAAGAAGGAACGGAATCCTATTTATTTGATGTTGAATTAAATTTTGAAGATAAAGAAATTAATTCAAGAAGATATATTTCTGTAAATGACAATGGAGTTACTATTTTTCCAAGGGCAGACGATGTAGAAAATATTGAAATTGAAGATGAAGGAAGAATGGAAAATGGAGCTTATACTTTTGGAAAAGAGTTTTATAAAACAATTTTTGAAGGACTAGAAAATCAAATAAATGATATTTGGCAGCAGTCAGCTACATATTCTAATGTAAATTATGACAAAGTTTATAATAAAATATAAGGGGATAAGTAAAAATGGAAGATAATAATTCAATTAAAAAGGATGAAAAACAAGAAAACACTAATAGCTCTAAGAACAAAAAAATTTTAAGAATTGTAATAATACTAATTGCAATATTAGTTTATACAATTATAGTAGTTAACATTACGATAAAATGTTATGAAAATAAGTCATCAGAAAAATCAAATATAAATAATAGTTCTGATGATATAAGTATTGATAGTGCAAAAGAAACACAGGATGATAGTGGAATATCTATAACACAACAAGAAAAAGAAGAAGGTACAGCTGCTAAAATAAAGTTAAATGACAAAATAACCAAAGAATCTAAGTATGAGATGACAGTGGTTGACTATGAGTTCGCTAAAAAAATTCTACCACCTAATACATCTAGCTATTATACATATTATGAAGCTAAGGAAGATGGACACCAATATTTAGATATAAAATTAAATTATAAAAATTTAGATTATACTGATATTACAGCAGATGAAGTGGGTAGTATTAAAATTAAATTTGCTAATAAATACGAATATACAAGCTTTAGCATCATAGAAGATTCAGATGGAGATTTTACATATTCTAATATTACTTCAATTGCTCCTTTAACAACAGGAAAATTACATTATTTATTTGATATACCAGATGAAGTAGCAAATAGCTCAGAACCTATTGTTGCTTATATAACCATAGGTGAGGACATGTATGAATTAGCAATAAGATAAAAAAGTAGACATTGAAAGATAAACTTAGACTGTTAACTAAGATAAAAAATTAGTCAACAGTCTTTTTTTGTGGTTTTTATTCGCTAAAACAAAAAATTATAAAACCTAACTAATAAAAACGTTCACAAAATAAACATTGACATAATTTCCTAAAAATACTATAATATAATCTGTAGAAAAATATCCAAGGAGGAACAACATGGGATTTTTTGATAAATTAAAACAAGGATTGAGCAAAACCAAAAATTCATTTGAAGAGAAAATGAATAATGTTTTTAGCACATTTCGTAAAGTAGATGAAGATTTACTAGAAGAATTAGAAGAAGTGCTAATCATGTCTGATGTAGGAGTAGAAACTTCTACACAAATTATTAATAATTTAAGAGATAGAATAAAAAAAGGAAAAATACAAGATGCCGAAGAGGTAAAGCATGCATTGCGAGAAGAAATAAAAGAGATTTTTGATTCGGTGGATAATCGCTTGCACTTAGATACCAAACCATCGGTTATTCTAGTGGTTGGTGTAAATGGAGTAGGAAAAACCACTTCGATTGGAAAAATGGCAAACCGTCTAAAACAAGATGGTAAAAAAGTTGTGGTAGCAGCAGCAGATACTTTTAGAGCAGCAGCAGTAGAACAATTAGAAATTTGGGCAAATCGTGCTGGTTGCGATATTGTCAAAAGAGAAGAAGGAGTAGACCCAGCGTCTGTGGTATTTGATGCTATTAAAGTAACAAAAGAAAAGAATGCCGATGTATTAATTTGTGATACAGCGGGTAGACTACATAATAAAAAGTATTTGATGGATGAATTAATTAAAATAAAGAAAGTAATTGATAAAGAACTTCCCGATGCTTCGAAAGAAATTTTAATGGTATTGGACGCGACTACCGGACAAAATGCCATTAGCCAAGTAAAAGCATTTAAAGAAACAGTAGATATTACCGGCCTTGTACTAACTAAATTAGATGGAACTGCTAAAGGTGGCGTGGTAATTGGAATTACAAATGAAAATAAAATGCCAGTAAAATTTATTGGCATTGGAGAAAAAATAGATGATATGGAAATCTTTAATAGTGATGATTTTGTAAAAGCACTTATTTAGGTATGGCAAAAAAGAGGAGGTCTTTATGGGAGAAGAAACACCAATAAAACAGAATAATACAAATACAGCGGAAGTGGCATCAGAGCAAAAAACAGAAAGAAGGACAGTAAATACAACTAAGAATAATAGAGTAAAGAAAAGTAAAACAAGGATGTATATTGTACTCCTATTTATTGCTTTAGTAGCAATTGTAGGATACGTTATTTACCGAGGAGAATACTTGGAAATTTTAGAGATAGGAGAAGAATATTTAGGCATCTTTTGGCAAAATGTGAATTATTCTGCTCTTACCTTTGGAATTAATTTTGTCATTTTATTTATTATTATCTATTGGAATAATAATCGCATCAAAAAAGCATTAAAACCTTTTTTTGAAGCGGAGAAAAAGGAAATGCCAAAACTTCCTAATAAATCTATTTCGTTTATTTTGTCGGTTATCATAAGTTTTGTGACTACCGAGCTGATTTTGAAGCAATACATGTTATTTACCAATAGCACTTTATTTGAACGAGTAGACCCAGTATTTGGTCTAGATATTGGTTATTTTATGTTTCAAAAACCTTTTATCGAAACAATCTTATTCTATGCTATCGCCATTGTGGTAGGACTTACTATTTATACCATTATTTACTATATTGCAGTATTTAATATTTGTTTTGATGGTATTGATCGAGAAACATTAAAGAAAAGTAAATTATTGAAACAGTTATTTATAAATATTAAAATATTAGCTATTTTAGTGGCAGGAATTGTATTATTAAAAACACAAGATATTGGATTTGACCGATTCTTAAATTTACAAGAAGATACCACCTATTCTATCTATGGTGCGGGAGTGACAGATGTTACCATAAAATTATGGGGATATCGCATTTTACCAATATTAATTATTTTGTCTGTCTTTATGGCAATTCGAAGCTTTAATAAGGGAAAAACAAAAAAAGTAATTATGTGGATATTAGTAGTGCCAATTTATATTATTGTTTTACTAGTAGTAATGGTGCTATTTCAAGTAATTTTTGTTACCCCAAATGAATTAGATAATGAAGAATCTAACATACAAGAAAATATAGAAGCAACCAAAGAAGCTTATGGAATTGAAGCAGAGGTATTTAACATTGAAAATGGCGGAGAGACCATTACAGAAGAAACTTTAGCACAAAATAGGGATACAGTAGACAACATCGTTCTTGTGGATGAAGAAACTGTATTACAAAACTTAAATACTATTCAAACAGAAAATGGATACTATACCTATAATACTGCTAAAATTGCAAGTTATCGAGTAGAGGGCAAACAACAGTTAGTATATGTTTCTCCAAGAGAAATTGCAAATGATAGTAGAACCTATAATAACCAAACCTATGAATATACCCATGGTTACGGAATTGTTGTTACTTCAGCAACAGAAACAGATAACAATGGAAATCTTTTAAAACTTCAGAAAGAATTTGAGGCAACGGACGAAGACGTTGTTACCGTGAAAGAGCCAAGAATTTACTTTGGCTTACAAACCAACAACAATGTGGTAACCAATAGCAAAAACAGAAAAGAATTTGATTATCCTTTAACAAGCACTACACATGCAGAAAATGTATACGATGGAGATGCGGGATTAAGCCTCAACAGCTGACCTCATTCCATCACACGATCCAACCGAACGTCCTCA
>CALXKT010000062.1 GCA_944388985.1 uncultured Clostridia bacterium | reverse complement strand
GAAAGCACAAAAAGTCGTTAGGAAAATGTGCAAGTTTGCTAAAAAGTCGTTTGATTTTTGTGAAAAGACGTGATATACTATAGTTAGATATTTTTAAAGGAGGTTTACATGTATAGAGAGAAGATTGAAGAATTAAAAAAATGGAAACAATCTAAAAATAGAAAACCCTTAATTATAAGAGGAGCCAGACAAGTAGGGAAAACTTGGCTTATGAAAGAATTTGGAGAAAAATTTTATGAGAAATATGCCTATATTAATTTTGATGATAATTCAAGAATGGCTAAGCTTTTTGATGAGGATTTTGATTTAGACAGAATAATACAAGGACTTAAAATAGAGTCTGGAGTAAATATAGAAGCCGAAAATACCTTAATCATATTAGATGAAATTCAAGAAAGTCCAAAGGCATTAAAAGCATTAAAATATTTTTGCGAAAATGCAAGAGAATATCATATAGTATCAGCAGGTTCTCTTCTTGGAGTGGCTATACATGAAGGAACTTCTTTTCCAGTTGGAAAAGTGGACTTTTTAGATTTAAGACCTTTAAACTTTTTTGAATTTCTAGAAGCTATACGGAGAAAATGAGTTATTAAACTTATTAAAAAATAATGATTTTGATATGATTAATGTTTTTAATACAAAGCTAAAAGATTATTTAAAATTATATTATTATATAGGCGGAATGCCAGAAGCAGTAAGCTCGTACGTACAAAATAAGGATTTACTGGAAGTACGTACGATACAAAAAAGATTATTAGAAGCATATGAGCAAGACTTTTCAAAGCATGCTCCAACGAATATTGTACCTCGAATTAGACAATTATGGAACAATATTCCAACACAATTAGCAAAAGAAAATAAAAAATTTATCTATGGACTAATAAAACAAGGAGCAAGGGCAAGAGAATACGAAATTGCTTTATCATGGTTAATAGATTGCGGATTAGTATATCAAATAAATAGAGTAAGTAATAGTAAAATACCATTATCTGCATATCAAGATTTTAGTGCATTCAAATTATATTTGTTAGATGTTGGTCTACTTTCTGCTATGGCGGGAGTAGATGCAAAAACTCTTTTAGAGGGTAATGAAGTCTTTGAAGAATTTAAAGGAAGTTTAACAGAACAATATGTTTTATGCCAATTAAAAGAAGCTACAGATTTAGATGTGTTTTATTGGTCATCAGACACAGGAATAGCGGAAATAGATTTCATAACACAAATAGGAAAATATAATGTGCCAATAGAGGTAAAATCGAGTGAAAACTTGCAAGCGAAAAGCTTGAGGACTTTTGTAGAAAAATATAATACAAAAATGAATGTTAGAACATCTATGTCTAATTATAGAAAAGAAGATTGGCTTGTAAACATCCCTTTATATAGTATAGGAAATATAGAAAGTATTTTATCTACAACTTTCTTTTCAAATTAGGTTTACTAAGTAGCAATATAATGATATAATGCTACAAAAGTAAAAATACAAGGAGAATTTTTTATGAACTGGAAAAAAGAAATATTGGAAAAAATAGAGTTTGATAACATTAAAAATAGAGAAGAAAAAGAAAAAGTGGCTTGCAAAGTGGCAGAAAAAGTAAAGGATGGACAAGTTATTGGGTTTGGCTCTGGTTCTACTTCGTATTTAGCAATTTTAAAAATAGCAGAAAAGGTGCAAAAAGAGAATTTACATATTACAGCTATTCCTACTTCATTAGAAATAAAAATGCTTTGTGGGTATTTAGGTATACCAACTGCGGCATTATTTGAAAAGAAGCCAGATTGGAGTTTTGATGGAACAGATGAAGTAGATGAAAATAAGTGGCTCATAAAAGGTAGAGGAGGAGCTATGTTTCAAGAAAAACTAAATATCGCAAGCTCGTCTATTACCTATATTTTAATTGATGAAAGTAAAAAAGTAGAAAAACTAGGAACTAATTTTCCAATTCCTGTAGAGTGCTATCCTGGAGCAATTACGCATATAAAGGAAGAATTGCGAAAACTAGGGACAAATGAAATTGTTTTAAGAAAAGCAGTAGGAAAAGATGGACCAGTAGTAACAGAAAATGGAAACCTTATTTTAGATGTTAGAATGGAAAATATCACAGCACAAACGGAAAAAGAGATAAAAGCTATTACTGGCGTTATCGAAAGTGGGCTATTTATTGGCTATCCGATAGAAGTTTTAGAATAAAAAGAGATTATTAAATGAAGTTTACAGAAGAATAAATTTTGCATTAAAATATTAGAAAAATAGAATTTATTTCTAAACTAGATAGAACAAAGAATATAGTAATAAGTTAACAAATAATTGGAGGTCTACTATGTGGGGAGATATTGCAATTGCTTTCTTACTAGCGTTTATTACTTCTTTTGTTATTACACCTCATACCATGCGTTTAGCAAAGAAAGTTGGAGCTATTGATATACCAAATGATAGAAGAGTAAATAAAAAACAAATGCCAAGATTACGGAGGATTGGCGGTAATCGCAGGATTTTTTGTTTCCGTAATTTATTTATTATTTACTATTTATTTTGAGGGAAAATTAGAATTTTTTGGAGAAGATCAATATTGCTTGAAATTGACTGGTTTCTTTGCGGGCATCATTGTTTTAGGTATCGTATGCTATATCGATGATGTAAAAGGAATTCCTAGTTATGTAAAATTAGCAGCTCAAATTGTTGCAGCTATTATTGTGGTGGCCTGTGGCATTAAAATTGATAATATTTCCATTCCTTTTACAGATGGAAATATTGTAATTAGTGGAGTGCTTTCTTACATTTTAACCGTGTGTTGGATTATAGGAATTACCAATGCAATCAACTTAATTGACGGGTTAGACGGCCTATCTTCTGGTGTAACACTTATTTCATGTTTATCCCTATTAATGGTCTTTGCTTTAAATGGTTCGCCACTAATTGCTATTATTTTAATTACAGCACTTGCAGGAGCCATTGTAGGATTCTTACCATTTAATTTTAGCCCTGCTAAAACGTTTATTGGAGATACAGGTTCAAATTTTATGGGATTTTCACTTGCCATTATTTCTATATTGGGAGTAGCGAAAACCTATACTGCTTTAGTGCTAATTGCACCAATTATTATTTTGGGAATGCCTATTTTTGATACGTTATTTGCTATTTTTAGAAGATTAATAAAAGGAAAATCGCTTAAGGCAGTGTTTAAGCCGGACAAAGGACATTTGCATCATAAATTAATGGCAAAAGGTTATACCCAAAAGCAAGCGGTGCTAATTATGTATGGAATAACTGCTATTTTAGGAATGTTTGCTGTTATTTTGCTAGAAAGTGGTATTTGGAAAGCGCTTTCGTTTGCATTACTAATCATTGCCATTGTAGCAATAGGCTATCGCGATATGGAAAAGTTTATGGAAAGTGAAGAAGAAGAAAAAATAAACGGTACAGAAAAAATTGATGAAAACCATTTGCGAAAGCAAGATTAGATTTTATAGGTTTTGTAAAACCTAAATTTACGAGAGAAGGAATGACGCAAAAGTGGATGAAGAACGCATTATCAGTCCAGAATTAAATGACATGAATGAAGAGAGACTAGAAAACTCTTTAAGACCAAAAACACTGCAAGAATATATTGGACAAGATAAAGTAAAAGAAAACATGAAAGTATACATAGAAGCTGCTAAAAAAAGAGGAGAGCCACTAGACCATGTACTTTTATATGGCCCTCCAGGACTTGGAAAAACAACATTAGCAAATATCATTTCTAATGAAATGAATTCAAATATCAAAATTACATCTGGACCGGCGATTAGCAAGCCAGGAGATTTAGCAGCATTACTTACTAATTTGTCTGAATTTGACATTCTGTTTATTGATGAAATTCATAGACTTAACAAAAGCGTAGAGGAAATATTATATCCAGCATTAGAAGATTATACTTTGGATATTATTATTGGAAAAGGACCAAGTGCTAGGTCTATTCGATTAGATTTGCCAAAATTCACTCTAATTGGTGCTACTACAAAGGCAGGTTCGCTTGCTACGCCACTTCGTGATAGATTTGGAATTATTCATCGTTTGGAGCTTTACAATACAGAAGATTTAACCACTATTGTAAAAAGGTCTGCTAATATTTTAGAAATTAACATAGATAACGATTCCGCGGTGGAAATTGCGAGAAGGTCAAGAGGAACGCCTAGAATTGCTAACCGATTATTAAAAAGAGTACGAGATTATGCTGCCGTTTTAGGAGATGGCAACATTACTCTTAAAATAACGAAAATTGCACTAAATAAGCTAGAAATTGATGATTTAGGATTAGATGAAACAGACCGCAAAATTTTGGAAACGTTAATTATAAAATATAGAGGAAGACCAGTAGGAATCGAGACAATTGCTACAACCTTAGGAGAGGAAGTAGATACGATTGAAGATGTCTATGAGCCATACTTAATTCAAATTGGTTTTATTTCCAGAACGGTAAGAGGTAGAATAGCACTTCCAGCAGCATATGAACACATTGGGGTGCCTTATGGAGAGGATAATCCAAATTTTACCCAAATGCACTTGTAAAACAATAATAAGGAGAAAGCAAATGAAAATAGTAAAGGAATTGTTAAAATACATATTCGTGTTTGTTATTTTAATTTTAGTATATTGGTTATCTTTATTTATAACTTCACTAATACCATCAAGCGCGATAAAAGAAAATGTTACAAAATCATCGGAAAGCATTGTAGTACTAGGTGAAGTAGGAGAAAAGAAGTTTTATGATTTGGGTTATAAAACAGAGGGAACATTCATATTTACAGATGCTTTAATGGTAAATACAGCATATTCGATTGACAGTAGTAATCCAATAGAATCAATGCTACTTGCAAGAAGAAGTTACATACCAGGTCAGACCACCACTGTGTATAAAGAATCAAAAGATGTTGTGTCAGCTCCAATGTATCGCTATAGTGGAGGATCATTTCAAACAAAAGAGCTATATGGCTTAATGCATAATGATGGCAATACAGTAGGCTTTGAATATCCAAGGTATTGGCATGGTTATTTAGTTTTTTTAAGACCTTTACTTGTATTATTTGATTATGATGCAATTAGCATGATAACCTGTGTTTCTTTTGCAATTTTAGCTATAGTACTATCGATTATTTTAGGGAAAAAAGTAAATTGGATAACAGGTTTTATTTTCTTGGCAAGTTTTATACTGATGAACCTATATATTGTGGCAACTTGCTTAAATGAAATTACTACTTACTATGTGGCAGTGGTAGCTTCCATCATTATCGCACTAGCCTACCAAAAACTGAAAAAGCATATGGGAATTGTTTTCTTCATAGTTGGTTCATTTACTTCTTTTGTAGATTTGTTTACAACACCTTTAATAACACTTGGAATTCCTCTTCTTGTTTATTTCTTACTAAAACAAAAAAACGAGGAAACCAGTGGAAAAAAACAAGTTTTAGAACTAATAAAGTTATCCGTATTATGGGGAATAGGCTATGGACTAACTTGGTTTGCTAAATGGGCAATTGTAGATATTATCTATCAAAGAGGAATTATTAAAGATGCGATTGAGCAAATATTGTTCCGAACCGTATCGACGAATAATGATCCATTACTAACAGATACCCAGCTACAAAAACAATATATTGCGTATTATTTAGGAGATTACCTAGATAAAGCACTATTGGCAATTATTGTGGTATTTATTGTGATTGCCATTATTAAAAATAGAAAAAAGAAAATAAAAATCAATGTTGTAAATATCATACCATTTATTATTATTATGCTATATCCAATTATTTGGTATTTTGCGGTAAAACAACATACTTTAAAACATTTCTTCTTCGCAGGCAGAATTATACTATCATCGATTATTTCTTTCTTAGTAATAATTGCAACTTTGTTAGGATATTATGCAAAAGAGAGAAATAGTAAGGAAGAAGAAGTAAAGAAAATAGAAGAAGGAAAAGAGGAATGATAAAATGAAATTATTAATGCACACCTGCTGTGCGCCATGTAGTGTGTACTGCATTGATTCTTTGCGAGCAGAAGGAATAGAACCGACCGTGTACTGGTTTAATCCAAATATACATCCATACATGGAATACAAAGCAAGACGTGATTGTTTAAAAGAATATACAGCATCTATTGGAGTAAATGCTATTTTTGAAGAGAATTATGGCTTAGATGAATTTTGTAAAAAGGTAATAGAAGATTTGCAAAATCGATGTGTGAACTATTGTTATCCAGTACGTCTAGAACAAACTGCAAAATTTGCGAAAGAAAATGGATATGATACAATAACAACCACCCTTTTGGTAAGTCCTTATCAGAAACATGAGGAATTAAAAGCGGTTTGCCAAAGAATGGCAGATAAGTATGGGCTAACTTTTCTGTACCGAGATTTTCGTGTAGGATTCCGTGAGGGACAAGCAAAAGCACGTGAACTTGGGCTATACATGCAAAAGTATTGTGGTTGTGTGTTTTCTGAGGAAATTAGATATTATAACCCCAATAAAGAAAAACCAGATATACCAACGGATTTAAAGATTGATAAAGAAGAAAAACCACAGGTAAAAAGAATAGAAAATAAAGAAGATTACATAGATATGCTGTTAGAGGCAGATCCATCAAAAGCTAGTATTATGAAGTATTTGAACGATTCTGATGTGTATGGATTAAAATTAAATGA
>CALXKT010000061.1 GCA_944388985.1 uncultured Clostridia bacterium | reverse complement strand
AAAACCTGCCTCTTTTTGATTATAGAATGAAATACGAAAAATTCATTATTATAGCGCCTCTATATCTTGCTTTTTTGCTAATTATGTAATATAATTTTAATGGCTAGTAAATGGACTACAAGTCAGCTACATAAAATAAGGGCAGAGACTTAAGCAAAACTAGATTTCACAAAAAGAATAGGGGAAGATACATGAAAGCAATAGAAATAAGAAATAAATATTTAAACTTTTTTAAAAAACATGGTCACCATGTGATACCAAGTGCACCATTAATTCCAGAAAATGATCCGTCTGTATTATTTACTACAGCAGGCATGCAACCATTGGTGCCATATTTATTAGGAGAGAAACATCCAGAGGGAACACGTCTTACCGATTATCAAAAATGTTTACGTACCAACGATATAGATGAAGTAGGAGATAATCGCCACTTAACTTACTTTGAAATGCTAGGAAATTGGTCATTAGGAGACTATTTCAAAGAAGAATCTGTAGCGATGAGCTTTGAATTTCTAACAAAAGAATTAGGTATTCCAGTAGAAAAGTTATCGGTTACTTGTTTTGCAGGAGACAAGGATGCACCACGCGACGAAGTAACAGCAGAGTGTTGGAAAAAAGCAGGTATTCCAGAAGAAAGAATTTATTTCTACGGAAAAGACGACAACTGGTGGATTGCAGGAGAAGAAGGACCATGTGGCCCAGACACAGAAATGTTTTACGATACTGGAAAACCTGCATGCTCACCAGATTGCCAACCATCTTGTGATTGTGGAAAATATGTGGAAATTTGGAACAATGTATTTATGGAATATTATAAACATAAAGATGGAAAGTATGAAAAGCTAAAACAGCACAATGTCGATACAGGTTTAGGATTAGAAAGAATGGCAATGCTTTTGCAAGGAAAACAAACACCGTTTGATACAGAGCTATTTGCACCTGTTATGGAAAAATTACAAGAACTTGCTAAAGTAGATAACATAGAAAGCAGAAGAATTGTAGCAGAGCATTTGCGTGCTAGCATGATGGTCATTGCAGATGGTGGACGACCATCCAACATCGATAGAGGCTATGTACTAAGAAAACTAATACGTAGAATGGCAAGACATCTAAACAAAATGCAAATTGACCTAAATGAATTAGGTAATTTAATTGAGCTAGATGTTTCTATTCTAAAAGAAATGTATCCAGAATTAGAAGCAAATAAAGAAGCTATTAAACAAGTTATCATTGAAGAAAAAGATAAATTCATGAAAACACTAGTACATGGAGAAAAAGAGTTTGAAAAAGCAATACAAAAAGCAAAAGCAGAGAATAAAAATAAAATAGATGGACAAACTATATTCAAATTATATGAAACTTATGGTTTCCCACCAGAAATTACAGCAGACTTAGCGCGTGAACAAGGATTTGAAATAGATAATTCGGAATTTGACAAACTATTTAAAGAGCATCAAGAAAAATCCAGAATGGGAAGTGAGCAAAAGTTCAAAGGGGGCTTAGCAGAACAAAATGAGAAAACAATTGCATACCATACAGCAACCCACTTGCTACATAAAGCATTACAAATAGTACTTGGAGAACATGCTACCCAAAAAGGTTCTAATATTACAACAGAAAGACTACGTTTTGACTTTTCGCATCCAGAAAAAATGACAAAAGAGCAACTACAACAAGTAGAAGACATTGTCAATGAGCAAATTAAAAGAGATTTGCCAGTAACTTGCGAAGAAATGACCTTAGAAGAAGCAAAGAAAGCAGGAGCAATGGGATTGTTTGAAAATAAATATGGCGAAAAGGTAAAAGTATACACCATTGGCGACTTTAGCAAAGAAATTTGCGGAGGCCCTCATGTAACACACACTGGCGAATTAGGACACTTCAAAATAAAGAAAGAGGAATCTAGCTCAGCAGGAGTTAGAAGAATCAAAGCTGTGCTCGAATAGTCCACTTTAGGGACAGGCGTTTTTCTACACTTTTTTCCAATTTTGGGACAGGCCTTTTTGTCCACCACATAAAAGTATAGTGATAGTTTTTTTCTCATTTTGTCTAATTTGGAAATAAACCTAGGCATACCATTTATTGTTTATACCAGTAAGTTAAACACATAATTTAGAATAAAAAACTTGAAAATGAATAAAAATTAAAGAAAAGAGGAATAATAATGGAAGATTGTATTTTTTGTAAAATTATAAAAAAGGAAATACCTTCAACAATAGTGTATGAAGACGATAGTGTAATTGCGTTTAATGATGTAAATCCAGCTGCACCAATACACATATTGGTAGTTCCTAAAAAACATATTGCTACTTTGTTGGATGTAACAGAAGAAGATAAGGAGCTAATTGCACATATTTATGAAGTAATCAATCAAATTGCAAGAGAGAGAGGATTCGCAGAAAATGGCTTCCGTGTGATTACAAATTGTGGTAGAGATTCTGGGCAAGAAGTAATGCATATTCATTTCCATGTGCTAGGTGGTAAAAAGCTAGGGGACAAGATTGTGGAGTAAAACAAAATAAAAAACAAGTAACATAATACTAGATTAATTGAAAAAAATGTGCTATAATATAGTATATGAGATGATAAATACAAGGGAGGAAGTAATATGTTTGGTAATAAATATAGTAAAACATTAACAGTAGTTTTGATTATTGTTATTATCGCAATTGTTGGTTTACTTATCTTTTTTGGAATTGATGTTTACAGAAAATTTTATATTGAACAAGCATCTGGAGAAGCAATGGGAGATTTTCAAAATCAGATAGCGAATATTGTATCAAGACCACAAGGAAATGAAGTAAATACCAATACGTATGGACCTAGCGTAGACTTAAATACACTATATCAAAATACCACTACAGGAGATGGAAACAATATTGATGATGGTAATGCGCATGTAACATATATGGGATATGAAATGATAGGAACTATTGAAATCCCAGCAACCGATGTTGAATATCCAATTATTGCAGATAGTGATGCAAGTGTTAACTCTTTAAATGTTGCAATAGTAAAACTTTATCCTGCAACGATAGGACTAAATGAAGTGGGAAATACGGTTTTAGTAGGACATAACTATAGAAATGGAACATTTTTCTCGAATAATAAAAGATTACAACTAGGAGATGAAATTTATATTACAGATACCACAGGACGAAGAATTCGATATGAAATTACAAGAAAATACGAAACAAGTACAGGAGATTCTACTTATATGAACCGTGATACCAATGGAAAAAGAGAAATTTCACTTTCTACTTGTACGGATGATACAACGAGAAGATTAATTATATGGGCTGTAGAAGCGGAATAAAAAATAAAATTTGAAAAATAGTTGACAAATGCACAAAGATGGGGTAAAATAGTAAATGCAGTTAGTTGAAGATGGTGGATGTAGCGTAGTTGGTTAACGCGTCAGTTTGTGGCACTGAAGACCGTGGGTTCGAGTCCCATCTTCCACCCCATCAAAATTAAATACATTGGGCTGTAGCCAAGCGGTAAGGCATTAGACTTTGACTCTAACATGCGCTAGTTCGAATCTAGCCAGCCCAACCAAGTAATTTTAATACGAACTTCCTATTTTTAGGAAGTTTTTTTATTGCATAGGAAATTTCTCCAGAAATTTCCGGAGCAACAAGGTTAAGTTACTTTAGGCCGTGCATATTCGCGAAGCGAAATGCACATGTGGCGAAGCCACTTTTCTTATAGGCAAAAATGCATCTGACAACATATAATAAAATAGGAGGGAAGTTAATATGTCAAATAAAGTATATGATGCATTAAAATTTGTCGCACAAATAGTATTGCCAGCTATTGCAACACTCTATGTAACACTTGCAGGAATATGGGGCTTACCTTTCTCTGAACAAATTGGTGGTACTGTAATGGCAGTAGATACTTTTTTAGGAGCGGTATTAGCGATATCGAATAACAAATATAAGAAAGCAGAAAATACTGAAACCAAAGATACTGAAACAAAAAATATCGAGACAGAGGATAATAATGAGGAAAGGGAGGAATAGCGATGGCTGTAAAAGGAATAGACGTAAGTCAATTTCAAGGTAAAGTAGACTGGGAAAAAGTTAAGGCAGATGGAGTCCAATTTGCAATTTTACGAGCAGGATATGGCATGGATGAGGAAGGTCAAGATGATACGTATATCCAGCGAAATATAGAAGAATGTGAGAGACTAAATATTCCGTTTGGGGTATATTTGTTTAGTTATGCCAATACCCTTATAAAGGCTAGTTCAGAAGCAGAGCATACTCTAAGAATTGTTGCAGGCCATAAAGTGCCAATGGGAGTGTGGTATGATGTAGAAGATAATGATACTAGTGGTGATGTGGAAAAATCTTATTTGGCACAGATTATTGAGCGTTATTGTACGACAATTCAAGAAGCTGGCTATGAAGTTGGAATTTATTCTAATCTTAACTGGTTAAACACGAAAATACCAGCGTCGGTACAAGAAAAATACAGAGTGTGGGTAGCACAGTATTATAAAGAATGTACCTATAATAGACCTTATCTAATGTGGCAATATACTTCTTCTGGTAAAGTGGATGGAATAAGTGGCAGCGTCGACTTAGATTATTATTACGGAGAATTTGACGCTAATAGCGGAAATACAGATGGTGAAACAGAAGAAGGCTCTGAGAATGAAACTACTGATAAGAAAACAGTGGAAGAATTGGCTCAGGAGGTAATTGCAGGTGAGTGGGGAAACGGTGAAGCACGAAAAGAAGAGCTAAGAAAAGCGGGATACAATCCAGATGAAGTGCAAGCAAGAGTAAATCAAATACTTTTACAAAACAGTAAGTCTTTGGAAGAAATAGCTAACGAAGTTATTGCAGGAAAATATGGAAATGGAGAAGAGAGAAAAGAAAAATTAGCAGCAGAAGGATATAATCCAACAGAGGTTCAGAATAAAGTGAATGAAATATTAGGAGCAAGTAATAGCGGAAGTAACTCTCAAAATAGTGGAGAAACCTATACCATAAAAAGCGGAGATACACTATCGGAAATTGCAGAAAAGTTTGGAACAACAGTGGATGCTTTAGTTAAAGCAAACAATATAGAGAATCCAAATATTATTTATGCAGGACAAAAATTAATTATCAAATAAAAAACACAATTAAAAAAGCAAAAGCATATTTTTAGTCTTAAATCTAACAAAAGTGAGCAAATTAAAACAAAAAAAGAAAAAAAATTTTTCTGTTCGACACGCTTCGACAAATTAAATCAACAAAATGTGCTATAATATTACAAAAGGAAGGTGTTGTGCATGAAAGAAGAATATTTAAAAGCAATACAAAAGATAAAAGAATTGAAGAGAAGTGTAACAGCCAAAGAATGGAATAAAATAGCAAAAGATGAAGCATTACTATCATCGGAGAGCTTAAAATATATTTCGCAAAAAGATTTTTTAACGCTACAAAAAGAAGTAAGAGCTAGCTAAGAAACACCCCAAATGTTAGCCTGTTATTTAACACTTGGGGTGCTTTATGATTAAATATTTAATTTTAATTTAAGCCCAATGTAATGCTTAAAATTTTCTATTTCTTTCTAATTAAGTAGAATCTTACGCCTGCAATTCCCATAACTATTATTGCAATTCCAAGAGGTAGCATAGTAGCGATACCTGTTTGTGGAATAGGTTTGTCTGCAACAGTACCATCTGTAATATCGTTAGTTGGTTCTTCTGGGGCTTCTGGTGTTGGCTCTTCTGGGTCTTTAGGTTCTTCTGGTGTTGGTTCATCATAACGGACAACAATTGTAGGAGAAACCGTCGAAGAAGCGTTAATATTTTCATCACCGTTTTCTGCAGTAATATCTACATTCGTATTAGTTGGCAATATTTGGTCAATAATTTCTTGATTATAATCTTCTTTTAAAATTAATTTATAACTTAAAGAAGCTTCTTCTCCTTCGCTTAGCATTTCAATATTCCAAGTTATAGAATTGTTGGTAGTATCAATTTCTTGAGATACACTACCTATATTAGGGGTAGCAACATATTCAAAATTGAAGTTATCAATAATTTCTTGTGGGAAATAATCGGTTATGGTGATATTTCTTAAAGTATTATCTGTTACTACTCTTAAATTATTGTAAATATCATTTACGATAGTATCCTCAATTTGAGAATCACTCACATAATAGAAAACATCTGTAGTAGGATTTTCTGCAGTACCAAAGATTTCTTCTGCTAACTCGCGGTAAGTTCTTTGGGTTGTTGGTTCTACTGTATCTGCTGGCAAGTTTATCATAGCACCAATAATTTCTACGCCTTGTGCTTGAATTTCCTCAAGTTTGGCTTTTGTTCGAGTTGCTACTGTTCCGCTATAAGTTGCATATGTACCATCGGTTGCATTATTTGGAACACCATCGGTTAATAGTACAATATAACGGTTGGTAGCTGGCTCATCAGAAAAACTATTTTGTGCAATGGTTAATCCTGCTTCAATATTGGTTCTAGGACCTGTTTCGGAATTTCCTAAAGTAGCAATTGCTTGGCTAACTTCTGTTTGTGAATTGCTTAAATCTGATATTAATTGAGCATCATTAATTGTTCCTTCAGTTTCACCTTTGGATTCATCTAAACTAGAAAAACCTACAACACCAATTTGAACATTAGGATTATTGGCAAATATTTTTTCTGCTAGTGAATTTGCAGATTGAATAACTTCTGCTTTTCGAGTTCCTTCTCCTACAAAAGCTTCTGTCATACTAGATGAATTATCAATAACGAAAAAAATTTCAACATTTCTATAAGATTCTTCTACCTCTTTAATATTTCGAAAAGTTAAGGTAAG
>CALXKT010000060.1 GCA_944388985.1 uncultured Clostridia bacterium | reverse complement strand
ATTTCAATACTTTCTGGGATTATAGGTGATTTATTTTTACCGTTCTGGAATGTTACTTCGGTGTGTACTGTGCTTTTGCTTATTCCAAATTTTTTGGCAGCACCTCTTACAGTGTCTTTGCTATCTATTATATAATGTGCTAAACTAATGGCACGTTCCTCGATGTACATCTTTCCCAATTTTAAAAACCCCCCTAAGAAAACTATGTTTTGTAACATTGTATTCTTAGGAGATGTCCATTAGAACAAAAAGAATTTTAAAGTACATAGCGATGAAAAAATAACCTCACCAAACTACAGCGTTCGACATACTATATACTAGCTGACTATTTAGATAGAGGTGAGAATGTTGAATAAAATAAAAAAAGGAGACATTGTGGCACGAATCTCCTATCATAAAGATGTCGTTTTTGTGGTGGATAGTGTCATTAATAATCAAATTGCTATCCTCACTGGAATTACCACAAGGCTTAAGGCAGATGCGCCAGTAAGGGATTTGGCTTTGGTAGAGAAAAAGGAAATAAACAGTCTATACAAAAGTATAGATGATAAAATAGAGAATAAAATAAATACGACCGAGATAGAAAAAAACGGTTTTTTTAAGCGAAGCGATAGAGTAATTTACACAGGTAGAATACTGCATTTAGATGGAGATAAAAAATATAGTGAAAAATCGAATATGTATTATAAAAAAATGGGATTAAAAGCAATCGTAAGAAATATACCGGAAAATAGACAACCAAGTGTCGTAAACCCATTAATTGAGCGTTATCATCCCGATATTTTAGTAGTAACACGGTCATGATGGAATGTTAAAATCGGGAAGAAGTTATGAAGACATTTATAATTATCGAAATTCTAGATATTTTGCGCAAACGGTGAGAACAGTAAGAAAAGAAGGAAAAAACAAAGGGCTTGTTATTTTTGCAGGGGCTTGTCAAAGTTATTATGAGGCATTAATTTCTGCTGGAGCTAATTTTGCATCCTCGCCTGCTAGAATTTTAATTGATTTTGTGGATCCATTGGTAGTAGCAGAAAAAATAGCTACCACTTCCGCCAATAAATTTATTACCATTCAAGATATTGAGGATGAATTAAGAGATGGAGAAAGAGGAATCAATGGAGTAGGAGCAATGGGAAAAAAGAAAGTTTTATTAATGTGAAATATTGTTATTTAATTTATCTTATGGTAAGATTAAACAAGAGAAAAAGGAAAACGTTCTTTTTTCTTAAAGGAGGATGTAAAAAACGT
The DNA here is from genome assembly GCA_944388985.1 of uncultured Clostridia bacterium. GTDB lineage: Bacteria > Bacillota > Clostridia > TANB77 > CAG-508 > CALXVA01. The sequence goes on along the minus strand of CALXKT010000060.1, from coordinate 5,742 downwards.
GGAAACAGAAGAGGAGAAAAAAGCAGTATTAGACAAAGAAAATAGTGAAGAACAAAAAGAAGAAAAAACGAAACAGGCGGGGGAGAAAAAAGAAGAACAAGAATTGACTAGAACAGAGAATAAAGTAAAACAAGAAAGAGTGTTAAAAGCAGAAAAAGAGGTAGAAGCAAACAAAGTAAGGACAGCAAAAACAGAACATGCTAAACTAAAAAAGGTAAGAAATGTTATTCTTATTATCTTATTTAATATCGTCTATCCGTACTTACTCTACCTTATCTCCAACTTGACCAATGGAGAATACTTTGTAACAAGAGCGATAAGAAGTATTACAAATGTATATAATTTCTTTTTCTTATATGAAGCAGCCATTATCTATGGCTTGTATTTCTTATTTAAAGCTATTTTTCGAAAGAGCCTAAGAAGCAATATTGCACTTGCCGTTGTGCTTAACCTTATATCTCTTATTTCGTTTTACAAAATACAGGCAGTAGCAAAGCCATTTTGGCCAGAAGATATTTTGTTAATAGGAAATGCAGTAGAAATTGCAGGATATGGAAATTTACACTTTGAAGCAAATGTTGTGATGCAACTATTAGCTACCATTATTTTTCTTGTTATCCAATGGCTAATCACAAAATATACAGAATATGAAGGAAAGCAAAAAATAATTTCCAGAGTTGTAATTGGAATCATAGGAATTAGTTTGCTAAGTTTTGTTTGCTTTTATGATAGGTCAGATATCAAAGGATTTGATGAGGGAAACTACAATAGCCAAGTAAATTATAACATATATGGAGCAACAGTAGAATTTTTTAGAAATGTATATAAACTAGTAGAAAAGCCTACACTAGATTTTTATAGTGAAGAAAGATTAGAAGCAATCAAACAAGAAAGCGAAAGTTTAGCAGAACTAAATCAGCAAGAAGCGGAACAGGCAGAAAAACCTAATATTATAGCGATAATGGTAGAATCGTTTACCGATATTACACAAATCGATGCATTAGAATTTGAGAAAGACCCATTGCCAACCTACCGAAGCATTTTAGCAAATTATCCTCATGGAAATACAGTGGTAAGTATTTATGGTGGAGAAACATCGATGTCTGAATTTGAATTTTTAACAGGTAGTTCAACTAGGTTTCTCGATGGCAAACGATATCCGTATGCACAAGTTATTAAAGACGAAACACCATCTATTGTAAGTACCCTAAAAGAACAAGGCTATACTACAACTGCCATTCATGCAAATGACGGTGCTTTTTACAATAGAGATACAGCCTATTCCTATTTAGGCTTTGACAACATGATATTTAAGGATGATATGGAAGATATAGATAACGTTTATGATACCAATGTATCGGATATGGATACCGCAGAAGAAATTGTCAAGCAATATGAGGAAATGGGAGATACCCAAAAATTTATTTTTGCGATAACGATAGAACTGCATTCGCCACTCAATGATACCAGATATGCAAAATATGATATACCGATAAAGCCAAAAACGGACATTTCACCAACGGAATTATTAGCAGTACAAGTATATTCCCAAGGACTCTATCACTTTGACCAGTCCTTAAACTATTTGATTGACTACTTTGAGCAACAAGAAGAAAAAGTAATGTTAGTATTCTATGGGGATCATAAGCCTGCTTTTAATACGATTTATAGTGAAGCTTATGGAGAAGGAATTGAAAAATACCAAACGCCTTACGTTATTTGGACAAACTATGAATTAGAGCAGGAAGAAATAGCAAAATATAGTAAAGATAAGGTATCCATAGCAGGACTCGCAATGATGGTGTTAGAAGAAGCAAATATAGAATTTCCATGGTACTATACTTACATACAGCATTTTTATGAGCAATATCCAGTATGTACAAATAGGTTTTTAATAGACAAAGAAGGAAATGAGCTAGATATTAACACAACAAATGAATTAATAGAAAACTATAATATTGTACTATTCGAGCTATTGTATAACTAAAAAAGGATCTTGAACAAAAGGGACACTCCTAAATGTTCACGAACTTGAACAAAAAGGAGTGTCCCAAACGTTCACGAACTTGAACAAAAAGGAGTGTCCCTTCTGTTCAAGGAAAGTTGTTAAATTGTAACAAAACTGTAACAAAACTGTAATACAAATGTAATAAACACCTTCAGAAACCGAAAAAAGCTAGAGCTGTATGCGTTTTAGACGTTCGACATTTTACACCACGCTTTGACTTAAACCGATTTTTGTGATATGATTTCTCTAGATTTTAGGAGTAGGTGATGAGATGATTTGCCAAAGGGATATTACAAATTTAAAAACAGATATTGATGAAAAAATAGGACAAAAAATAATTGTCAAAGGATCCTTAGGAAGAAGTAAATCGTTCGAAAAAGAAGCTACCATAGAAAAAGCTTACCCAAATTTATTTGTAATAAAATTCGAAGAGAACAACAGGAATGTAAGCTACAGTTATACCGATATTTTAACCAGAACGATTGAAGTAGATGTATTTGATGGAAACGGTTATAGCCCATTGATACCGCCACTTACAACCGTACAAGCATAAGACAAGTAAAAGCAAAGAGTCAAAGGACTCTTTCTTTTTTTGTCAAATTCCAATTCAGCTGTTATTAAAGTAGAAACATAAAAATTCCTAGAAATAGGAATTTTTTTTCCTGTCCGTAATATATATTAGATAATTAGAATTTAAGGAGGGATAGGAATGGCAGTTGAAACCACAAGGGACAATGTATGTGTCAACCATATTATTGCTCAAAAGACGGAAAATGTTATTGTTGAAGGAGATAGTATTATCCCTGACATAAAGCCAGATATTATAAATGCCATTAGTACGAGCGGGACCGTTTGTATTTACAAAAAGGAGATAAACGAAGGAAGAGTAAGAATAGATGGTTCGATTGATACCTATATTATGTATTTAGCAGAAGATGAAAATAACCGTATTAGAGGACTTAATGTTAATCTCGATTTTACCCAAAATATAGAGATAGAAAAAGCAATGCCAGACATGAATTTAGAGACAAATATACGACTCAAAAATATGGAATGCAAGGTAATTAATGGAAGAAAAATAAACTTAAAAGCATTTCTAGAAATAGGCGTAAAAATCACCTCCAAAGAAGAAATTGATATCATTAATAATGTGAATTTACAAGGGATACAAATGCTAAACGAAACAATGTCTATTAATTCATTAGTAGGAAGCGGAAGCACCAAAGTATATGCAAAAGATACACTAATGATTGACAATATCGATAATTTATCTGAAGTGATGAAAGCAGATTTACATTTTTCCAATAAAGATGTGAAGATTAGTTATAACAAAGTATTAGCAAAAGCAGATTTAAATGTACGACTTCTTTATTTGACAGAAGATAATCGAATTAATAGCGTAGAAAGCGTCATCCCTGTAATGGGGTTCATCGATATGGATAATGTAACAGAAGATAATGTATGTGAAACCAAATATGAAATTAAGAATATGGTAATAAAACCAAATAATGCAGAAGAACATTCAGTTTATGTAGAGATAGAAGTAGAGATTACTTGCGAAGCCTATCGTAACCAAGAAATTAACATGATTCAAGATTTATACAGTCCTAAAACAAACGTAACCTTTTCGCAAAAGCAAATTACCATTATGCAAAAAAGAGAAAATGTGCAAAGCACCTGCAATATTCGTGAAAAACAGGCAATCCCAGAGATAGGAAACAATAAGATATATGATGTGGCAGTAAATGCAGAAATTATAAAGCAAACTATTCTAAATGACCGAATTCTCTATGAGGGAGAACTTAAATTAAGTTATCTTTTTCGTACGGAAAGCGGAATGGATACCAGAAATACGGTGATTCCATTTAGTTTTAATGTGGATTTCCCAGGAGTTACGCAAACAGCAAATATAGACACCAATATGGAAATAGTAACACAAGATTTTGTTATTACAGCAGAGGGAAGTATTGATGTAAAAGTAGATATTGCTTTCCAGGTAACGCTTTTGAAAAATGCGCAAATTAATATTATAGACGATATACAGGAGGAAGAAAATCGAAACCAGAATACTTGCAGTTTAGTGGTATATTACGTGAAAGATGGGGACACTTTGTGGAAAATTGCAAAAAGATTTGGAAGTACGGTAGAGGAGATTGCAAGGATTAATGGAATTGAAAATGTAGATAAACTGAATATTGCACAACAGCTATTTATTCCTAGATATCATGGATAAAAAAGAAGAAAAGATTTTTACAAGATACCGTATTACCTTTCCAAGGATTCCATGGAATAAAATACGTGGAAATAAAAAATGGGGTAAATTGATAACAATAATCGCAATACTAGCTATTGCGATTATTGTGCTTCATTTAACATTACAAGCAGTTTCGCCAATTGTAGAAGAACAATGTAAAACTATGGCAAAATCCATTGCAACAAAAATATCCAATGCAGAAGCAACAGCGGTCATGGCAAATTACGATTACGAAGATTTTTGCAGAGTAGAAAAAGACGAAGAAGGCAACATTACCATGATTAGTGCTAACATGATAACCATAAACGAAGTGATTTCGGATATTCCTATACGAATACAAGAAGAGCTAGAAAAAGAGGAAAATAATACGTTTGACATAAAACTTCGGTAGTTTTCTAGGAAGTAAATTCTTTTCTGGTATAGGCCCAGATATTAGCATAAAAATGATGACAGATGGAACTGTGGAAACCGATTTAAGGTCAGAATTTACTGAAGCGGGAATCAACCAAACTTTGCACCGCATTTATTTAGAAGTAAAGTGTGATGTCAATATTTTAACACCGTATCAAACAATAAAAGAAACAATTTATAATCAAGTGCTTTTAGTAGAGGGGGTAATTATAGGGAATATACCAGATACGTATTATCATTTGGAAGGTTTAAATGATGACCAAAATATGGAGATGATAGAGTAGTTTTTGCTTTACATTCAATACTATAAGCCTAGTTAAAGTGTCTAGTTTTTCTTTTAGTTTCCGACCCCCAACTGCGTACAAACTGTAAAAGCTTTGCTTAACAGTTTGTAAACTTGTCGGTCCCCACCTTAAGTCTCCAACTAAAGAAAAACTAGACACTTTAACTAGGCTTAATGAAAAGTATTAAAAGAAAATCCTCAGAAGTTTTAAAACTTCTGAGGATAAAATTTTTATCTCTTGCTGAATTGTGGAGCGCGTCTTGCTTTTTTAAGACCATATTTCTTTCTTTCTTTCATACGTGGATCTCTTGTTAAGAATCCAGCAGATTTTAAAATAGGTCTGTATTCGCTATTTGCTTCTAATAATGCACGAGCAATACCTAAACGAATTGCACCAGCTTGACCTGTAAATCCTCCACCTTGTACAGAACAAATAACATCATATTTATCTGTTGTATTTGTTGCAGTTAGTGGTTGTCTAACGATAACTTTTAAAGTATCTGTTCCTAAATATTCATCGATATTTTTTCCATTAATAGTAATAGCTCCTTTGCCTTCTACTAATCTTACTCTAGCAACAGAACTTTTTCTTCTTCCTGTACCATAAAAAACTATTTTATCTGTTTTTGCTTTAGGCATTTTCCATATCCTCCCTTATTAAAAATTCCAAACTTCTGGTTTTTGAGCAGCATTTTCATGTTCTGCTCCAGCATATACTCTTAATTTCTTAAGCATTTGTCTTCCTAAACTATTGTGTGGAAGCATACCTTTTACAGCACGCATCAT
>CALXKT010000059.1 GCA_944388985.1 uncultured Clostridia bacterium | reverse complement strand
AAGCTTAGTTAATGTACCAAATGATATATTGCTAGATGTAAAAATATTATTCTCATTTGTTTTCCTAAACTTTTTTTTTTTTTTTTTGCTACCAAACTGGGATTGTGGAACATTTGTTACAAATAGACTAGAAAGAACATATATTCCACAGATGCTTACATCAATTTTAAGGTGTATAATAATTTTTACAACATTAACCATTTTATTGCCAAAGGTTTATTATATAGGAATTGCAACTATAATTTCAAATATTTTATTACTAATTTGCAATTATTATAATACACGAAAATTAACTCCAGAGTTAAAAATTAAGCTATTTCCAGATAAAATTTTATATTCCGGAAAGGCTATTAAGGAATTAGTTGGAGCAGGAATATGGAATTCAGTTTCAAATGTAGGAAATATGCTATTATCTGGTTTAGATTTAATTATTTGCAATGTTTTCTTGGGCGCAACGCAGATGGGAGTTATTTCACTTACCAAAATAGTACCTAATGCAATAGGTCAATTGTCATCCTCTATACAAAATGCTTTTGCCCCCGAATTAACAATTAATTATGCACAAGATAATAGAGAAGCACTTTTGAAAAATCTTAATAGAGCAATGAAACTGACATCAATAATATTAGTTGTACCAATTGCAGTATTTATAGTATTAGGGAAAGAATTCTTTTCATTATGGGTTCCATCACAAGATGCATCTTTATTACAAATATTATCAATATTAGCTATATTTGGCTATATGTTTACAAGTGGAACACTAATTTTATTTAATGTTTTTCAAACAGTGAATAAAGTTAAATCAAATGCAATTGCAATGATTATTTCAGGTATATTTTCTGTTGTTATTACTATAATTATTGCTAAATTTACAGACTATGGTATTTATGCTGTGGCCGGAGTGAGTTCTATTTGTAATTTTATCAGAAATATGGTATTTACTTTACCGGCTACTGCTAAATATCTTGGATTTAAGTGGAATATATTTTATAAACAAGTTTTTATTAGTTTTTTTTCAACCATATCATTAATTATAATAGGAAGTTTTGTTAAAAAGATACTGGAATCGTATTTTGCTATTAATTCTTGGGCTGGTTTCATATTTGCAGGAGCGATAATAGCTATTATAGATATATTAATAAATATCTTTATTATTTTAAATAAAGATGAAAGAAAGTATTTAATGAATAAAATAAAAAGTAAATTAAAAAAATAGTTGATAGAAATATTTCTCTGTCACACATTTGTAACATTCCTGTAACATAAATGTAAAAAAGAAAAATATGTAAAAACTTGTTATATCTTTGTATTTATGGTAAAATAGCAAAAGAAAAAATGAAATAGGAGAGATGAAGATGAAAAAAATAGTATCAATCATTTTATTATTAATTTTAATTAGTCTACCATTTACAGTATTAGCAACAGACGACCCTAACACAGAAACACCTACAGAAGAAGCAACAGCAAATCTTTCTTTTGTCATTACTTCTGCAGATACAGAAAGAATGGTAGTACAGGTAAATTTAGGAGAATTTGAAGGAGTTCCATCGTCAGCTGTTATGTCTGCATCCTTTACATTAGGCTATAATGCAGAGCATATTCAAAGAATAGAAGGGCAAAGTTCTGAAGGATGGGATATAACCATTGCAGAAGAAAGTAATAGAGTAATGCTAGAGTCAGATACGGCAAATCCAAATACAACGATAGCAGAAATTATATTTTATTTTAATGAAATTTCAGAAGTAACAACAGGTTCTATAAATATTAGCGAAATTAATATATCAGATGGAGAACAATATGATGAATACCCTCAAGATACTTCTTTAGCATATACCATAGAACCAGTAACAGAAGAGCCAGACCCTAATGTAAATGAAATCATTCCAGATCAAAATATCGTAATCGATACAGGAACTGATGAGGACGAGCAAGGAACCAATGAAACAACAGGAACACCTATTACAAATCCAGATAATACAATGGCACCAGATAAAGAATTGCCACAAACAGGCATAAGTACTGCTATTGTAGTGCTTATTACTATAGTTCTTGTTTTAGCAGTAATAGGAATCATTCGTTATAAACAAATAGAAATTAAATAGTTTATTGCAATTTAAAATAGAAGGGAATTTATCATGGAAGAGCTAGATTTAAAAGAATTATTTAGTATGTTTTGGGCAAAAAAAATACAAATAGCCTTACTAATTGCTATTTTTATCGTAATAGGATTTATCTATTCTTTTGTTCTTTTAGAACCAAAATATCAATCAACCACATCAATATTGTTGGCTGGTTCAAGTTCAAGCCAAGATGGAGAAAATACTGGAATAACTTCAACAGAAATGACATTAAATAAGAGCTTAGTTTCAACCTATAGTGAGTTAATAAAAAGTAAAAATATTTTAAGTGAAGTAATAGAAAATTTAGGAATTGATAAATCTGAAGGTGGACTTAAAGCGAATATTTCAGTTAGTGAGGTAGAAGACACTGATTTAATTCAAATTAGTGTTGTTGATGCGGATCCTACATTAGCACAAAGAATTGCAAAAGAAATAGCAATTGTATTTATCGAAAAGGTTGCTAATGGTGTGTATAAAATAAACAATGCTCAAGTATGGGATGCGGCAGAAGTACCAGAAGTACCATATAACATCAACCATGCAAAAGATTTGCTTATTTTTGCGGCAGCAGGATTGGTGGTAGCATGTATTTATGTATTAATTGCCAATATGCTTGATACTACTGTAAAATCAAAAGAAGATATTGAAAGAAAATTAGGACTAACGGTTTTAACATCGATGCCACTATGTGATTTCAAAAATACGGAAACTAGAAAATCAAAAGGAGGTAGAAGAGCATGAAAAAGGAATTAATTGCAGCAAGAGAACCTAAGTCACCAGTTTCAGAATTATTTAGAACTTTAAGAACAAACATACAATTTATGAACACGAAAAGTGGATTAAGGTCTTTACTTATTACTTCTACTTCACCATCTGAGGGAAAAAGCTGGGTATCTTCCAATTTGGCTACTACCTTTGCACAAGCAGGGAAAAAAGTCATTTTAGTAGATTGCGATATGCGTAAAGGAAGGTTATTCTCTGTTTTTGGAACAGCACCAGTACCAGGTCTTTCCAACTATTTGTCTGGAGTAAGTTCTAATGGAGAAAAGGGAGAAGAGGATATTGTATCCTATATTCGAAAAACAGAAGTACCAAATTTATATTTAATTACTGCAGGAAGCGTACCACCAAACCCATCTGAATTGCTAGTTTCTGAAAAAATGGCAGAAACAATGCCAAAATTAGAAGAATTATGCGATATTGTTATTTATGATGGTACACCAACTAATCTTGTAACAGATTCCCTTATTATTTCGAGAAATGTAGATACCACTATTATTGTGTGTGCATACAAACAAACTAAAATAGATGAGCTAGAAAGAGTAAAAAGAGATATTTTAAATGTTGGTGGAAAAATTGCAGGAGTGGTAATTAACAAAATGCCAATTGCGCAAAAAGAATACTATTCATCTTATTATTATGGACAAAGCTCTAGCGGAAGCGGAAGTAGTGGCTCTGCGAAAAAGCATCGTAGTAGTGTGGATTTTGAATCCAGAATACGACCAGCAGGACAAAGCAATCGCTTATATAATATTGAAAAGGATGGAAAAGAATAAATTGGCAAAAGCAGTTAAATATGGAAGCTAGAAATAATACAGAAAATAGAAAAGTATCACAAAACACAGTCGACAAACAAGTAAGAAAAGAGGGATGAAAATGATTGATGTACACTCCCACTTAGTTTATGGCGTGGATGATGGTTCCAGAGAGTTACTTGAAACCATAGCTATGTTACAAGAGGCAAAAAAGGCAGGTTTTACCGATATTATACTAACGCCACATTATATGGAAGATTACTATATGGTACCTTGTAAGGATATTGCAGATTGTATAGTAACGATGAAAGAAGAAGCACAAAAAATAGGAATTCAGTTGTACCAGGGAAATGAGATTTATGCGACAGAGAATATTGTGGATTTGCTTAATACAAAAGAAGCAATGAGTTTAAATGGTAGCCGTTATGTGCTTTTTGAATTGCCAATGCAAAATATGCCAATGAATTTAGACCAAGTGATTTACCTATTACTAGAGGCAGGCAAAGTGCCAATTATTGCTCATCCGGAACGATATAAATATGTACAAGAAGATCCAAACATGTTATTAGATTATATTGACCGAGGCGTATTATTTCAATCAAATTTCGGTAGTATATCTGGCAGATATGGAAAGGAAATAAAAGAGACAGTTAAGAAATTGCTAACACATAACATGATACACTTTTTAGGTTCAGACAATCATCATACAAATGCAGTCTATACGGAAATTCCAGAAACAATGCCGATTTTACAAAAGTGGATTGGAGAGAAAAAAATAGAAGAGCTAACAGTAGAAAATCCAAGGAGTATTTTGCAAAATGAAGAAATAGAAATAGATGACCCAGAAGAAATTGCCAAAAAATCGTGGAAATTTTGGAAATGAGCAATTGGGGACGCACCACTTTTGCTCAAAAATTAAGAGAATAATGTATAAAAAATAGCTTTTTTTCTAAAATAATAGTAATTATTTTAGAAAGGAAGTTTTTTTATGGATTTATTTAGAACTGATTTAGCCTTAGAAAGAAGAGATTTGTATAAAAAAGCACATAATATCGAAACTGAGGTAGACGGAATAGAAACAGAAGAAGAAAAGGTGGACGAGAGTATTTCCATCTCAAGGGTAAAAGTTAAAAATGACCAAGGAGAACAGGCAATAGGAAAGCCACAAGGAAATTATATCACCATTGATATTAAAAATTTGAAAATTGCCTCGCAAGAAGAAATTCAAAAAGCATCTGAGATGGTAACAAAAGAATTAAAAGCATTAATTGAGAAGCATGCTGCTAAGCAAGATTCCATTTTAGTTGTAGGATTGGGTAATATTTATGTAACACCAGATGCACTAGGACCAAAAGTAATTAATGAGATAGACATTACTAGACATTTATTAGAATACATGCCAGATGTTTTGGATAAGGATACACGAGAAGTAAGTGCAGTTTCTCCAGGAGTACTAGGAACAACTGGAATTGAAACACTAGAAATATTAAAAGGAATTGTGGATAATATTCATCCAAAATTAGTGATAGTGATTGATGCCTTGGCTTCCAGAAGCATTGAAAGAATTAGTAGCTCCATTCAACTTGCTGATACAGGAATTGTACCTGGGGCAGGAGTGGCAAATGCAAGAAAAGAGCTAACTGTTGCTACATTAGGAGTACCAGTGATTGCAATGGGAATACCAACCGTAGTAGATGCAGCTACTATTGCAGCTGATAGCTTAACATTACTCATTCAAAAGGCACAGGAAAATGCACAGTCCAATGATTATTTAAATAAACTGCAAGAAGAAGATAAGTATGCCATGATAAAAGAAGTGTTAACACCAGAGGAATATAACTTTATTGTAACACCAAAGGAAATTGATAGCTTAATTGAGAAAATGAAAGATGTGGTGGCAAGGGGAATTAACTTTGCTGTGAATTAAAAATGGACTATTGGGGACGGGCTTATTTAGTCCTAAAAATTTGACTATTTTTTTATTATATGTTATAATCATTACGAAAAAGTTCCGTAAACGGAAAAAATTCGTAATGGAGGTAATGTCATGGAAATAAAAAGAGAATATTATTTAAAAGAACTTATAGATAGAATAGATAATCAGCTTATAAAAATTATAACAGGAATTAGAAGATGTGGTAAATCTTACCTATTAAATGTGATTTTTAAAAATTATCTTACAGAACAAGGAATAGATGAAGAGCATATTATACAATTGAGTTTAGATGAAAATAAAAACAAAAAATATTTGGATCCAGATGCATTAGATGAATATATAAGAAGTCTAATTACAGATAAAAATAAATACTTTATATTATTAGACGAAATACAAGAAGTTAAAGATTTTGAATCCGTCCTAATTGGTTTTATGCATATAAATAACGTGGAAATATATGTAACCGGAAGCAATTCCAAATTTTTGTCATCTGATATTGTAACAGAATTTAGAGGCAGAGGAGATGAAATTAGGGTATATCCTCTATCTTTTGCAGAATTTTATTCTGTATATGAAGGTTCAGTAGAAATGGCATTAAGTGAATATTATACTTATGGTGGATTACCATTAACAGTAATTGCAAAGACGGATAATAGCAAAATAAACTATCTAAAAGCACAAAAAGATAATGTATATATTAATGATATTGTTGAAAGAAATAAAGTTCAAAATAAAGAAGAATTAGAAATGTTAGTACAAATAATTGCTTCAGACATAGGTTGTCTTACGAATCCATTAAAATTATCAAATAATTTTAAAGAACGAGATAAGCTATCTACTATGACAGATAAAACTATCTACAATTATTTAGAATATTTACAAGATGCTTTTATGATTGAAAAAGCAAGAAGATTTGACGTAAGAGGAAAAAAGTTTATTGACACACCTCAAAAATATTATTTTACAGATATGGGAATTAGGAACTCGTTTTTAGACTTTAGGCAAAGCGAAGAAATATCTCATACAATGGAAAATGTTATTTATATCGAACTAAAAAGGCGTGGTTACAATGTTGATGTTGGGTCTGTTGAAATACGTGAGGGAGATGCAAAAAAACAGCTAGAAATTGATTTTGTAGCGAATAAAGGAAATAATAAGATTTATATTCAATCCGCTTTGGAAATGAAAACAAGTGAAAAAGTAAAGCAAGAACAAAAATCATTATTAAATGTAAATGACTTCTTTAAGAAGATAATAATTGTGGGAGACAATATAAAAAGATCTCGTTATGATAATGGAATTATACTAATGAGTGTATATGATTTTCTTTTAGATGAAAACAGTTTGCAGTATTGAAAAAATAAATTTTTTAATAAAAAGAACCAATGCAAGTTTTTTCATTGGTCTTTTTTTGAAATTTAAGACCAAACAAGCCCGTCCCCAATAGTCCTAAAAAGCAAAAACTCATTAGGAAAATGTGCAAGAAAGCACAAAAAGTCGGTAGGAAAAGGT
>CALXKT010000058.1 GCA_944388985.1 uncultured Clostridia bacterium | reverse complement strand
AATTTAATCAACGTACACAGAGTACGCCTCATAAATTTTAAATTCGTTTTCCTAGCCAAAATTTAATTCTTTTCCAAACCAATTCACTTTTTATTGAAAAATAGCGGAATAATAGAGGAGGGGAAGATGGAAGAAGTTAGATTGCAAAAGTTCTTAGCAAACCACGGCGTTTGTTCTAGAAGAAAAGCAGAGGAGCATATTTTAGCAGGAGATGTACAAGTTAACGGGAAAACAGTTATAGAGCTAGGAACAAAAATAGACCCAGATAAAGATGTAGTTATCTTTAAAGGAGAAAGAGTTGACGAGGTAGAAGATAAGAAAGTATACATTCTTTTGAATAAACCAATTGGCTATGTAACTACTACGAAAGACCAGTTCGGCAGAGAGACAGTGTTAGATTTAGTGAAAGTAAAAGAAAAAGTCTTGCCTGTTGGAAGATTGGATATGTACACTTCTGGGGCAATAATTCTTACAAATGATGGAGATTTTTTATATAAAGTTACACATCCGAAATATGAAATTAAGAAAACATATAATGCTACGGTAAAAGGAATAATAACACAGGAAGAGGTAACTGCTTTAGAAAAGGGAGTAAAGATAGAAGATTATACCTCTGGAAAAGCACAAGTTAGAATTTTAAAAATAGACAAAGAAAAAGAAATTTCTCGAATTGAAATTACAATTCATGAGGGGAAAAATAGAGAAGTAAGGAAAATGTGCAATGCTGTTGGAAAAAAAGTACTAGCATTGCATCGAAGTAAGATAGAAAATATTAATGTAAAAGATCTAAAGCTAGGGGAGTGGAGATACCTAACCAAGCAGGAAGTGGCAAATTTGCTTAGAAACAATTGAAAAATAGCAGGATATATGCTACAATAGGAAAAGGTAGAGGAGTAGTACTTCTTTGCTAAGTCACCAAAAAGGAGAGATATATATGGTAGATGATAATGAAATAAAGGCGGTAGTATCACCTTTTGCAGTAAGAGAAGGGGAAATAAAAACTTTTGATGGAAAAGATGGCTATGTGTCTATGAACCAAATTATTCATAAGATTAACATAGGACACATTAATGATTTGCATTTTAAGATTTTAGAGTTAGTGAATGAATTTGAATTTATTACTTCAAGGCAATTATTCCAAATGTTACTATGGAAAAAGATAGAAATTGCCTCTCAAGATAAGTTAAATAATAAGTTAGACCAATTAATTAAGTCAAAAATTCTTACAAGATATTATTTTAAGGGCGAAGATGGAAAAGGAATTTATCGTATTTACTGTTTAGAAAAAATGGGAAAATACCTTTTAAATTCGCGAGGAATTGAGTGTAAATGGCAACCAACAGATAATACGAAACCAGTAGAAATGATAAAGAAAAGGTTAGCAGGAAATCAAACGATTATTGCTTATTTAAGAAAAGTGGCAGCATTTGATTCCTATACTGTAAAACCTGCAATTACTGCAAAACAAACTGGTAAGACATTTAAGGCGACAGGTGGAAGCGTAAAATTAACGAAAAACAATAAATCTATTGAGTTTTTATTTGAAGTAGTTCGTAGAGAAGTAGACTGGGAAAAGAAATTAGTAGATAAAATGAGACTATATAACGATTTCTATGACAATTATATTCCAGGAGATTCTGGATTTAGCTCAATGCCACAATTAATTTTAATTTGCGAAGACGAAAAGCACATGGCAGAAACTTTTAAAACAATTGTCATGAATAAAGTAGAAATAAGTAAAATAAAGTTATATTTCTCGACAGACTTAAGACAAAACGAAGAAACATTGGATAAAACTTTAGTAGAGTTCAAACTAGAGGATGGAAAATATAAAATGGTAAATGTAGAAGTTAAATTGTTAGGAATTTAAGAGGATAGTTTTACTTTTTACAAATAATAAAATAACAAAATAAACACACCTAGATTAAAATGTAGTTGTAATCTAGGTGTGTTTTCTATTGTCGTATAGTGTTATTCATCCTTTTTCTTATTTAAATCAAAGATAATAGCATCATCATTATCTAAAAAATATTTAGAATCTGTACTGTCTGTTCGAATTGGGTCAAATTCTGTATTTGTGCTTGTTGCATCATTGCTTGCTGTTGCTGCTGCAAAATTTCCTTTTAATTTTGCAGTAAATGAAGCCTTTTTAGGATTATCTGCTATTATTCCGTTACCAAATTTCTCAAAGTTATATTCTTTTAATTTCTTTGGCTCTTTATATTTTGCTTCTAAGAAATCTAGCTTACCTTTGGCAACATAGCTTTTTCCTTTTGTGTCTTTTACTTTAAACAAGATTTGTTTTCCTTTTAAGGACATTATTTTTCCAGCAGAATAATTTGGCTTCCATTTATATTCAATATTGCCTAACTTAGAATCGTAACCATAATTATCTTTTTCAGAATTGGTTTCGTAGCTACTATTCCAACTCCACTCTCTCTTGTCTTGTAATTCAGTTTGCCACCATTGAACATCTTCTGGTAAAGCATTTCCAAAGATTGCTTTGTTTACACAGTTTGCTAAAATTTCATCTTTGAAGTTACCTTTCTCGTCTCCTGCAAGTTGTGATAAAGTTTGTGCAGACAAGATATTTCCTACTTTGTATTTTCTGTATACTGTAAAGATTGGTTCAATTGCTTTACACAAGAATTCTGGAAAATCGTCAATGTATAAGAAGTGTGGAATTCTTGTATTATCATTTCCTGGTCTCGAAAGAACTGATTGCTGCATTAATAGTAAGAAGAAAATTCCAAAGGCTTTATGTGCATTTGCTCCTAAATCGCCTCTTCTTGTACATACAAGAGTAACTTCTCCATTGGCTAATGCTTTATCAAACTCTAGGTTATTTACTCTATTACATAAGATGTTTTTAACACCTGGATAACGTAATAAATTATCTAATTCAGCAGAAGCTGTATATACCGATTGTTTTGTATTCGTTAGGTCTCTACTATCTGCATAAAAATTATTTTCAAAGTATTTTATTAGAATTTTATATTTGTCGGCAAGTTCTGGAATTTCTTTCATTTGATTGCACATTTCTTCTACTAAAGAAAAGTCATTCATCATATTAAGCATATCTTCTAGGTTTGGTAAATCGCCATCATGCAATCTTGGGTACATTTCTTTTAGCATAATTGAAAGATTTTCTATAATTTGAATAGCCGTATTTTCTCTAAAAGCCATTTGCAAATCTGGTCTGCTTGTTGCATACAATCCTTTTAGAACAGAGGAAATTGCCATACCTGTTTTAATAGGGTCTGCATAAACAAATGGGTTCATACCAGGAGAGTCTGCATTATTTGGGTCAATTAAATTAACATTTATTTTATAATTTTTAGCAACTCCTAATATTTTTTCAATAGACTCATATTCTGCAGAAAGATAAGTTAATCCGAAATTACGATAAATATATTTGCCATTAGAAGAGCTAAGTATCATTTTCTTCATATAAGAATTATATAAATCTAATTTATCTGGATTTGGAGTAAGCATATCTAAAGTGAAATTCTCATTTAAATAGTTATTATCATAAGGGCAATTCAAACTAGCAATACCTGTTTTTAATGCAGTAAAGCCCATTTCTTTGGAAATCTCTCGAAAGAAATATTTCCTGTCTAAGTCTCTTGCTATCATTGGTTCGTAAATCATGGTTGTTTTACCAGAACCCGAAACACCAACAACTAAGAAAGATTCTAACCTCTTGCTTTCTGGAATAATAACATCCTCGCCAGATTCGGTATCGGTACATAAAAGAACTTCGCAAGAATATTTTCCAGTATCTTTTGACTTACCAGCTAAACTAATTCCACCGTAATCAAAGATAGAGTCTTTAATATCTTTGGTATCATTAATGGTAAATGTAAGCCACTTAAATACTTTGTAGAAAGTTACTATTGGTATGTATAGAGAAATTGCTGTAAAGGCAGGTCTAAACAAATTGGAGTATTCACTAACAATTTCTGCATAGTTTGGTACCGAGAGGATAAATGTCCATGCAAGGGAATTTAATCCTTGTACCAAGAAGCATACAAATAAAATATATAAACTAATTACATAAGTATTAAAAAATCTAAGTTTATCAATGTCTGCTTTTACAAACCTAGAACCAAAAGAAAAATAAAAGGCAAAAATAAGTGCTGCAAAAGCTAAAGTATATTCAATTGGTCCCCAATAAGAATAGGATACGCCTGTAAAAATCATGAACATTAATTCTACAAAACGATCGACTAATACATAAGCAGAAATTAAAGTTAAAATGTAGGTTGCAAATGTATTTCGATCGGTTTTTAAAAACTTAAGAAAATTATCAATAATTTTCAATCGTTTCACCGCTTTCTATCTATAAAATCATACATCTATATTATCCTATAAAATGAGGAAAAATACAAGAGTTTTTGTAAAAAAAGTGCTTGAAATCGTAACTGCGAATAATTGTTAGACTAGCGAATAGAATTAAGTATGAAAAAAAGAGTACAGGTTAAGAGTAAAAAATTAAAGAAAACTAGCTTTTTAAAAAATGTTTGTATTTTATTGGTAGCGCATGTACTTATTAAAATAATAGGCGTTATAAATAAAATTTATTTGACCAATCGAGAGGGGTTTGGAGATGAGGGAAACGCTATTTATTCTAGTGCTTTTCAAATTTATGCATTATTCCTTACTATTTCTTCTATAGGGATTCCAAATGCGGTAGCTAAATTAGTTTCCGAAAAATTAGCAATGGGAGATACCAAAGGGGCTCATAAAGTATTTAAAATTGCTATTTTAACATTTGGTTTCGTTGGTTTTATAGGTTCTACAATTTTGTTTGTAGGAGCAAATTACATTGCGTGTACTTTAATACAAATACCAGAAGCAGAACTAAGTTTGCTAGCGCTTTCTCCATCTATTTTCTTTGTTTCCATTACTTCTGTTATTAAAGGTTATTTTAATGGAAGAGAAAACTTAAATGTGGGAGCAAATTCTCAAACAGTGGAGCAAATTTTTAAAATGATAACAACCATAACAATAATCGAGTTTATTGCGCAAAGCACTGGCTTAGATACTAGAGTAATGGCAGCAGGAGCTGCTGTGGCTACAACGCTGTCGGAAATAACTTGTTTTGTTTATTTATACCGCTATTATCAAAGTGTAAAACACGAAATTGCAATGGAAATAAAACAGAGTGTTAATTATAAGTACCGAGGAATACGAAAAACGGTAAAAGATATATTGGCTGTTTCGGTACCTATGTCAATTGGACCGATTGTAGGAGGCATTAATAAAAATATTGATTCCATGACCATTGTAAGAGGCTTAAAGAATTTTATGACAGAAACAGAAGCAAAATTGCAATATGGTATTTTGAGTGGAAAGATAGATACCTTAGTGGCGTTTCCGCTATCTTTTAATTCTGCTTTTTCTAGTGTTCTTATTCCGACGGTTTCTTCTGCAAAAGCAAGTGGTGATTATACAGAGGCAACACGAAAGATAAGGTTTTCGATGTTGGTTTCGGTTTTAATAGGACTTCCTAGTACCGTGGGAATGATTATTTTAGCAGATCCTATTTTAAAATTATTATTTCCAAATCAACCAGAGGGAGCTTTTTTATTACAAATAAGTGCGCTTTCTATTACGTTTATGATGTTGGGGCAAAATATCAATTCGGTTTTACATGGCTTAGGGAAAACAATGATACCAACAGTAGCATTAGGAATCGGTTCTACTGTGAAATTATTGTTAAATACCATTCTAGTAAAAATAAATCCAGATGAATTTATTTTAGGAGGAACAGCAGGTGCAGCTGTAGCAACGGTGGTGTGTCAGATATTAATCTGCTTAATGGAATTTAAAATACTGAAAAAAAGTATTTCGCTAGATTGGGGAATACGCGATTTCGTAAAACCTCTTATTGCCACAGGAATGATGGGAGTTTGTCTATGGTTTTTCTATCAAACATTTTTAGGAATATTTTCTAGAAATGTGAGCATACTATTAGCAGTTTTCCTTTCAGTTATTATTTATATGTTACTTTTACTTGTATTAAAAGTTTTTTCGGAAAGAGAGATAAAAATGTTGCCAGCAGGAGAGGTGATCTATAGGTTAATGAAAACGTTAAAAATCTATTAGAACATAAAAAAACGTAGAAAAGTGCATTTTTTGATAAAAAAAAGAAGGATTTTAAAGAACTTTGGAGAATATTCATAGTAGTAGATAGCGTTTACAGTCTACATACGAAAATCTTATAGGAGGTAATGAAAATGAACAAATCAGAATTAATCGCAGCTATCGCAGCTAAAACAGGAGAAACAAAAAAAGATGCAGAAGCAACATTAAACGCTTTTATAGATGTTGTAACAGAAGCATTAGTTAAGGGAGATAAAGTTCAATTAGTTGGATTTGGATCTTTTGAAGTAAGAAAAAGAGCTGCTAGAAAAGGTAGAAACCCACAAACTAAAGAAGAAATAAAAATACCAGCTTCTAAAGCACCTGTATTCAAAGCAGGAAAAGCATTAAAAGAATTAGTAAATAAAAAATAATTCAAGATTTATATAAATATATGAATTCATATAAGATATAGGATAATCTCCTATATCTTTTTTTGTGTTTCCCTTGCTTTTATAGTATAAAGTGTGTTAAAATGTGCTATATTAATAAATAAGAGTAGGAAGAGAAGGAGGATTGGCGATGGATAAATATAAATGTGTAGCATGTGGCTATATTTATGATGATGCTGTAGAAGAAGTGAAATTTGCAGATTTACCAGAGGATTGGGTTTGCCCATTATGTGGCGTACCAAAAAGCGCTTTTGTAAAAGTAGAAGAATAATTTTTGAACAGTAGAAAGCGGTGGGACTCCGTTTTTTGTTCAGATTCTTGAATAAAGGGCAGAGTCCTTACATTGGATTAACTTGATGTTTATCTATAAAAAGTAACAAAATGCTGTAAGTAGTAAGGAACTTTGATTAAATTCAATTTTTTTCAGCATAACTATTGACAAAACAGCATAAAAAGTAGTACAATAATTCTTGTCAGTTCAAATAAATGCAGATGTGGCGGAACTGGCAGACGCACAGGACTTAAAATCCTGCGGTTGAATAAACCGTGCCGGTTCGATTCCGGCCATCTGCACCATTAGAACAC
>CALXKT010000057.1 GCA_944388985.1 uncultured Clostridia bacterium | reverse complement strand
CTTCCATCCCATCCATCTGGCAAACTTGGTCCGGTTGGGTTGTCTCCCATCATTTCATTCATATAGGCTGTTAAGTTTGCCATACTTTCTGTTTCATATTGTGTACTATTTGCAGCCATATCTCTTGCAAGCTCTGCTTGCTTTATTAGTCCATTATCTCCAAATGCCATGTTTATAGTTACTGTGGCTAGGATTATTATTATAACAATGGTTATTACTAGCGCCACTAAAGTAATACCTCGTTGGTTTGTTCTCATCTCATTTTTCCCCCTTTCCATCTACATTTGCTAAAAATACTCGCTTTAACAAGAATTCTTGCTTTTCTTCTTTTTTGTGTTGTGCTAAAGTTCTTTGGTTCTTTTCTTTTTTCATCTTCTAATCACATTCCTCTCTTCCTTTTCTTTTGCTAAACTTTTTCTTACCTTATACTATCATAACAGCAATTCTTTTGCAAGCGTTTTTTATTGCTTTTCTTGAATGCCAAAAAGGCAGACTATACCGCACTTTTTACTTCATGCTTTTTATAGTCTACCCATTTTTTTCTTCTATATTCACTTCTTCTGCAATTTATCTCTCTTGCAATTTTGACATTATAACTTATGCTTTTTGCATCACAAATAAAGCCTATTTTTCTAAAATACTGCTCTCTCTCTCTCTCTCTCTCTCTAGTGTTTCAATGCTTTTGAAAGTTTTCGTTTTTTTCATTTTCTCTTTTGCTCCCTTTTATTCTTTATTTGTTTTTGCATTTTTTTGCTTTTGCTAAAACTTATTGTTTTGCAAATTTTAGCTTTACTTGTTGCATTATTTTAATTAGAAAAGAATTTCTTCTTGTTGCTCACTTACTTTAAAACAAAAAGTACCTTAATCTCCATACATCTTGTTTCAAAGAACTTTTGCACTTTTCATTTACTTTTTTGTACCTTGTACTTTTGTTTTAACGATAAGTGCAACTTAATTATATCCTTTTAACATATTTTTGACAAGTACTTTTTGTGTTTTTTTACTATAATTTTTTGTTATGTCAATTTACTTTCTCTTCTAAACAAATGGCAATACAATCAGTCAAATTCTTAGTATCTACAATGGATTTAATGCTGGCTTGCAAAAATTGCTCTGGAGATACTTTACTTAAGTTTAATAGAAATCCATTTTTCAAAGCTAATTCACGTATAAACTCACGAATGGTTCGTCCATTTCCCTCACGATAAGGATGCAAAACATTGAGTTCCGATAAATAATAAGCTAATCTTTCCGCCAAAGCATTCTTTTCCAATCCAGAAAGATAGGATTCTTGCTTAAGGTTATCGAATAAACGAGTTAATTCTGGTTCGATATATTCAAATTCTGCAAAGCGAAAAACACCTTTAGCAATATTTTCATTACGAAACTTTCCAGCAAAAGGATATATATCTTCAAATAAATAGGTATGAATGGCATTTAAATGGGCAATGTCAAAATTACCAATAATTCCTTTTTGCCTTAAAGCTAATAATTTTGCGGCAGTTATTTTTGCTTCATACTTTTGTAATGTCTTGCTATTGTGTATATTAAGTTTATTAATCAAAACATCCGAATTTGGATAACAATAATTAGAATTTCTGTGTTCATATAAGTCTTCTCCCATAAGCACTCCTTTCTAGTATTTATCGTATAGTGTCAAAATTCAGCTTAACACCACTTCTCTTATACCACTCACTAGCTATTATAGCATAAATCCCAAAATTATTGCAATCGAAGAGAAAAAATAGGAACCCTACCAAAAGGTATGCATATAATGATAGAAAGAGAAAGGTCAAAATGTGGGTGAACATTTTGACGCATTTCGGATTTAAGGAGGAATCGTATGGCTAAAATAATTGTTTTTAACAATGACACTGACCGCATGGAGACCTATTACCGAGGAGAAGATGAACCAATGCCATATAATACAAATGGAACTTTGCGAGTAAGAGAATTTAGAGGTTCTAGTCGTTCTTCTACTTTATGGACAACGAAAAGAACCATGCAAAGTTGGAATAGTCAGAGATATATTTATGGTGCACCTATACCAGTAGGTTTTGCTTTTAAAAGACCTTGGGAGGGTGGGCATCGGAAACCAAAGCCAGCACTATGCTGGAACAGCATTTGATGTAGGGCAAACGCTCTCTCAAGCGCAAAGAACAAGACTCTGGAATTCTGCTAATAATTCTGGAGTATGGAGCTTTGTGGAACCAATCTCATTAACTCCAACTTGGGTGCACTGGGATAAAAGATTTGGAACACCTGCCTGTAGTTCTGGCGGATACCCACAACTTAAACGAGGCAGTTTAAGCAATTATGTACTAATTGCACAAGACGATTTGAATACCTTGGGCTATCGAACAGGTGGCTTAGATGGTATTTTTGGTGCTGCAACACAGAATGCTGTTAGAAGCTATCAAGCATCTGTAGGACTAACAGCAGATGGTATTATAGGATGTAACACATGGCGTTCTTTGCAAGAAGCTGTTGTCGGAACTGGAAGAACAAGCACGACCATTGATTAGATTGCTAGCTGAAACAAAGGGACACACAATTCGTTTCATTTTTGAAACAGGGGGACACACATAAAATTTTTTTGCAAATTTTATTTATATGTCTGTCCCTTTGTTTCATTTTTGAAACGAATTGTGTGTCCCCTTGTTTCAAGAATTTCCTTGAAAACACTGGACTTTTTGCTCATTTTATGGTATAATAATATTGTAGGTGGTTTTAAAAAATTTAAGTTTGGAGGATAAAAATGTTTAACGAAGAAGTATTTAATTTTGATATTAATAATATAAAAAATGATTTAGCAATGGAAGGATTATCTATTTCGGAAGAAGACGTTAGTTTATTCAAACAATTTGCAAGTGAAGAAATTGATATGCCAAACTTGATAGAAACAATTAAAAGCGAAATTAACGAAATATAAAATTTATAGAAAACCCTCTAAGCAATGTGCTAAGAGGGTTTTCTATTCTTATATAATGCAAATTTCTATTATATTTCTCTACATTTTAATACTAACCTTTGTGTTCCATAATTAGTACAGGTAATAAGTGTTAATTCTTTTCTGCCATTGGTTAATTGACTAGTACATCTTGTGTCTGTTGGTTCAACAACATATTTATTGTAGACTTGATATTTTAAAGTTCTTCCTGTTAAATCTTCTAATTCTACTATATCTCCATTTTCTAGTTCGTTTAATCTTCCAAACATTTTGCCATTTCGATAGTTATGTCCTACAATACAGTAATTTCCTACTTCATTTGGTTTTAAATCTTGTGGCCAGTATTTATTTACCGAAATCTCTAAGAGTGCATCTGAAGTTTCGGATAGAACAGGATATTCTATTCCTATTTTAGGAATTCGTATAATTGCTTCTGTAGAATAACTAACCCCTCCTACCGTAACACTATCAGAAACTACTTCATTAGTATTCGCTTCTTCTTGTGCATCATTTGCTTCTGCCTCATTTAAAACAATAATAATAGGGTCATCTGCCGAACTTTTAACAGTATTATCGTTTTGCACCTGTGCTAGCACTTCTTGCGAAACCTCTTCACTTTTGTTTCGGTCATATTCTGCATAAATATAATAAGAAGATAATAAGCACACAAAAAGAACGGATAGAAAGAATTCTATTTTATAGATTTTCTTTTTTCTTTTTAATTCTGGTGTCACATAAACTTTTTCTGTCACTAGAATTTGATTCATTGTTTATTACCCTCCTTTTTTTCAAATAGTCTATTTCTATTATATCATATTTTTGACGTTTCGGAAATAGTTTGGTCTATTAAATTTGATAATTCTGCAAACTGTTCTAGGGTTAATTTTTCCCCTCTCACAG
The DNA here is from genome assembly GCA_944388985.1 of uncultured Clostridia bacterium. Lineage (GTDB taxonomy): Bacteria > Bacillota > Clostridia > TANB77 > CAG-508 > CALXVA01. The sequence goes on along the minus strand of CALXKT010000057.1, from coordinate 3,481 downwards.
ATGGGTCCAATTCCAGTTTTTCCCATATTTCTCTTAGTTTTTCTTTATCTTGTACTAATTTCGCATTTGTAAGTCCATTCCATAGAGTTTTTCTTCTCTGCATAAAACTTGCTCTAATTACTTGAAAAAAGAGTTTTTCGTTTTGCACCACTACCTTAGGTTCTTTTCTTATAGTTAGTTTTATCACTTCTGAATCTACTTCTGGAGATGGTATAAAAGAAGATTTATCCACAAAAACCACTTTTTCTGCATCTGCATAATAGTTCACACTGTAGGTAATCGCTCCCGATAGCTTATCCCCTGGAGTTGCTGTGATTCTTTCCGCTACTTCTTTTTGTACCATAACGGTAATACTTTCAATTGGTAATTTTTCCTCTAACAATTTCATTAGAATTGGCGTAGTTATATAATATGGTAAATTGGCTACAACTTTTACACTTGTAAGCCTATCTTTCTCTGTTCTTATTAACTCCTGTAAGTTAACTTTTAGAATGTCTTCGTGTAGTAATACAAAATTGGAGTATAGTTTGAATCGGTCTGTTAAGATATCAATCATTCTTTCATCCAATTCTATGGCAATTACTTTTCCAGCTTTTTCAAGCAATTTTGAAGTTAACGTTCCTAACCCTGGTCCTATTTCGATAACGAAATCATTTTCATTTATTTCGGATGAGTCTATAATATTGCTAATAGCCTCATCATTCACTAAGAAATTTTGCCCCAATTTTTTATTTGCTTTTAGATGATATTTCTTTAAAATATATTGCGTATCTTCAAAACTGCTTGTCATTCTTCTCTCCTTTTTCCATACTATTCTTCAATTTCTTCTTGTAACACAACATTTACAACCGTTCCCTCTGCAACAGATGTATTTGTTGCAATATCCTGGCTTGTTACTCTTCCACTTCCCGTATATTTTATATTCAAGTTTTTATTATGTAATGCTACTTTTGCTTCTGATAAAGTCATTCCAATTAAACTTGGAACGGTTTGTGATATTCTAGTATCATTATCTTCGGTATATAACATAACAATAGAATCTTCCATTAATGCAGTACCTGCTACTGGCATTTGTTCACTAACAATATCATCTTCTTCTCCTACAATCTCACAAGTAAATCCTTGATTTTCGATTATTTTTTTAGCTTCTGCCACCGTTTTATTTTTTACATTTGATAAAGTAATAGTCTCGACCTCTGAATCACTACCATCGGAAGGTATTCCCATATATGGCAATACTTCAGATAAAATTTGTGATACTACTGGTGCTGCTACAGTACTTCCATTATGTTGTCCTTCTTCAGATAATCCATAAAGCGTAACTAACACAACTACTTCTGGGCTTTCTGTTGGTGAAATAGCTGCAAAAGAAGCAACATAACCCGCATCTGGATTAGAAGGATCTGGCTCAGAGGTACCTGTTTTTCCTGCAATGCTATATCCTTTTACTTGTGCATATCTTCCTGTTCCATTATCAACAACCGTTTCTAGCATATCTAACAAAGTAGCTGCCGTTTCTTTGGAAATAACTTGTCTTACTTGTACAGGTTCAATGGTAGTAACTGCTCCTGTATCTGTGTTTTTTATTTCTTTTGCAATTCTAGGTTGCATCAATACACCATCATTAGCAATTGCTGCTACTGCAGATACCATTTGAAGTGGTGTTATACGAAATCTTTGGCCAAAAGACATTGTTGCAAGTTCCACTTCTCCTACATCACTAATATCCCAGAAATAACCGCTTCTTTCTCCAGAACTTCCAGCATCTCCAATATCGGCAAATCCAGTAGTATCAAAGAAGTTAAAAGCATCATAATAGCGATATAAAGTAGCTGCTCCTACTTTTTGTCCCAATTGAATAAATGCTGGGTTACAAGAATATTTTAATGCATCTCTTAAACTTAAAGAACCGTGGCCAGAAGTATCGGAGCATTTAATTCGTACTCCAGCAACCTCTTGATATCCATCACAGTTAAATACATTTGGTGTGTCTGGTTCAATTAGTCCTTCTTCTAAGGCTGCTGCTGCTGTAATAATTTTAAATACAGAACCTGGCTCATACGTAGAGGTAATTGCTCTGTTATTCCATGTTTCTTGCTGCGTAATGTATTGCTCTTCGCTCGACATACTATCCCATTCTTTTTCCGAAATAAAATCCATTGTATATGGGTCATTTAAATTATAATCTGGATAGGTTGCCATTGCTAATATATCCCCATTATTTGGATTCATTATAATGACATTGCCACCCTCTTCAGCTTCATATTCTTCACAGGCTTGTTTTAAATATTTTTCTGCAACAGATTGAATATTAGCATCTATCGTAAGTGTAATATCGTTTCCATTTTGTGGTGCGATGTAGGTACTATTTTCATAAGGAATTAAATCTTGAACCGCATCTTGTGCAGAAGTTAATTTTCCTGGTGTTCCTGTTAAAATATCATTCCACTTTGCTTCTAATCCCCAAAGTCCTTGATTGTCCGTTCCACAGAACCCAATTAAATTAGACGCTAAATTATCGTAAGGGTAATATCTTTTGGTATCTTCATCAATATTAATACCACTATATACCTCATTTTCTTCCATCCATTTTTCTAATTCTGCTATTTTATCATTTTCCACTTTTTTGGCAATTGTAACATTGGTAGAAGTGCTAGAAACCTTTTCTAAAGTTTCTTCATAATCTAAATCAAAAATCTCAGAAAAAGCTTTAGCTACCTTTTCTTTTAATGCTTTTGTCATAGTTTCTGCTATTTGTTCATCTTCATTCTCTACTACTATTTTCGTAGGGTCAATGCTTACTGTATCCACTTGTGCGCTTCTTGCTAGTGCTTTTCCTGTCGCATCATAAATAGTGCCTCTTTTAGGGCTGATTGTTTTACTTGCCGTTAACTGGCGGTACATATTTTCTTTTAATTCTGCTCCTTGTACTATTTGGAGCCAACCAAGTCTTCCAATTAAGATAGCAAAAATAAGTAAAAAAGCTAGGAATATTCTCTTAATTCTTTCATTCATAGTACCTATTTTTTTTACTTTACTCGCATTACTTTGTGAAATTGTTTTCTTTTTTAACGAATATACGTTATTTTTTCTCTCTTTTTTCAATCTGCATCCACTCTTCCTTAGATTTTTACATAATTATCCTATTTTATGTCTATATTTTATATTAGGTTTGTACAAAAAGCAAGAGGAATGCTGTAATTTTCATGAAAATTTCACAAAAAGACCCTATTTTAATAAATAGGGTCTTTTGATTAATTTTCACTATTAAAGATTCTGTCAAATTCTTCTCCGTCAATTTTTTCTTTTTCAAGAAGTACGCCAGCAACGCTGTGTAATTTATCAATATGCTCTTTTAATATATTTTCTGCTTTTTGGTAAGCAAAATCAATAATGCTTTTGACCTCTTCATCAATAATTCCTGCAGTTTCTTCAGAATATTCTTTGGATTGTGCAAAATCTCTTCCTAAAAATACTTCTT
>CALXKT010000056.1 GCA_944388985.1 uncultured Clostridia bacterium | reverse complement strand
TGACTTATCGCATAAAATATAGTATCATAGTATTATAAAGTAATCAATAAGGATTGCTGTGGGAGGAACGAGAGTTCCAGTAAAATTGCTATGGAAGGCAACTAGTTAGAAATAATTAGTTGCCAGTTTTTATTGTTATATTGTTTATAACAGTTGATTGATCAAATTTTTTGCAAATTACTTTCATAAAGGCTCCAAAACTAAATTACAATTGAGCTTTCGCAGGAATTTACTTATAAATTTTAATTTTAATTTAAATTTCAAAACAAAAACACTTGTATAATTAACGTGAATGTGATATAAATAATAACAAATGATGAGAAGAAAGGTGAATTTTTTGTGGAGGATAATAAATTAGAAGAAGCAAAAAAAACAATATTAATCGTTGATGACGAAAAGCCAATTGTAGATATTTTATACTATAATTTGGAAAAAGAAGGTTACAATATCATAGAGGCAAATGACGGAGAAGCAGCAATTAATATGGCTTTTGAGCAAAAACCAGACTTAATCTTGTTAGACATTATGCTACCAAAAGTAGATGGCCTTACCGTATGCAAGAGAATCCGTAATTCGCTAAATATGCCAATTATAATGATATCTGCAAAAGACGAGGAAATTGATAAAATCCTAGGGTTGGAATTAGGTGCAGACGATTATATTACTAAACCATTCAGTGTAAGAGAATTAGTGGCAAGAGTAAAAGCAAATTTACGTAAAGCAGAAATTAGTGGTCAAAAAGTTGGAAAAACGGAAAAAATAGAAGCACCAAAAAAAGAGGACGAAGACAAGGTTATTGTCATAGGAGAGTTATACATTAATTTAGATAAATTTGAAGTAAAAGTAAGAAATAAACCAATCGACCTAACACTAAGAGAATTCGAAGTATTAAGATATTTAGCTAATCAACCGGGACAAGTAGTAACAAGAGAAGCATTATTAGAAAAAGTTTGGGGTTATGAATACTATGGAGATATTAGAACTGTGGATGTAACCATAAGAAGAATAAGAGAAAAAATAGAAATAGATACATCCAGTCCTAAATTATTAATTACGAAAAGAGGAGTAGGATATTACTTATCCTCAAAAGAAAAGGAGAATAATGGTTAGCAATTATATATTGCTAACCATTTAATAGTAAGATGAAGAAAAACGTAAATTTAAAGATTGTAATTTTATTTTTTGTGCTAGGCATTGTATTAATTTTAGGATTAGGAGCTAGTTTTTTAGTAATGCTAAATCAAATAGAAGATGCAGGTACGGCACAAGAGAATATTCAAAACATAGTAAGCACACAACTATCCAAAATTAAAATAATTATTATAATTTCTCTTATTATCTATACTGTTATTTCCATTTTGATTGGATATTTTGTATTAAAAGCAGTGGTTTCTCCAATGAAGCGATTAATCAAAAGTGCAGAAAAAATGGCATCTAATGATGTGGGTAAAGCAAATGATAGCATACAAAATGTAGGAGAAGTAGCAGATTTGGAAAATGCTTTTAGCATGATGACGAATGAGCTAAATCAAAAATTAAGTGAAGTAAATAGACAGAAAAAACAAATTGAGACGATTCTTTTGCACATGACAGACGGAATTATCGCTTTTAATATGGAGGGAAAGATTATTCATATTAATCCAGCCGCAAAAGAATTATTAGGATTAAATGATAAGGATAATACTTTTGAAAAAGTATTTAAAAAATTAGATATTGATATTAATATGGAAAAAATTATTTATCTAGACAATTGGACTTCCTCAGAACAACGAAAAAATGTGGGAGGCAAATATGTAAATATTTTATTTGCACCTTTTCAAGATGAAAATGACAGGCCAGATGGAGTTATTGCTCTTATTCAAGATATTACAGAACATGTAAAATTAGATAACATGCGAAAAGAATTTGTAGCAGATGTATCGCATGAGCTAAAAACGCCGATTACATCGATTATGGGCTATTCTGATACACTACTTGAGGGCGACTATGATGATGAAACAAGAACAAAATTTTTAACAGTAATTTCTTCGGAAGCAAAGCGTATGGCAAGACTAGTAACCGATTTATTAACCTTATCTCGCTATGATAATAAAAAAATTACATCAGAAGTGACAAGTTTTGATTTAGGAGAGTTAGTAAAAAAATGTTTAGAAAAATTGAAATTCGAAGTGGAAAAGAAAGAACACCATGTAGAATGCTTTGTTACTGCAGAAGTACCACCTGTTGTGGCAGACAAGTATGGAATTGAGAGAGTAGTGCTAAACATTTTATCAAATGCTATTAAATATACGCCAGATAAAGGAAATATTAAAGTATATGTAGGATTTGTTTATAACGATGCTTATATTAAAGTAATTGATAATGGAATTGGAATTCCAGAAGAAGATTTAGGAAGAATATTCGAAAGATTTTATCGTGTCGATAAAGCTCGTAGTCGTGAGATGGGAGGAACAGGCTTAGGTTTATCCATCGCAAAAGAAATATTAGACCAGAATAAAGGAAGTATTGCTATTAAAAGTAAGGTGGGAAAAGGCACAGAAGTGGTAATTCGTATACCAGCAAAAAAATAAGTGGAATTTGGGGACAGGCGTTTTTCTCTACTTTTTTCCAATTTAGGGACAGGCCTTTTTGTCCACCTTTAAAATTTGTTCTAAAAACATAAACAGCTGTAACAAATTTTTCTTTATATAACAGGTCAAAAACATTGACACTGTTTTAGGAAAGTTATATACTTAAACCATCAAAAGAAAAGGAGGTTTTGATGAATGAGTAACATGATAGAAATCAGATGGCATGGAAGAGGCGGACAAGGCGCTAAAACAGCATCTCTTTTATTAGCAGATGCTGCGTTTAATACAGGAAAATACATTCAAGGATTTCCAGAATATGGACCAGAAAGAATGGGCGCACCAATTACCGCTTATAATCGTATTAGCGATACACAAATACGAATTCACAGTAACATTTACGAACCAGATTATGTGGTTGTAGTAGATGATACATTATTGGAAAGCGTAGATGTGACCGCTGGACTAAAAAAAGAAGGTGCCATTGTTATTAATACAACCAAAGATGGAGAACAATTAAAGAAGTTATTAAAAGGATATGAGGGAAAAGTATATACCATAGATGCTAGAAAAGTATCAATGGAAACACTAGGAAAATACTTCCCAAATACTCCAATGCTAGCTGCTATTGTAAAAGTAAGTGGAATAATGAAAGAGGACGAGTTTGTAAAAGATATGGAGGGTTCTTTCAAGCATAAATTTGCAAAGAAACCAGAAGTAATTGATGGAAACATGAAAGCATTAAAAATGGCATTGGAGGAAGTAAAACAAGTATCGTAAAGAGAGAAAGGAGAGGAGACAATGACGAATATAGATAAAAATACTACTGCGGATAAAATGACAATTGCAGGAAATATTTATGAAGCAGGAAATGCAAGAGAATTTAAAACAGGAGATTGGAGAAGCATAAGACCAAAATACATTTCTGAAAAATGTATTCAATGCGGACTATGTTTTCCAGTATGCCCAGAGGACGCTATTCCAGTAGGAAAAGATCAAAAGAGAACAGATTTTAATTATGATTATTGCAAAGGATGTGGCGTTTGCGCTAAGGTTTGTCCTTTTGGAGCGATTACTATGCAGACCGAGGACGAGGAGTAGCAATTGAAAAGAGAGCAATATACTAATTCTTTTTCAAACATAGAAAGAGCAAAAATAGTAGATAAAAATGAGCAAAAGGGGTGCGTCCCCAATTGTGCAAAAAAAGGAGAGGATACAATGAGTATAAGAGAGCGTTTGAGCGGAAATGAAGCAGCAGCAACAGCAATGAAGCAAATTAACCCAGATGTTGTAGCAGCGTTTCCAATTACACCATCTACCGAGATTCCACAGTATTTTTCTACTTTTGTGGATAATGGAATGGTAGATACAGAATTTATTGCGGTAGAAAGTGAGCATAGTGCTATGAGTGCTTGTATCGGAGCAGAAGCTGCAGGTGCAAGAGCTATGACAGCTACTTCTGCAAATGGTTTATCCCTAATGTGGGAAATGGTTTATATTGCATCAGGAATGAGACTTCCAATCGTTATGTCATTAGTAAATAGAGCAGTTTCTGGACCACTTAATATTCACAATGACCATTCTGATGCGATGGGAGTACGCGATAGCGGTTGGATTATGTTGTTTTCGGAGACCAACCAAGAAGCCTATGATAATTTATTAATGGCACACCGCATCGCTGAAAATGAAAAAGTACAATTACCATTAATGGTATGCCAAGATGGATTTATTACTTCGCATTCTATTGAAAATATTGAATTATTAGAAGATGAGAAAGTAAAAGAATTTGTAGGAGAATATCATCCAAAACATTATTTACTAAATGCAAAAGAACCAATGGCAATGGGACCAATGGATTTACAAGCATTTTTATTCGAGCATAAATATCAACAAGCAGAAGCAATGAAAAATGCAAAACAAGTGATATTAGATGTTGCAAAAGATTTTGAAAAAATGACAGGAAGAAGCTATGGACTTTTTGAAGAATATAAATTAGAAGATGCAGATATTGCAATTGTTTGTATGAACTCAACTGCAGGAACTACCAAAGATGTGGTAGACGCATTAAGAGAGCAAGGAATTAAAGCTGGACTATTAAAAGTTCGCGTATTCAGACCATTCCCAGCAGAAGAAATTGCCAAAGCACTTTCTCATGTAAAAGCAGTAGCAGTACTTGACAAAGCAGATTCATTAAATGGAGCTGGAGGAGCTTTATTTACTGATGTTACTTCTGGAATGCAAACAAATAATGTAACCGTTCCTACAGCAAGCTATATTTATGGAATTGGTGGTAGAGATACAACAAGCAAAGAGATAGAATCTGTATTTAAAGACTTAATGAAAGACAGCAAAAAAGATAAAATAGAGAACCCATATCGTTATTTGGGATTAAGAAAGGAGTAGAGATTATGGCATATAATATGAAAGAAATAGTGGCAGAAAGACCATCCAGATTTACTTCGGGACATAGAATGTGTGCAGGATGTGGTGCTCCACCAGTAGCAAGAATGATTTTAAGAGCTTTAAAGCCAGAAGACCATGCAGTTATTGCAAATGCAACAGGATGTATGGAGGTTTCAAGTTTTATATATCCATATACATCTTGGACAGACTCTTACATTCATACAGCATTTGAGTGTACAGCAGCTACTTTATCTGGTGTAGAAACGGCTTACCATTCTATGAAAAAACAAGGAAAATTACCAGAAGACAATCACACAAAATTCATTGCATTTGGTGGAGATGGTGGTACTTATGATATCGGTATTCAAAGTTTATCTGGTGCCATGGAAAGAGGACACGACCTAACATATGTATGTTATGATAATGGTGCATATATGAACACTGGTATACAACGTTCCTCTGCAACACCTAGATTTGCAGATACTACCACAAGCCCAGCAGGAAGCGTTATTCCTGGAAAAATGCAATCCAGAAAAGATTTAACAGAAATTATGGAAGCACATCATTTGCCTTATGTAGCGCAAACTATTGCCTACATGAATTTTAAAGATTTATACGAGAAAGCAGAAAAAGCCATTTATACCGAAGGACCAACTTTCTTAAATGTATTATCTCCTTGCCCAAGAGGATGGGGATACCCAACAGAGGATTTAATGCAAATTAATAAATTAGCAGTAGAAACCTGCTATTGGCCATTATATGAAGTAGAAAATGGAAAGTATAAAGTAAACTATAAGCCAGCAAAGAAACTTCCAATCGAAGAATTCTTAAAACCACAAAAACGTTTTAAACACATGTTTAAACCAGGAAATGAATGGATGATAAAAGAATTCCAAGAAGAAGTAGATAAAAGATGGCAAGCACTATTAGACTTAGAAGAAATGAGCAATAAAGCAGAATAGGGCGAGATTAATTGTTATAAAATATATTGAGCAAGAGTGCCTATTTTCCTTCCATAAGAGGAAAAATGGGCACTCTTGATTAATGACGAATATATTCTATTTCAGATTTGTAGTAAAGGTAACATTACTACAATTTCTTTTTAGCATTTAGAATAAAAATTCCCACACCTATAACAAATAACACAATGCTGATCCATTGCGAGGTAGACAATCCAAAATAGATGCCACGAATGAGGTCGCCTCTAAAAAATTCTAAAGTAAATCTTACGATACTGTACAAAATAAAGTACAATCCCAAGGTTTTGTAGGTCCCTATCCATTTCTTGTAGGTGGCAAGAAGGATGAAGAAAATGACTAGATTGCAAACAGCTTCTATAATTTGCGTTGGGAAAAGAGGTATTCCGTTTGGAGCAAAAGGGGAATGCGTAAAGGTGATTGCACCAAAACCATGGTACTCCATACCATAACAACAACCAGCACAAAGACAACCCATTCTACCAATAGCATGTACCAATGGAATCACAGGAACAATGGAAAGAAGTAGAGAAGAAAAAGGCACTTTAAATTGTTTGGCATAAATAAAAATGCCTAGAATGCCTCCTAACAATCCGCCATAAAAAACAAAGCCACCCTGCAACATTTGAAAAAGGGTTTCCGCTATATTTAGTTGAGAAGCATTTTGTAGTAAGAATGGAATATTGGTAATAATATATAAAAGCTTGGCTCCAATTCCTACACCAATAACGGCATAAAGAATACTAAAAAAAGCATCCTCTTTGGAAATAGAATTTAATTTAGCAAAATAATAAATTACAATAACAGCCCCTACCATTATGCCAATCAAAATAAGAAGACTGTAAGTGGCAATGGGGTAACTAAAAACATTAATAACAGGTAACATAGAAAACTCCTAATAAGAAAAGTGGCTTCGCCACATGTGCGTTTTGCTTCGCAAATACGCACGGCCCAAGGAAACTTAACCTTGTTGCTCCGGAAATTTCTGGAGAAATTTCCTATGCAATAAGAAAAGATAGGTAAACAATCAACATTGTTTACCTTCTCATTACAGTATATTCATCACAAAAGATTATAAAGCACCTGCTGCTGCACCGCCGATAATACTTGCTCCAATACCAACAAGAGCAACGCACGCGATGAATACGAAAGCAGCTATTACTGTTCCAATAATAGATAGTACTAAACCTGCTGTTGCCATACCAGATGGATTTTGTTTCTTTGCTTTTACCGCTAAAACAATACCAACGATTCCTAGAATTAAACCTAACCAAGAAAGTCCAATAAAGCAACAAACAATAGCTACAATGCCTAATACTAATGATGCTATCGCTAATCCATTTGATTTGTTTCCTTCCATAATAAATTTCATTCCTTTCTCGCTTCGCTCAAAGGCACACATAGGAATGAAAGCCTTGAGTTTGAAGCATATTT
>CALXKT010000055.1 GCA_944388985.1 uncultured Clostridia bacterium | reverse complement strand
TAAAATCAATAGGTATTTCTAATTTTAGACCAGATAGATTAGTAGATTTATGTATGAATCAAGAAATTAAACCAGCAATAGCTCAAATGGAGTTACATCCTTATGCACAACAAAAAGAATACAGAGAAAAAATAGCAAAAGCTCATGGCAAAACACCTGCACAAGTAATTTTAAAATGGCATCTTCAAGAAGGATATGTTGCAATATTAGGAGCAACAGACCATAACTTTATTTTAGCAAATATTGATATCTTTGATTTTGAATTGACAGCAGAGGAAATGGAAGAAATAGCCAAGATAAATAAGAATAAGAGATATTATGAAGGAACACCTGAATTACTTGCAAGTTATGCAGCAATGAGACCAGATTTAGATGGACAAAAATAATATAGAGTAAATAAAGATAATTATTTTATACTATATGTATAGAATAATTATCTTTTTTATGATATATTACTAAAAAAAGAGACAAGGAGTGTAGTATGATAAAAATAAGTTTTGAAGAAAACAAATCAGTAGCATATGATGATAATAAGCAAATAGGGGAATGTGATTTTATAGAAAATGAAAATATATGGAATATAGTTCATACAGAAGTTGATAACGCATATCAAGGACAAGGAATTGCAAGAAAATTAGTGAAATGTATTATCGAGAATGCAAAGAAAGCTAATAAGGAAATAGTGGCTGATTGCTCGTATGCAAAAAGAGTTTTAGAAAGAATGAATGGAGGTTAATATGATTAAATTAATTGTGTATAAAAGTAGTACAGGGCATACAAAACAGTATGCTGAGATGTTAGGAGAATCTTTAAAAATTCCAGTCTACAATTTAAAAGAAGCAAAATCAAGACTAAAAAAGAATGACGAAATTATATTTTTAGGATGGATATGTGCTACAAAAATTCAAGGGTTAAGTAAAATAAAAAGATATAATGTTAAATGTATAGGCGCAGTTGGAGCATATCCTGCAGAGAAGAATTATATCGAAAGTTTAAAAAAAGCAAATAATGTAAATGCTGAATTATTTTATTTAAGAGGTGGACTAGATTTTAATAAATTAACAGGAATTAAGAAAAAAGTGTTACAATTCGTTAAAAATATGATGGAAAAAGAAAATAATGTAGAAAATCAAGAAATGATAAAATTATTTAAAGACGGTGGTAACTATGTTTCAAATGAAAATCTTAAACCTATGATAGAATATATAAACAGTAATGTCCATTAAATAACATAAAAATAAAGTAGAATAACAACTTAAAATTTAATTAAAACACTTATATTGATAATTACTATTATTTATGATATTATGGAATAAAAAATGTAAAAAGGGGAAAAATTATGAAAAAAGTGAATTTAAAAAAATAATGAAAAAAGAGAACAAAGCATTCAAAAATTTCTATTTATAATGATAAAGAAATTAAGAAAATGTATGAATCTTATCAAAAAGACAGCAAAATTCCAGAATACAAAGACAAAACAAATCCTTTAAAAGCTTTATTAATTTTAAGTATTATTGTTTTTGTTATTGATGGATTTATAATGGCAAAATATACTTTTATGCAAGAAAATGAAAGGACAATAGATACATCATTAGAAATAGTAACAAATCAAGGTAATACTATTGTAACAGAATACGAAGATTTAGGTGATTTCTCATTAAAAATACCAACTGAATTTAATATTATGAGTGAAGAGGCTATTGGTAATAAATATCCAAATGGAAATGCTCCATCACTTGTTTATACAAATTTAAGATTAGTAAAAATTATGACAGATAGGACAGATAGTTCATAGATTATCTGTCCGCTATTTATTTATAAATTACAATATATTAAGAAACGAGAGGCGTAAAAAGTATGAAATATAAAAATATAGTTTTACCAAATTACAACCATTCTATATTGGGGACTATAACCTCAATTTTAAAATATTATAAAGTGGATACAAAACATAAATCGTCTGAAAAAATAGATGAAATTTTAAATGAAAAAGAATACAAAAATGTCATATTTCTCATATTAGATGGATTAGGAGAACAAATATTAAATAAGATTTCTTTAGATGGTATTTTGAATAAAAATAGAATAGATTGTGTTACTTCTGTTTACCCTTCAACAACAACAGCAGCATTAACAACATATTATTCTGGATGTCCACCGTATGAAACAGGATGGATTGCGTGGTCACAATATTTTAAAGAATATGGTAGAGCTCTTGATATGTTTTCACATAAGGAATCGTATATGGGAGAAACGTTGAAGAAACCATTAATAGATGTATACAAAACAATAGTTAATTATGAATCGATTTTTGATAAAATTGAAAAATCTTCACCTAATGTTAGAGCATATGAGATAGAACCAGATTATGCAGAAAGAAGAGCAAAACGTTCTTTGAAAGCAAATAATATTGATGAACTAATAATGTATATAAACGATTTGTGTACTATGCCAGATAGAAAATTTATCTTGGCTTATTCAGATAATCCAGATGGGTTATTACATAAGTACGGAACAACTTCAGAAGAAGTTAAAAATTTTGTAAAAGAGACAGAAGAAAAAATAGAAAAGATGGTGAAAGATTTTGACAATGATACCATTTTAATTATATCTGCAGACCATGGCCATAAAGATATAGATAAAGCGTATTCTTTAAATGATTTTCCGGAAATTAGAGAATGCCTTATTATGCCAGAATCATTAGAATCTAGATCTTTAACATTTTGGGTTAAAGAGGATATGAAAGATGTATTTGTTCAAAGATTTAACAAAATATTTAAAGATGAGTTTTGGTTAATGACAAAAGATGAATTTTTAAATAAATATCATTTTTTAGGGTATGGAGATAAACATTATAAAATTGATGATTTCTTAGGAAATTATATGGCTTTATCAGTTGCGGGAAGCATTATAAGAATTGAAACATTTTTAGCAGAAGGTAAGCCAGTAAAGAAATCTACACATTGTGGATTAACAAAAGATGAAATGGAAGTTCCGGTTATTGTTATGAAAAAATAGTAAAATCAAAAGAATAATAAATAAGCAATAGAAAAAAAGAAAGAGTGACATAAATGATAATAAATACAGGAACGAGAACAGATATACCAACATTTTATTCAAAATGGTTGATGAATAGAATTAGAGAAGGATATGTATTTGTTATAGATGAATATAATACATGTGGTCATTTATGCAAATTTCTTCTATCATGATTGGTGTTATAACATATATTAGTGTATTAGAACGAAAAAAAGAAATTGGAATCTTAAGAGCGATGGGAGCCTCTAAGCATAATGTATCACAAGTATTTAATGCAGAAACGATAATTATCGGTAGCCTTGCAGGAATAATTGGAATAGGTATTACTTTGCTATTGATAATTCCAATAAATCAAATTATTGCTTCTATAGCAAACGGAGTAAATGTTAGGGCATCATTACCGGTTTCAGCAGGAATTATTCTTATTATATTAAGTATTGTTTTAACATCAATTGGTGGAATTATTCCTTCTAGAAAGGCTGCAAAAGAAGATCCCGTATTGGCATTAAGAAGTGAATAAGTATTTATAACGTGGAGGAAAATAGATGGATAATGATAAAAAATACAATATAATAACTTTATGTGGGTCAATTAAATTTAAAGATGAATTTATGAAAATTCAAGAAAAACTTATTTTAGATGGTAATATTGTTTTTACACCTAATTTCTTTAATAATGTAAGAAAAGAAGATATAGACGAGAAAATGAAAAAGATGCTAGATGAAATGCACAAACAGAAAATAGATATGTCAGACGAAATTTATGTAATCAATTTAGGAGGATATATTGGAGAAAGTACAAAAGCAGAAATTGAATATGCAAAAGAAAAAGGTAAGAAGATTTCTTATTTAGAAAGTGTCAAATAAGAAAATAAACATAGTATCTCCAAAGAAACTGAGTTACAAAAAAGTGCCTACTTAACAAAAGAACTAAAAGATAGTATGATTTGAAAAGTATGTTATTCATACTGTAGGACCAATTATTTACACTTCAGTAACAGAAAGGGAAGAGAGGCAATTAAAGGAATGCTATATCAATTCATTAGAAATAGCGAGAGAAAACAAAATTTTAATAAGATTAAATACAAATGCTCTAGCATCTTTAAACTATATGGAAGAAACAGGTGGAGAACCAGATGTAATTATGTATGATAAAGTATATAGTAAAATAAATAGTAGGAGTTATTATGATTAAAAGATTAATTTTTGATGTAGATGGAACATTAATAACTAATGTCAAACTTTCAGAAGCAATAACAAAAGCATTAAGGAAAATAGGAATATATTCAGAAGAAAATCTAAGAAGATTTTTACAAGCAATTACAACATATGAGCAAACATATAATAATTACAATAGAAAAGACTATTTAGGTCACTTTAGCCTAGCACTTCAAACTCAATTACCACAAGATTTTATAGATATATTTTTCGAAGAATTAAAATCAGTGATACCATCAGAAAATGATAAAATACAACAAACAATAAGTGAATTATCTAAGCAATATGAATTAGTTTTATTAACTAATTATTTTAAAGAATCACAATTAAATAGATTAAGCAATATGGGAATTGGCTCATTTTTTACAGAATGCTATGGAGAAGAGTTAATAAAACCTAATGAAGAAGCATACTTAATGGCTTGTGGTAAAAATCAGCCAAGTGAATGTGTTATGATAGGTGATAGTGTTGATTTAGATATCATTCCTGCACAAAATCTACATTTAAAAACAATTTTTGTAGATTCTAAACAAAATAATAAATTAAATATTAGTACTATGTCTGTAAGAACAGTTAATCAAATTAATAATAGATTAATAGAAAAATTAGAAGATAGAGATATAGAAAGGTAATAGAGACCGAAATTTTTCGTTCTTTGATAAATGGGCCAAATTGTTACAATTCACAACTTGCTAAAAAATAATGTTGTAAATTGTAACTACAAATGTTATTTATGAAAAAATAAAAAATAGCTCTTGACTTAAAGTAAACTTTAAGTGATATAAGGTAATTGTGCGTTACCGAAAGCAAAGTCTTCGACGCACTATTGTAGCATTTTGCTTTGCAAATATGCACAGATCAAGGTAAATTAACCTTGTTATCTAGCAAAAATCTACGATTTTTCCTAGATAATAAAACAATTAAAAAATGGAAAGGATGATTTAGAATGGAAAAACAAACAGCAGGTAGAGATAAGTTAGGAAAATTAGCTCCAAAATTTGCAGAGCTAAATGATGATGTTTTATTTGGAGAAATTTGGTCAAGAGAGGATAAGTTAAGTCCTAGAGATAGAAGCATGATTACAATTGCAGGACTATTTGGAAAAGGAATTGTAGATGGACCTTTTGAATCTCATATTGCAATGGGAAAGGCACATGGAATTACAAAAACAGAAATAGTAGAGGTTATTACACAACTTGCATTTTATTGTGGATGGCCATTAGCTTGGAAGGCTTTTCCTATTGTTGATAAGATTTATGGAGAGGAAGAGTAGAGAATATGGACAATACATTATAGACGAATCAAGAGTATATATTAGTGGCGCTTCTGGTGGCGGTGAGACTTTATCTATTATATTAGGAAAAAGACCAGAATTATTTACTTCAGCATTTATGAAAATCAAGGCTTAAGTGATGAGCAAATAGATGAAATATTAGTGTTAGACGTAAAAGAACACGAATATTTTTCTTCACAAGGTGTTTCTGACGAACATGCAGGGCTTGGACTTTTTGCCTATGATGAAGATGTAATGAGCTGGGTATTTAATAAAAGAAAATAGAAAACAATTGTAGACATTAAGCTATGATTAGAAAAGTAAGAGTAGTTACATATTGATAATTACTCTTTTTTATGTTAATATAGGAACAATTAACGATAATATTATTGTGGAGGATTAAGAAATATGAAATATAATATATATTGTGATGAAAGTTGTCACTTAGAACATGATAATCAAAGATATATGGTATTACGGTGGGATTATCTGTAATAAAATTTATAAAAATAGAATAAAAAAAGATATTGAAGAGATAAAGAGAAAAAATGGAATAAAAGAAAAAGCAGAGATAAAATGGAACAAAGTTTCACCTTCTAAAATTAATTATTATAAGGAATTAATAGATTACTTTTTTAAAAACGAAGAAATTAGATTTAGAGCTTTAATAATTGATAAATCAAAATTGCAACATAATAAATTTAATCAAACACATGATGATTGGTATTATAAAATGTATTACCAATTACTACTTAATTTAGTAGAGCCAAAGCAAGAAAATTATATTTATTTAGACATTAAAGATACAAAAAGTGCAAAGAAAGTAGAAGGATTAAAAAAATACTTAAGTTTCAAATTGATGGATTATGAATTTGAAGTAATAAAAAATATTCAATCTATAAATTCACAAGAAAGTGTAATTATGCAATTAGCAGATTTATTAATTGGTGCAATAGGATATAAAAACAGGGAAATATATAAAGAAAAGAATTCTAGCATAGCCAAAAAAGAACTTATGATGTACATCATACAAAAAAGTGGATATTCATTAACTAAGAGTACATTTTTATCTGAAAAAAAGTTTAATTTATTTTGCATTGATTTGAAAGCAGGTGATGCCATTGAATAAATGTAAATGGTTACCAAAAATAATGGAATGCAGGGACTTTTCAAAATGGAATGAGTACTTAGATAATCTTTATGAGATATTTAAAAAGGATTTTATAGAGAATAGTCCAATGTTTGAAAGTAAAAAAGTAAATTTCAGGAAAGCGCCGATGGATGGAAAGTATGAACATACTTTTATACACTTAACACATAAAGATGTTTATCATAATTCCAATAATCCAAATGATAGAATACCAGATCCAAGAAGAGCTGAAAGGATAGGATGGAATAGAGCAATAATTGATAATTATAAATGTAAGGAAAAATGTAATAATTGTGACAAAGTATTATATTTTGAGGAATATTACAAAAAGAATGTTCGAGTGTATTTATTATTTAAAGACGTAAAATTTTTAGTTATTTTAGAAAAAAGAGAGAACTATAATTTACTAATAACAGGATATTATGTTGAATATGAGCACACAATGAGAAAATATATAAAGAAATATGAACAATACAAAAAGCAGAAAACGCCATTGATTTAAGATATCAATAACGTTTCCAGAATCTCCTACTACAACTTGGTAGTTGAGCTAATATAATTATACAATATTGTTATCCGGATTGTCAACAATATTAGTATTAATTTATGCCAAAATAAAAAATATATTCAATATATATAAAATTTGTGATGTAAAAAATTTTACTTTGAGTTTTATACTAAAAGTAGCATAATTTTCTCTTTTATGGTATGATAGAAAACATGAAAACGAACCAATTAGAAAAAATAAGTAATTTAATA
>CALXKT010000054.1 GCA_944388985.1 uncultured Clostridia bacterium | reverse complement strand
GAAAGTCTCTTTCATAAGTAGCATTTCTTACAACCACTTTTCCATTCCATGTCATAGCGGTTCCATTTCGTGCAATTCTAGTAGGAAGCACACAATCACACATATCCATTCCCGCAATTGCCGATTCAATTAAATAATCGGGTGTGCCTACTCCCATTAAGTATCTAGGTTTATTTTCTGGCATTAAAGGAGCAGTATAATATAGCATTTTTAAAAACTCCTCTTTCGGCTCTCCTACACTAATTCCGCCTATGGCATATCCCGGAAAATCTAACGCAATTAAATCTTCTGCACTTTGCTTTCTTAAGTCTTCGTAAAATCCACCTTGAATAATACCAAAAATGGCTTGGTCTTCTCTTTTCTGAGCTTCCTTGCATCTTTTTGCCCATCTTGTTGTCCTTTCCATGGATTGCTTGGTGTACTCATAACTTGCAGGATATTCCACACACTCGTCAAAAGACATAATAATATCTGCGCCTAAATCCTCTTGGGTCTTAATAACGCTCTCTGGTGAAAAGAAGTGTTTGCTACCATCCAAATGTGACTTAAACTCCACCCCATCTTCTGAAATCGTTCTTAAAGGTCCTAGACTAAAAACTTGAAAACCTCCACAATCTGTTAAAATGGGTCTATCCCAATTCATAAATTTGTGTAATCCACCTGCTTCTTTTACAATGTCTTGTCCTGGTCTTAAATACAAATGATAGGTGTTGGACAAAATAATTTGCGCACCTATTTCTTTTAGCTCCTCTGTTGTCATGGATTTTACAGTTGCTTGTGTTCCTACTGGCATAAACACCGGTGTTTGAATATCTCCATGAGGTGTATGCACTACTCCTCTTCTTGCTCCCGAATTTTTATCTACATGTAATAATTCATACGTTACTGCTGGTTTCATTTTTCCTCCTTTTAGTCCACTCATTTAATCAACATTGCATCTCCAAAGCTAAAGAAACGATATTTTTCTTTTACAGCCTCGTTATATGCTTTTAAAATAAAATCTTTTCCTGCTAATGCGGAAACTAGCATTAACAAAGTAGATTGTGGTAAATGGAAGTTGGTAATTAAAGCATCCAAGCATTTGAAATGATAACCCGGATAAATAAAAATTTTGGTGTCTCCCTCTGTGGCTTGTACCATTCCTTTTTCATCTGCAATGGTTTCCAATACTCTACATGAGGTGGTTCCTACTGCGATAACACGCTTTCCATTTCTTTTTGTCTCATTAATTTTATCTGCATCTTCTTGTTTAATGTAAAAATGCTCTGAATGCATTGCATGGTCTTCGACTTTTTCTTCTTTGACCGGTCTAAATGTTCCTATCCCTACATGCAATGTTACATTTGCAATCTTGATGCCCTTTTCTTCTATTTTTTTCAAAAGTTCTGGGGTAAAATGTAGTCCTGCTGTTGGTGCTGCTGCAGACCCATTGTATTTGGCATATACTGTTTGATATCTGTCTCTATCTTTTAATTCTTCATGAATATATGGTGGAAGTGGCATTAATCCTATTTTGTCTAGAATTTCGTTGAAAATTCCCTCGTAATAGAACTTTACTTTTCTAGTACCACCCGGCATGATATCTAATACCTCTGCTTTAAGTAAGCCTTCTCCAAAGATTACTTTTGCACCAACATGAAGCTTGTTGCCTGGTCTAACGATGGTTTCCCAAATATCACCTTCAATATTATTTAATAGTAAGAATTCTACTTTTGCCCCTGTTTCTTTTCTTCCATAAATACGGGCTGGTATTACTTTGGTATTATTCCTTACTAAGCAATCTCCCGGCTCTAAATAGTCGATAATATCTTTAAAAGTCTTGTGCTCTATGGTTTGTGCCGTTCTATCTAAAACCATAAGCCTAGATTCATCTCTTTTTTCTATTGGTGTTTGTGCAATTAATTCTTCTGGTAAATGATAATTAAATTCTGAAACTTGCATTTTTTCTTCCTTTCTTTCTCCCTAAGCTTACTAAAAAAAGATTATCGTTTTGCTAGGAAAATGGATTACAACGCTAAGGCAAATTTTCATCCTTGCTCTTGCCTTACAAATAATTGTGTTACTCTATTAATAATACTGTTAAGTTCTTCTATTAAGTTTTGTGGTTCCTCAAAATCGTGTAATGGTGTAGAAGTTGTAAAGTTACTGTCATGAATTGGCTTTGATAAATAAGCAAATTGGGTAAGTCCTTTATTTTCTCCATTTTGAATGGTATTTTGCATATAATCACGATACCACTCCCTTAGCCCGCTTCTTGCATCTTCCACATAGCCATAGTTTGCATAATCATGAAGTTCCGCAATGTCGTTACCGTTTTCTTTTTCATTTCTTTCCAGTGTATGCAAAAACTCATGTAAAAAAACTTCTTGTGGAAATGTATTATAAATAGAATACTCATAGATACCACTATTTCTATCATCTGGCATGCGAATATTTGCATAACCAATTTGGCGATATTCCATTGCGCCGAAGTCCAATCCAGTCATGTACTAGAACTTCATCACTCACATTCAAATCCCCCAAGCGCACTGCAACATAAATATAATCGTATTCTTCTTGTTCCACATATTCTCGAATTAGCTCATCTACATCTTCTTGTCCTACATAGTACTCATTTTCTTCATCATACGATAACGTTGTTACTGGTTCTTCTATTTCAATAATATCATATGAAATACTCATATTGTTTCCGCTTAAATCTCCAATGGTATTTTGGAATCTTTGTAAATTTTCTTCAATGGTTCGCTTATCACTTTCGCTCATAAAAAATTGTACTCTTTCGCCATTTTCTAGCGTAACATCTAAGTTGTTAAGAACAAAACAAACCATATTCCAATTTGTATCTGTATCTATTTCTCCTTTTTCCAAGGTAAAATCTGAAAACCATGCAGTTCCTTTGCTATAGTCCTCATAACCTCCTAGTCGAAAGCCAATTTCTACCTCAGTACGATTGTTGGAATTAAATTCAAAACTAATTTTTTGCCAATCGTTTGTTTCTGTAAGCGCATCAGACGATTCCATTGTATTATTAATGGAAATTTGCGCCCCAGCGGTATATTTATTTTCTTGATTTTCTACATTTTCTGTTTTTACCATGCAAGTTACACGATATGCAGTATATGGCTCTACAGCAATTTCCTTAAAAAACATTGCATCATTAAAGTCCGTATTCTCTATTTTATAGCTGTCCATTTCAGAATAACGTACCTCATGGTCCCTTGTAAAAGTGGTCTTTCCTGTTTCTCGCACTCCTTTCATGTAATCATAATAATTGTATTTGGAATAAATTCGGCTCCCTACTACAATTATTATGATAATCATGATTAGGTACAATATAGTTTGAATTGTTATCTTTCCACTATTCTTTATTTTTCTCATTTTTATCCTTTCGTTTTATTTCTTAACCTTTGATTGCCTCACTGCATCTGTGGCACAAAGTAGGATTCTCCTTATCTTCTCCTACGGTTTCAGAGTACATCCAACATCTTTCACATTTTTCTCCTGGTGCTTGTTCTACTTTTACGCCAAGTTTTACTTCATCTTTTCTTGCATTTTCTTCTACCTCTAATGCAGAAACAATAAATACAGTCTGCAATAGCTCTAGATTTTCCTTTATGAATTTGTATTGTTCTCCTTCAGCATATATTGTAATTTTTGCATTTAAAGAATTTCCTATTTTCTTTTCTGCTCTTGCATTTTCTAGTTCTTTTGCCACGATATCTTTTAATCTAATTATTCTATTCCATTTTTCTGTTAATTCTGGATTATCGTACTTTTCATTTACTTTTGGGAAGCTTGTAAGCATTACACTTTCTACTGTCTCGTCCTTTGTATGTTTCATTGCTTTCCAAATTTCCTCTGCTGTAAACGAAATCATTGGCGCTAAGATTTTTACTAAGCTATCTAAAATAATATACATGGTTGTTTGTGCTGCTCTTCTTTCTATCGAATCCTTTTTAGAGGTATATAGCCTATCTTTAATAATATCTAGATAGAAGCTACTCATGTCTACCACACAGAATTGATTGATATCATGATAACAACCCGAAAAATTATATGCATCATATTCTTTTACGCAATCACGTACTAATTTGTTAAGCCTTGTTAATGCCCACTTGTCTATTTCTTGCAAATCTTCATATTTAACTGGCTCATCTGGATTATAGTCACTGGTGTTACCAATTATATATCTTGCAGTATTTCTTATTTTTCTATAGACATCTGAAATTCCTTTTAAGATATCGTCTGAGATACTTACATCCATTGTATAATCTGCTGAAAGTGCCCACAACCTTAGTATATCTGCCCCATATTTGTTGCATACATCAATTGGAGAAATACCATTTCCTAAGCTTTTAGACATTTTTCTGCCTTGACCATCTACAACAAATCCACAGCTTAGCACTTCTTTGTATGGTGCAATACCATTGGTAGCTACACTTGTTAATAGCGAGGATTGGAACCATCCTCTGTATTGGTCATTTCCTTCTAGGTATAGGTCTGCTGGGTATGGAAGTCCACGTTCTACTAAAACGCTTTGGTGCGTAGAACCAGAGTCAAACCATACATCCATAATATCTGTCTCTTTTTTGAAATGTGCGCATCCACACTTTGCGCATTTTGCTCCTTCTGGCATTAATTCCTCTTCAGACTTATCGTACCAAGCATTGGAACCTTTTTCTCTAAAGATATCTTGAATTTTCTTTATTGACTCTTCGGTAACATACGGTTCTTCGCAATCTTTGCAATAGAAAATTGGAAGTGGAACTCCCCATGTACGTTGTCTTGAAATACACCAATCGTTTCTACCTTTAATCATCTCGGTCATTCTGTCTTCTCCCCATGTTGGATGCCATTTAACAGTTTTTATTGCTTTTAGTACCTCGTCTCTAAAGCCATCTACGGATGCGAACCATTGTGGTGTTGCTCTGTAGATAACAGGCTTTTTACATCTCCAGCAATGAGGATAAGAGTGAGCTATAGTGGTTTCTTTTAGAAGATAGCCATTTTCTGCAAGCCATTTTGTTATTTCTTTATTAGATTTTGCATAATACATTCCTTCAAATGGACCTGCTCCCTCTGTTTGATGACCTTTAGCATCGACGGTAACCACTATTCCTAAATTGTTCTTTAGCCCTGCTAAGTAGTCTTCTTTACCATAACCAGGAGCAGTATGAACAGCACCTGTACCTTCTGTTAATTGTACATCTACTGTATCTTCGCTTCCCATAATAACAACAGAATCTCTATCTAGGAATGGATGCTTGCAGAGTACGCCCTCTAACTCTTTTCCTTTTAATTTTTGCACTTCTGTGTATTCGGTTATTTCTGCAATCTTCATTACTTTTTCTACAAGCTCAGAAGCCATAATGTATCTTTCTGCTGTATTGCCTTTTACGAAATTAGTATTTTCTCCTGCTTGCACTTCTACTATGCTATAGTCAAAGTCTTCTCCAAGAGATATTGCAAGGTTACCTGGTAGTGTCCATGGTGTAGTAGTCCATATAACAACAAAAGTATTTTTGCTATCAAATTTTCCTTTTGCGTCTTTTACTGGAAATTTTACATATATAGATGAACCTGTTACATCTTTGTACTCAATTTCTGCTTCTGCTAATGCTGTTTCGCAGTCTGTACACCAATATACTGGCTTTAGTCCTTTATAGATATAACCTTTTTTGTACATATCTCCAAATACGCCAATTTGTCTTGCTTCCAATTTAGGGTCATACGTAACATATGGATGTTCCCAATCACCTAATACACCAAGCCTTTTAAAGCCCTCGGTTTGAACTTCTTTATAATTGCTTGTAAACTCTTTACAAGTATCTCTAAATTTTGTTACAGGTATTTGGGTTCTGTCTAATCCTAATTTTTCAATTGCTTTCTTCTCAGTTGGCATACCATGTGTATCATAGCCCGGAATGTATGGCGAATAAAACCCTTGCATCGATTTGTATCTTACAATGGTATCTTTTAAAATTTTATTTAAAGCATGTCCTGCATGAATTTCTCCATTTGCATAAGGAGGTCCATCATGTAAAATAAAAGTTTCATGCTCCTCGTTTTTCTTTAATATCTTTTCATATAGTCCATTTTCAAAAATGTCTTTTTGAATGGTTGGCTCCCTTTCTGGCAAGTTAGCCCTCATTGGAAAATCGGTACTTGGCAAATTCAATGTTTGTCCATAATCTTTTTTCTCTTCACTCATTTTAATTCCTCCTTGTATAATTATTTTTCAACGCACGTAAAAAGCTATTTCGTTACATTAGGACGAAATAGCTTTTTTCCGCGGTACCACCTATTTTAAAAGAATTTATTATAATACATCTTCTTTTCTCTCATTCATTTTCTTTAACGCAGAATTACGGCTTTTTCTACTAGAAGAATACCATGCCCTTGTTTTTTCTTTTACTGTTTCACATTGGATTTTTGGGTTCTCTTTTCGAAAAGGCAACTAAAAGGGGATAATAGCTTATAGGCTTTTCTACCAATTCTCAGCTTACTTGGCTCTCTGTAAGAAGTTTCTATTGCTATCTTGTCCTTTATTTTCGCTTTTATCAATTTCAATGCAATTATCTTATCACAAATTTACGTAAAGTGCAAGTATTAATTTGGAATTTTTGCAATCCCCCATTTGTTACTTTATAATGGTTTTAGTAATAGAGCATCTTGCACATCTAGGCATGCCTTATACATTCCTTTTTCTTTTTTATTTGCTTTTACTATTTTTAGTATATCTTTTTCTTTTCAGCACGAAGTGCTGAAAAGAAAAAAAAATATACCACGATAGTTTAAGCGTTCTTGCTTAAAGCTTTTTCGTCTACGTCTCAAAAGCTTATGCACGAACGCTGGAATTATGGAGTGCTTTGGCTAGTGTGCATCCATAATTCGCTTTCTTTCTAATTTTGCATAATTCATTTGTTTATTCCTTATGTTTATTTTCTGCATATTTCTACTCAGTTTCCAGTGCTACATATAAAGCTAGTCGAGTGCCGTAGCCGCTGTCGGTAAGGGTCGGATTGTTGCTAAAACGGTCAGAAGCCGGAAAGGTAGAACCGTAACTATTATAATAACCACCTCTATAAACACGATTGCGGGTGAAGCTCGCCTCAATCGTCAAATCACAAACATTTCCAGCTAGGTCATAGATATTGTTCGCTTTCCATGCTTCACTAAATCCCGTAGCTCTTTTTTCTCCAGAATTTGCTTCTGCCGCTCCACTACTATCACTATGATTTCCCCATGTACTTGAATCAACTATTTCTGCATAACTTTTTTCTCTTGTTTCTTCTAACCATATTAATGTTCTGTCCCACAAACTTCCCCATATCATAGTACTTACCACATTACTATTTGCTGCTATTTTTTTACTATTCTCATACATATAATACCAATTGACATTTGAATTGCTATCATTGCCTTTTACTACTACTGGCTCTGTGGTTGTATTAGCTGCTAAATTTCCTGTTTCATATCTTCCAATATAAAATCCTCCATAAGTATCTACACTTTCTATCATTTCATTAAATTCTTCTTGTAGTTGGGTTTTGAATTCACT
>CALXKT010000053.1 GCA_944388985.1 uncultured Clostridia bacterium | reverse complement strand
ATGTATCCACAAACTATCACAAACAGGAGGTTGTGATATTGGAGCAAGACCAATTGACCTTCATTTAAAAAGTTTTGAAAAATTAGGAATAAATATTACAGAAAATGCTGGATTTATTGTATGTAAATGTGATAAAATAATTGGGGCAAATATCGACTTGGATTTTCCAAGTGTCGGAGCAACCGAAAACATTATTCTTGCTTCTGTTTTTGCAGAGGGAGAAACCAATATTACCAATGCTGCTATGGAGCCAGAGATTATTGATTTAGCAAACTGTTTAAACCGAATGGGAGCTAAAATTGAGGGCGCCGGTACGAGCAATGTAAAAATTATAGGAGTGCAAAAATTAAAAGACATTAGCTATAACATTATGCCAGACCGAATTGAAGCAGGAAGTTTGCTCTGTATGGTAGCAACAACAGGAGGTAAGGTTACCTTAAACAATGTTATTTTAGAGCATATTAGCCCTATCATTAGTAAGCTAGAAGAATGTGGTTGCAAAATAGAAAAAGAAAAACATCGTATTTTCTTAGAAGCACCTAAAAGATTAAAAGCGGTAGATATTAAAACAATGCCGTATCCAGGTTTCCCAACGGATATGCAATCGGTTTTTGCAAGCATGCTTACCACAGCCAAAGGTACTTCGGTTATTATCGAAAATATCTTTGAAAATCGATTCAAATATATGACCGAATTAAAGAAAATGGGAGCTAAAATTACAACAGAAGGGAAAACGGCGATTATTAAAGGAGTAAAAAAACTATCGGGTGCAAAGGTAAACAGCACAGACCTAAGAGGAGGGGCAGCTTTAGTTACAGCAGCGTTAGCAAGTAAAGGAAAAACGGAAATTACGAATATTGAATATATATTAAGAGGGTATGAAAACTTAGACAGAAAACTAAACAGGTTAGGAGCAAATATATCGGTAAAAGAAGGTGAGTAAATGCCAAGAGGGACAAAAGAGGCTTCGAAGAAGAAAATCGTTAGGAGCAAAATAAAAAGTAATAAAAAAACAAAAAAAGAACAAATAGAAAAGCCAATAGAAAGCACAAAAGATGACAAATTTTCTTTTGATGATGAAATTGTTATTGGTTTAAAACGATTAGATGAACCAGTTCAAGAAAAGGAGAAAAAGAAAAAAAACAAAAAGAAGAATCAAGAACGAAATAAGAAAAAAAGTAATCAAAAAACAGCAAATACAAAACAAGGAAAGAAACACAATGGAAAAACGCAGGGAAATAAAAACGCACGAACGGTGGTAGAAGAACCAGAGATTATTATTCAATCGAAATATATGCAAAATTACCAAGAAGAGCCTCTTCTAAAAAACAAAAACAATGAAAAAAAGAAGAAAAAGCAAACCAAAAGAAAAGGTAAACCAAAACAATACAAATCTCCACAAGAACAAGAAATGAATAGAAGAAAGAGAAAACGTATTTTTCGTGTTATAAAGTGGCTTACCCTATTAGCTATTATTATTGGAGGAATTATTTTTGCATTACTTTCTCCTATTTTCAACATTCAAAGTATCTCTGTTATTGGAAATGAAAAAATATCATCGGAGACAATTATTAGTTTATCTAGTTTACAGAATGGGCAAAATATTTTTCAATATAGGACAAGCCAAATACAAGAAAACATCAAGCAAAATGCTTATATTGACCAAGTAGAAATTCACCGAAAATTACCAGACGCAATTGAAATTGTAGTAACCGAAAGAGAAGCTACTTTTACGTTGCCTTTTGGAAATGCTTATGTATATATTAATAATCAAGGCTACATTTTAGAGATAACAAGCGAAAAAGGTGATTACCCAGTTATTACTGGTTACGAAACACCAGAAGAAGACATAAAAGCAGGAAATAGACTATGTGCAGAGGATTTGGAAAAATTAGGAGATGTTTTAAGAATTATGGAAGCGGCAGCTAGTATTGAGGAAAATATTAGTGAGCTGATAACTGAAATTTCAATTGCAGATAAGACTAATTATATTCTAACTTTAGAAAAAGAAAAGAAACAAGTATATATGGGAGATACTTCTAATCTAAGTACAAAAATGTTATGGATTCACCAATTTTTAGAAGATGAAAAAGACCACGAAGGAATTATTTTCATTAATGTAGACTTAAATAGAGAGGGGCCATATTTTAGAGAAAAAGTGTAAAGGGATGTATTTCATACAGTAAAATGATAAAGATGGGAGGAATCGATTTGAAGAAAAAACAAATTGCGATTACTTTAGGAATTATGTGCCTATTGCTTACTATTGCAATTAGTGTACAAATAAAAACTATGAATTCTGCCAGTTCTACTGTCTCACAAACATTAGCAGATAATGGCTTAAGAGATGAAGTGCTTCGTATGAAAGAAAGATATGATAACGCATACAGTGACTTACAGGAAGCACAAAAACAGCTTGAGCAAGTAAGACAAGAAGCAACACAGGATGATAATACAGCAAAAGCGCAAGAAGCGGAATTAAAAGAAAATAATATGATTTTGGGTTATACCGATGTGGTAGGAGACGGCGTAGAAGTTATTTTGCAAGATGCAGAGACAACAAATTTGAGTTTAGATGTTTCTACACAATTAATTCATTATGATGACCTTCAAAATGTTATTAATGAATTAAAAAATGCAGGAGCAGAAGCGATAGAAATTAACGGACAACGCCTTACCAGCAATACGGCTATTACGTGTGAGGGAAATGTCATCAAAGTAAATGGAGAAAGAGTAGGCTCTCCTTTTACCATCCGAGCTATTGGACCACAAGAATTGTTATATGGTTCTTTAAGAAGAGCTGGTTCTTATTTGGATCTTATTCGAGCAAGGGGGAATAGAGCAGATATTACAAAAGTAGATGATATTACCATTGCTAGATATGCAGGAGTTAGTGATGTCAAATATTTAAAAGAGGATAAATAGGTTTTAGATTAAGAGAAAAGACGAAAGGAGAGAAAAGGTGAAAAAGTTTAAGATAAAAGCAGATGTAACGGTAGTTACGATTGTGGTATTCCTAGTATGTATTGTTTTAGTAAGTGTTATGCTAATGCAATTTCGAACAGTGGAACAAACAGACATAACGGCAATTGAAAATATGCGTGAATCGGAACTAAGGACAGCATTGGCAGAATGGAAAAATCGTTATGAAGATATGAATAAACAGCTTGAGGATGTAAATGCAAGAATAACAGAATATCGAAAAAATATAGAAGATAATGAAGTAGCCGCCGATTTAATTGAAGAAGAATTGCAAGAATCTAATCTTTTAGTAGGTAAAACAGATGTGTATGGAGAGGGCGTAACCGTCACCTTAAATAATGGAGATATGGGTGTACAAGCTTATGATTTAATCGATTTGGTAAATGAACTTCGTTATGCAGGGGCAGAAGCGATATCGATTAATGGTATTCGTGTTCTACCAATGACGTATATTGTGGATATGGGAGAGTATACCTATATTATGGTAGATTTACAAAGGTTAGAAGCACCTTATGTAGTAAAAGCGATTGGAGATAAAGAAGAATTAACGAGAGTATTAAATTTAGATGGAAGCGGATTTGTGGATAGAGCCGTTGGAATAAAGGTAAGTGTTACAGCTGAAAACAGAGTAGAAATACCAAAATATAATGGCGAATTAGATGTGCAATATATGCAAGAGGCTGTACAAGAATAATTAGAGAGGAGAAAAAGAAAATGATTTTTATTGCAATTATTTTAGGATGTATTGTAGGAGCATTAATTGGAGTTAATATGCCAATGATTTCATATACTTATTCTGGTTATTTAGCCATTGCCATTATCGCAGCATTAGATACCGTATTTGGAGGTATTGCTTCTACTTTAAAGAAAAACTTTGATTTAAAAATATTTGTATCTGGTTTTTTCGGAAATGCTATTTTAGCAATATTATTAACTTATTTAGGCCAAAAACTAAATGTCGATATTTATCTAGCAGCTATTGTTGTTTTTGTAGGAAGAATGTTTAATAATTTAGGAATTATTCGTAGATATTATATCGAAAAATTCAGCGAAAAGAAGAAAGATACTAAAAAAGAAGAACAAGAGCAAGTAGAAAACAGTGAAGAGGAAAAGCAAAATTAAAAGACAAAAAACGACAAAGAAAAACAAGAAAAAAATACAAAAACAGATAAAGTTAACCTTGAAGGGAAAATAGGAAATTAAAAAAGTGCTACGGCAATGGACACTTTAGAATAATATGTCAAAAATGTTACAAAAATGTTACAAAAATATTACAAATCCTATTGACTTTTTGTGGAAAATGTAATATTCTAATGAACAAATAAGAGCAGAAAAAAATGGAGGAATGTGCCTTGGCTATAGGAGATATAATCGTAGGAATGGACATTGGAACTTCAAAAGTAAGCTTGGTTATTGGAGAAGTCAATAATTTTAACCAAATAGAAGTCCTATGTACAACAAGTTGTAGATGCAATGGTATAAAAAAAGGTAAAATCGTAGATGAAAATGAAATTGTAACAGCAATTACAAAACTTATCAAAGAAGCAGAGGCAGAAACGGAAGCAGAAATTAATTCCACTTATTTAACGATACCAGGAAAATATGTTACCATTGTACAAAATAGTATTACAAAAGAGGCAAAAGATAAATATGCAGGAATATCTGGAAAAGATGTTTCGGCTGCCATTTCACAAGTAAAAGATATCGACATTCCAGAAGGAATGCAAATAATAGATATTGTTACCGATGAATTTATATTAGATAATGGCAAAATTGTACAAGACCCAGTAGGCAGTTTAAGTTCTAGCTTTACGGTAAAAGCACAAGTAGTTCTAGCAGATAAAGACTATATGAAGCAATTAGCAAATATTTTCCGAAAAGCAGATATTGATATTGACGGATTAGTACCAATTACCCTAGCAGAGAGAAGTTTGGTATTAGATGGAAACGAATTAAACGATAATGTGATGTTATTAGACATTGGAGCAGGAAACACCGATATTGGTGTGTTTGAGGGATTATCCTTTTCCTACACCAACACAATACCATTAGGAGGAGACAATATCACAAATGATATTGCATTGGTACTCAATATATCGGAAGAAGAGGCAGACCGATTAAAACATCAATATGGACTAGCCTTAAAATCCTTTATTGATAATGATAATGAAATATTACTAAATACTTGTAAGGATGAAAATAAAAGAGTCATCAAAAGTTCAGAATTAATCGAAATTATCGAAGCAAGAATTGAGGAAATCTTTTCTTTGGTAAATAGAGATATCACAGCGCAAGGAATTAAACCTAGAATCAACAACGTTATTTTAACAGGACAAGGAATTACCAACATTAACAAAAGCGATGTGGCAGGAAAAATTATTTTAAATATACCTGTTAAAATTTCGACTGGACGACTCATTAGTACGGTAAGACCAGAGTATAGAACAGCCTATTCTTTGGTTCGTTATATTGCATCAAGACCATTTGCTAAAAACTTATCAAGTAGCATTGATACAAAATCAAAAGAAAACATATTTCAAACCATAATAGAAAGGATTAAAGAATTTTTTTATTCCTAAAAAGTAAAAGATTTAAATTAAAGAGGGAGGATAAGCATTATGTTCATGGATAACACAGAGGAAAACACAATGTTAGATGGAACAGCGACCATTAAAGTAATAGGAATCGGGGGAGCTGGAAACAATGCAGTAAATAGAATGGTGGAATCAGGAATAAAAGGAGTAGAATTTATTACCGTAAACACAGATAGACAAGCTTTACTTTTATCGAAAGCACCATCTAAAATACAAATCGGAGAAAAAATTACAAGAGGATTAGGTGCAGGAGCAAATCCAGATATCGGAGCACAAGCTGCAGAAGAAAGTAAATCAGAGATTGCAGAAGCTTTACGCGGAGCAGACATGGTATTCGTTACCGCTGGAATGGGTGGAGGTACCGGTACTGGTGCAGCACCAATTGTAGCAGCTACAGCAAAAGAAATGGGAATTCTAACCATTGGAGTTGTTACAAAGCCATTTACTTTTGAAGGAAAGAAACGTTTATCACAAGCAGAACGTGGAATTGAAAGCTTAAAAGGAAAAGTAGATACTTTAGTTGTTATTCCAAATGATAAATTATTACAAATAATTGATCGCAAAACATCCATCGTAGAAGCTTTTAAAATGGCAGATGATGTGTTAAGACAAGGTGTACAAGGTATATCCGACTTAATTGCAATACCAGGTTTAGTAAACCTAGACTTTGCAGATGTTAAAACCATTATGCTAAATACCGGAATGGCACATATGGGTATTGGTAGAGCATCTGGAGAAAACAGAGCAGAAGATGCTGCAAAACAAGCAATCCAAAGCCCATTACTAGAAACTTCTATTGAGGGTGCAAGAGGTGTTATTATTAACATCACTGGTGGAACGAACTTAGGACTACATGAGGTAAATACTGCAGCAGAATTAGTACAACGCAGTGTTGACCCAGAAGCAAACATTATCTTCGGTGCTGTTATCGATGAAAGCTTAGATGAAGATATTGTTATTACGGTTATTGCTACCGGATTTGAAAAAGAGCCAGGTTTTGGAAACAACATCCCAGTAGGAGATATTGTAGAAAAAGCATGGGATAAGAAAATAAACTCTATTCCTAATCCAGCAGATAACTCAAACCCAGCAGATAACTTAGATATTCCTTCCTTTTTAAGAAAAAATAGAGGAATGAACAAATAGGGCAGATTCCTGCTGCAAAATAATAAATAAGAAAGATTGATAAAAGAAATAATCGAATTTAGTAGATTATTTCTTTTTTTCGCGTTCACGAAGTGACAGCTTTTTCAAGTACCACGTTGTACAATAGGAGAGTAAAAAAGGCTATTAGGTGATTACAATGACAATTTACGTTGATGTTGTTTTGCTGGAAAACTTGTGTATGAACTATATCATTCTTTTTGGCACAGCTTACATTACGAAAACAAAAAGAAAGCATATTAGAATTTTATTTGCTAGTTTGGTAGGTGCGATTTATGCTATTTTAGCGTATGCGAATGTATTTCCTATTTATACTAATTTGGCAGTAAAAATCATTCTTTCAATGTGTATGGTATATCTAGCTTTTTCTCCTAAAACCATAAAAGCAATGTTTAAAATGCTAGTAGTATTTTATTTAGTATCTTTTTCGCTAGGAGGGTGTGCGTTTGCGCTCTTGTACATGGTAAAACCACAAAATATTTTGATGCGAGATGGAGTGCTAATTGGTACCTATCCTATAAAAGTAGCGTTACTAGGAGGCATTTTAGGATTTACCATTACCTACATTGCTTTTCGCGTAGTAAAAAGGAAAATGAGCAAAAAAGAATTAATCTATACCATTAAAATAACAATGGAAGGAAAAACGTTAGAAACGACAGTAATGTTAGATACTGGCAATATGCTAAAAGACCCAATTAGTAACTATCCTGTGGTATTGATGGAAAAAGAAAAAATGAGTGAACTATTACCAAATAGCCTTTTAGAGAACACAGACAAAATTTTAGGAGGTGAATGGAAAGAAAAAGAAGAAAACGAAAATTATAGAACACGATTACGAATTATCCCATTTACATCTGTAGGAAAACAAAATGGAATGATGCTAGGAATAAAAGTGGATAAGGTAGTAATTGAAAATGAGGGAGAAGAAACAGAAAAGAAAAATGCTATTGTTTGCATTTATGAAAAAAAGTTTAGTAAAGCCAATAAATATTTTGGATT
>CALXKT010000052.1 GCA_944388985.1 uncultured Clostridia bacterium | reverse complement strand
AGTTCCACACCAAGGAAATTGACAAGAGCATTCCTGTCCGTAACATCAATGGTAGCCATAAAGCCTAACCTCTTACCAAAATCCGAATTTATAGCTTCTTTGAAAGCAATAAAAACAGTATTTACTCCTGCATAATTCAGATTAGTAATAGTTTCCTTTGCCTCCCCAAATGTACCAGGGTCACAGCACGGCTCGCCATCCGAGAAAAGAATAAATGTTGCTCTCGGAACAACTCCTTTCTTTTCTGTTACTTCCTTTATATAAGATTGCAATAGTTCTGCTCCTTCTACAATCGAATAATACAGAGCCGTAGAGCCATCTGTACGATAATCCGTGCTAAACTCTGTAATTGGCTGGAATTCTCCCGGATAAAAATCACTATTGAACTTCGAAACATTGACAGCAATAGATCCTGCCTCATCGAAATTTTCAAAGCTCTTCTTATACATTTTTAGACCGCTCCGCACATTTTCTTCATCGTATTCCATAGAACTAGAAGAATCAATGAGCATAAAGAAAATGTCAATCTTGTCCGAAGAAAAACCAAAATAGTTAGCCATAATTTTTACCGTCCTTTCTCAATACAAAAAAGTTTTTCTAACTTACTTACTACTACTTTGCAAACTTGCAAGAACATGAGGCATACCACCGAAATAATAAGAATTAAGTAGTACCTTATCCTCTTCAATCTTAAAATCTAGTTTTAAACTTGTTAAAGTTTGCACCATTTCCTTTTGACATTCGTCTAAAGAAAATGCAACCACGTAGTTGTGGTTCGAAGCACCCAAAACGGATAGTTTCTTTTTCCAAATGTCGTTTGGAGCATACGGGTACTTGTCTTTATATTTTTCTAGGTATTGCTTTAACGAATTTTCCGTATTTTCTATCACTCCTAACACATCAAATAATAATGCTAAGAAATAGATTTCTTTATACGTAACCTCCTTTGATGTCCTTTTTAGTAGCTTCAGTAGTAACAGTACTTTCATATTTTGCGTTGTTGCAAATACACTAACCAAGTCTAGAAAAGCATTGGTGCTAGGTAAAGTTAAGACATCCTCTTCCTCTACTGCTATCTGCATTCTCGCTAACAGCGCTACCTTTGTTTTTTCCTTTTCTACGCCACTTGCTTTTAAAATACTTAGCAAAGTCGTTTCAAAATGGAAAAATTGGTTCCAAATTGCGTTCTCAGACAATAAACTCACTTTTTCTTTATCGACAGTAAGGTTTGCAATAACCTTGTCTGCCTCTTTTTGTAAGTTTTTTTGAAGTTCCTCCTCTCTAATATAAGAAAGAAGCTCCATCAAGTCTGATAACTCATCTTTGAGAAATGCAACAAAAGCACTTTCTTCATCGAAATTCTCGAACTGTGCTAATAACACTAAGGAAGAATTTGTCGTATCGAAAGTTTGCTTTGTAGCGCGCATGTTCGTTTTAAAAATGTGATAGTCAACATAGGAGAGGAGGTTAACAATTCTTTCTTTAAGCTGTTCATCCTCTAAGATATAATCACAGCTCAAAAAATCGCTAGCAAGTCTCGTTTCTACTGCCAAGGCATTGGATAACTGCCGTTTGATGCTTGCTTTTTCTTTTTCTGTGGTGTGGAAGATGGCGACATTATACAAAATATTTAATTTTGCAATCAGTCTTTGTAGTTGTTGCGAAAGAATGTGAAACTTTACTTCTTTTTGCAGGAATTTTTCGATGTCTTTTTCCAGTTTGACAACTTGTCCTTGTTTAAGGCTATCTTGCTCTGGATTTATTTCGAATCGTAATTCTTTCTTAACTTCCTCCAAAGTAGTTTGATAGTCTTCTCGTAAGTCGTCTATTCTGCTTTGAAAAGCTTGAAACTCTGTAGGAAAGTTATTCTGTAATACAGCAATTTCCTGCTCTAACATATAAAGTTTCGATAGCATAGTTCGTTTTGCCAAGTTAATTCTTTCTCTTTCTTTTTCTACCAATTCCTCACTAACCACTTTTTCCAAAGAATTCGGTTTTTCTTCTGAGTCTGTTTCTTCTTTTCCGCTACCGAACAGCCACATCCAAAACAATTTCCAATGATGATAAATCTTTTGAATGAAATTCATTTTTCCTCTCTTCCCTTCTTAAGGCAAGATTCACAAATTCAATTCCGCAAAATGGCTCCAATCGAATGAAATCCAATTTCAGCTGCATCTGCAAAATTTTCTTCTGTAAGGCAAAAATATTTGGTAATAATATTGGGTCTATTGGCTACCCAGTAAAAACGTTCTATTCCTTGCTCTTTCGAGATTTTTGAACCATTATCTTTACAGGTACCAATTCCAATGACATCCACCGTATCTATTTTTACCTTTTCCTTTTCTTTTTCCTCCACTATGCCAATTGTTTTTGAAATAAGGAGTTCTAATTCCGCCAACGCATCAAACAAGCAAGCTTTTTCTCCTAAATCGCTTTGTTGAAAAAGATGAGCGTCTTTCCAAGTAGAAGTTTCTCTTATCTCTCCTACCTCTACCTTACTACCATATTGAATAACACATAATAAATCCGATAATGAAAGACCTTTTATAATCCGCATTAGAATTTCTGTATAGTTTCCCATTAAACTGGTATTCTCCAAAAGCAAAACAGTAAGTTTTTTCTTTACCACAGGTTTGAAAGGCTTATAATATTTACTGCCCCAAAAACCAAAGTAGGAATCTTTTTTACTTTCTTCTTCCGGAGTTATCTTACCATCTTTCGATTCTATTTGCTCATCAGCTGGCAACTTTACTTCTACTTTGGTTGTAGGAACACCTTGTGTACTTGGAGTTACCTTTCCTAAAGCAGTAGTCTCTTTGGTTAAAACGTTTTGCGAAATCTGCATGCCAGATTCTGTCACTGCAGTTCTTTCCGTTTTTTGCTTCGGTTCTGCCGTGTTATCGGCCCAATAGTTAAACCAATCGCCTTCCTTTTTTTCTTCTTTTGGCTCTTTTGCACCAAACAATTTAGATTTCCACGAACTCATTATTCATTTCCTCCTAACGTTCCGACTGTCACATCATCAAAAAAGCTTTGCCTATGGCTTCGAATTGCCATTGCCATTTGAATGTCGTTTTCTCCTGTTACAAAGTGATCCAATCCTTTTACCTCTCCTTTTGCAATTGGCATAATTCCATCTGTAGCGATAGCCACTTTGGGGAAAACCTCTTTGCTAAAAGTAAAAGTTCTGAATTGGAAATCTTTTAATTGCGTTTCCACCGAATTGCAATACTTATAAGCAAAATACGGTGGGCATTTTCCATAAGAAAATCGCATATAGCTGGTGAGTCCTCGCTTATTTTTGGTAATGATGTAACCATCACCGAAAAGCTTTACAATAAAGCTTTCTTCTGTCTGAAAACATGCTACAATTGTAAAGAGCAAGTTCTCCATAATGAATTGTTGTTCCAAATCTTCCCGTATGGGATAGTATTTTTGCATCATTTCGATAATGTCCTCAAAAACATGCTTAACATTATCCTCGAATTTTTCTGCGTTGTCCCAATCCTCCTTTCTAGAGAGAAGCTGTGCGAATAACCTTGTTCCTACTTCGGAATACTTGGCACCGCTACATCCATCTAAAATAAGGATGCACCGCTTGCTTTCCATTCCAAAATCTTGGTTATTGAGTCCCTCTGTAAAATGACCAAATCCTTGAGAAGTTATAATCATAATTTCTCAATCTCCTTTCAAAATATTTGCCTTTAGCAATGCCAATATAATATCACATTTTTATGTAAATTACAACAAAAAGATGGCGAATTTGTTAAAATTCGCCATCTTTTTTCGTAATTCTTTTTAGAATTTCAAATTTCCACCACCAGTTGTGGGTGGAGTGCCACTTTTCAAGTTTTCCAAAGTTTCCATGGGGCCGACACACGGTTCCAATTGCTTGATAAGGTCATTCAGCTGAGTTAAGTCCGCTTTCATTTGTGGCAACATATCTGTTGCCGTTTTCTGGATAGCATTACAACTATTAATAACCGTTGTGATAGCCTCTTTTGCAGCCTCTGTATGATAGAAGCTGGCATAAAGTAGCCTCTCCGTTTCTTCCGCGGTAAGCCCAACATTTTTGGAAACATCTTTAATCAACTCATCGCTGAGTCTGGAAATTGCTTTTTGCCCTTCCAAAACCTCACGGGTTTTGGCATCCAGAACAGCATTCCTCAATTGCTGGCCGATGAGTGCCATCGAATTATCCACTTGTGTATGAATCGAAATTTGTACATTTCGATTACCCCTGCGAATGAGGGTGAGCTGTCCGACACTTAGGTGATACATGATTCGTGACTTTTCCAAATTTGCCATTGTAATAAGGAAAATGTTATTTCCCTCTTTTACTTCTTCATAATCTTGGGCGTACTGCTGTAATCCCGTTTCATCATATTGCTTCTGAATGGCTGCCATCTCGTGAAGAACTCTTTCTTCTGCAATATTTCCGGCTATAATGTATTTTTCTAGCAGGGAAATGTTTTCCGCATCACTAAGGATGGAATACTCCACATCTCCCATTGCTTTTCTTAACATTTCTAGCCAGGAATCGCACGAAGCTTTGAGCTCTGCCAAAAGCTTGTAGTTGGTCACAGCACTTTGCTGTACTTTTTGAGCTCGGCTTCCTTTTCCTCCGCTCATCACTTTTAAGATGATCCGCTGAAACAGATTCGGCTCTTGCAACACCAAATTGAAATCATCGTAGCTTTCAGAAGCTTTTTTGGATAATTCAATAACTTGCTTAATGACCTCTTGGTCTGCTAAGGAACCTCGTTCATCTTTAAGGAACTTTCCACACTGTTCGAAAGTAGCCTTAAGTGCTGCCGAGCCATAGTTCATGACGTTTTCGATTTTTCTTACGTCAATAGCATCGGCAAGAGCCATAATTTCTTGCTTTTCCTCTGCAGTGAAGCGAGCAAGAGCCGCTTCGCAGTTAAGAGGTTTTACGTCTTGGGCAGTTACCGGTACTGTAATATTAACACCGATTTCTTCTGTCCGTGCTGTCTTGTTTTCTTCCATTTTTAGTCACATTCCTTTCCTAAAGCATAAGTCTAGTTGGAAAAAAATTTTAGCCTTATTACCTCCTTATTTATTGAAAAGTGGGCTATAAAAGATTTACAGCAATATTATATCATCGGTTTCGTATTATGTCAACGGCTGAAAATTGGAGATTCACTTAAATCTATCTTCCAATTTCATTGCTTCCATCCTCTACATCACTTTCTTCTCCATCACTTATTGTGTTCGTATTATCTCCTCCAACAGTGTTATCAACCGTATTCTCTGGTATAGTATTATTTTCCTTTGGATTTTCTGGTTCTTCACTTTCTATGGTGTTAGTCGTATTGTTATTATTCGAATTTTCTGGTTCATTTTCTTCCTCGTCTATCACGTCATTAATCGGTTCTTCTGTCACTTCATTTTCTACTATTGTATTTTCTTCTGGTCTATTTGTTTGAATGACATTTTCTTCCTCTGGGTCTAGTTCCAATTCTTCTTCATCATCACGATATACCCCTGTAGGTTGGTTTGTACTCTCAGTGCTACTGCTTTCTGTTACTCTACTTCCAGAATGTTTAGAGCACAATTCTGGTGCAGTGCCTCGTAAATAATATTCTTCATATGTGTTCGTACATCCTGTTCTAGCTAACATTCCTGTATCTGCGCAAATAGTTACTGTTTCAAGAGAGCCCGGCTTAATAAAACTCATATTTTGAAGTCCATCATGTACTCTTCGCATTACATTTGCCCAAATAATGCCCGCTGGGTTTTGGTTATAGTAATAAATACTTTCGTTATTATCATATCCAAACCAAGTAACCGCTGTATAATAAGGTGTAAAACCACATAACCATTTATCATAATTCTCGTCTGTTGTTCCTGTTTTGGCTGCGACTTCAATACCAGGAATAGAACAATAAGTAGCTGTTCCATGGGAACCCTCTACTGGTTGCGTTAGAAGTTCTTTTATAACATATGCTACTTGTGGTGAGAATACCTCTCTCGTTTCTTGCTCTGGTCTTAGCACAATACTTCCTTCGTCATTTACGGCATTAACATAAAATACTGGTTCTGTATATTCTCCATCATTTGCTATCGTAGCATATGCACCTGCCATCTCTAGCGGACTAATTCCATTTTCTAATCCTCCTAGAGCTAGAGTTAGGCTGTTATCCTCTTCTGTTAAAGAAGTAATTCCCATATTTTCTAAATAAGAAATTGCTCTACTTGGCGTAACTTCTTCCATCATTTCCACAAAAGGAATATTTTGAGAAGATTCTAGTGCTCTTCTTACTGTTATCTCACCTAAATAGCTATCATCACTATTTTTCGGAGCATATCCTTCTGCAAAAGTTGTTTGTTTGTCCTCATAAATGCTAGATGCCGTAAACTGTTTTCTGTCAATTCCTGGAATAAGAACCGCTAACGGCTTTATGCTAGAACCTGTTTGCCTTGTACTTTGGGTTGCACGATTTAGCCCACGATAAGTTGTTTTTTCTCCTAATCCTCCTGCACAAGCTAATACATTTCCATTGCTATGGTCCAAAATAACCATTGCTGCTTGTGCAGTAGACTCTCCATCTGCTGATTTTAATTGATATTGCCTTTTTTGAAATTCTGTTTCCACTTCGTCTTGCATATCTGAATCTTGCGTACTATGAATGGTAAGCCCCGCTAAATATAAATAATTTTGCGCAAAGTCTTCCGAAATATTATATTTTTCCTGTAAATCTTGTAATACTTCAGAAATCAAAGCATCCGTGTGATAAGAATAAATAGGATCTCCCGTTTCTATTGTTCCTTGGTCAAAATCTAATCCGTCCTCTACTTCTGCTTCCGCTTCAGTCAATTCTGATTCTTCAATATAACCTAGTTCTTGCATCTTTTGCAAAACAGTAAGGGTTCTTTCCGTAATTAGTTCATTATCTACCTCATCTCCAAAAGGATTATAGGAATTAGGTGAGTTATTTATTCCTGCTAAAAACGCACATTCTGCCAATGATAAATCAGATACCTCTTTATCAAAATAGTATTTTGCTCCTCCTTGTACGCCATAAACATTTGGTCCTACGTAAATAACGTTTAAATACATTTCCAAAATTTCTTCTTTCGTATAGTAGCATTCTAATAGAAATGCTTTCCACCATTCTTTTACTTTACGAGTTACCGAATCCGAAGAATCCATTGTCATGTTTTTTACAAGCTGTTGCGTAATCGTACTTCCTCCAAAAGAAGAATTGCCAAAATGGGTAATATAATTTAAAATAGCTGCTCCTGTTCTGCGTACATCCACGCCCAAATGAGTATAAAAACGTTCATCTTCAATTGCTACATAGGCATTGGTTAAATTTTCTGGCATTTCTTCAATAGGTACTGTTAGCTTTTTTCTCTCTTCCCCTAAAGTCGCAATAATATCTCCCTCTGTGTCAACAACAACAGAATTCGTATTGGTAAACATATCTTCTGCTAATTGCTTCCAAGTAAAAGCAGAAATTCCTAAAAAAATTGCTATGATGACTAAGGCTACAAGTAAAACAAATAAAATTAGTCTCTTTTTCCAACTTTTCTTGCCTTTTTTCTTTTTCTCTTTTTTATTTTTTTTGCCTTGTTTTTTTGTTTTACTGTTTCTTTCTGCTTCTTCTCTTTTTGCCTTTTCTTGTTTCATTTTTAAAACCGATTTTGGAATTTCCTCTTCTTGACCTCTTCTTCTTGTTTTATTCAAATAATCACTTCCTCTTTTTACTTCGTATTATTATATCTTGATTTTATCTTTTTGGCAAGTTTTGAACTCTTAATATTTTATTAAAGTACACACCATCTTGCTATTTTTTCATAGGATATATTGGTGAATTTAGAATATCCTTTATTGCAAGTTTTTCTGCAATTTCGTTTACTCTTCTATCAATTTCTTTATGATTTACCCTTTGTATG
>CALXKT010000051.1 GCA_944388985.1 uncultured Clostridia bacterium | reverse complement strand
AAGGGCTGTCCCCAAATTGGAAAAAAGTAGAGAAAAAGGCCTGTCCCTAAAGTGGACTAAATAGAGAAAAGGAAGGGTAAACATGTATAGAGATCATAATTGTGGAGAATTAAATATAACGAATGTTGGAGAAGTAGTTACTGTAGCAGGTTGGGTTCAAAAAATTAGAAATTTAGGAGCAATGAAATTTATTGATTTGCGTGACCAATTCGGAATTACCCAAATTGTTATTGGTGATAATAAAGAGATGCAAGAAAAAGCGAATGAGTTAGTAACAGAATGTGTTATTAGTGTAAAAGGAAAAGTGTTAGAGAGAAGCAACAAAAATAGCAAAATTCCAACTGGTGAAATCGAAATAGAAGCAGAAGAAATAAATATGCTAGGAAAATGCAAAAATGTGCTTCCTTTTGAGATTAATTCGGAAAAAGCAGGAGAAGCAAGAGAGGATTTAAGGCTAGAGTATCGTTTCTTAGATTTAAGAAATGATAAATTACATAAAAATATTTTACTTCGTTCTGCTATTATGAAAACGCTTAGAAGAAAGATGGATGAGCTTGGTTTTACCGAAGTGCAGACACCTATTTTAGCAAATTCTTCTCCAGAGGGAGCAAGAGATTACTTAGTGCCAAGTAGATTGCATCCAGGAGAGTTTTATGCGCTTCCACAGGCACCACAGCAATTCAAACAGCTACTCATGGTTTCTGGTTTTGATAAATATTATCAAATTGCTCCATGCTTTAGAGACGAAGACCCTAGAGCAGATAGAGCACCAGGCGAGTTTTATCAATTGGATTTTGAAATGAGTTTTGCAGAGCAAGAAGATGTATTTAAGGTATTAGAAGATATTTTTACCACTGTATTTAAAGAGCATACAAATTGGAAAGTGGATGAGGCACCTTTCAGACGTATTCCTTACAGAGAAGCTATGGAAACGTATGGAATCGATAAGCCAGACTTACGTAATCCATTAATTATTCAAGATGCTACAAAACTATTTGCAAATACCGAATTTAATGCATTTAAAGGAAAAACAATAAAAATAATTGTAGTACCAAATGGCGCAGAACAAGGAAGAAAGTTCTTTGACAGTATGACTGACTTTGCAAAAGAAGAAGCAGGTGCAGGTGGTCTTGCTTGGGTAAAAGTAGAGGCAGAGGGATACACTGGCGGAATTGCTAAATTTATAACAGAGGACATTAAAGAAAGCCTTGCAAAAGAATATGGTGTAAAAGAAAGAGATGCTATCTTCTTTGTAGCAGACGAATTCCAAAAAGCACAAAAAATAGCAGGACTAATCCGTATTGAATTAGGAAAACGCTTAGACTTAATAGAGAAAAATGTATACAGATTCTGTTTTATCACAGACTTCCCAATGTACGAATTATCGGATGAAGGAACCATAGACTTTAATCATAACCCATTCTCCATGCCACAAGGTGGCAAAGAAGCATTAGAAACCAAAGACCCATTAGACATTTTAGCATACCAATATGATGTGGTATGTAATGGTTATGAGATGGCATCTGGAGCAGTGCGTAACCACGACCCAGAGCTTATGGTAAAGGCTTTTGAAATTGCAGGATATAGCGAAAAAGAAGTAGAAACTAGATTTGGCGCATTGTACAATGCATTCCAGTACGGAACACCACCACATGCAGGAGCAGCACCTGGGCTAGATAGAATGGTAATGCTTATTGCAGATTCAGATAACATTCGTGAAGTAATAGCATTCCCTAAAAACAAAAAGGCAAGAGATGTACTAATGCGTGCACCAAGCACAGTAACGGAAAAGCAACTAAAAGATGTACATATTAAGGTAGATGTAGAAGAAAAATGAACAAAAAAGTATTATTAGGAATGAGTGGTGGAGTCGATAGCTCTGTTTCAGCAATTTTACTACAAAAGCAAGGTTATGAGGTAATAGGTGCAACAATGCAATTATATGACAACAGTAAAAAAATGAATTGCAGTAAAGAAGAAAAAAGCGAAGAAGCACAAAATGAACAAATAGATGCTGATGATTCTAGCATAACAGATGCCAAAAAAGTATGTGAAAAATTAGGAATAGAGCATCATGTTATTGACTTACGTGAGGAATTTCAGAAAAGAGTAATCAATCATTTTATATGCTCCTATGCATGTGCTAAAACGCCAAACCCTTGCGTAGAGTGCAATAAATATATGAAGTTTCAAGCATTTTATAAAATAGCACAAGAGTTAGGTTGTGACTACATCGCAACAGGGCATTATGCCAAAATAGAATATTCAGAGAAATATAAGCAATATGTGCTTACAAAATCCAAAGCAGACAAGAAAGACCAAACTTATTTTTTATATGGGATAGAAAAAGAAATTCTACCTCATATCCTATTTCCACTAGCAGAATTTACTGAGAAAGAAGAAATACGCAAAATAGCGGAAGAAAATAGGCTTGGAGTAGCTAAGAAAAAGGATAGTCAAGAGGTGTGCTTTATACCAGACAATGATTATGTCGGTTTTTTAGAGCATCATCAAGCTTTAGAGCGAGGCTGTGTAAACCAAAGTTACCAAAAAGGCAAAATTGTGTTAACAAGTGGAGAAGTGTTAGGGGAGCATAATGGACTTATTCATTATACTATAGGGCAGAGAAGAGGCTTAGGAATTGCTTACAAAGAGCCATTATATGTAATTCGTTTAGATTCAGACAAAAATGAAGTGGTGGTAGGAACAGAAAAAGAATTATATTCTACCGATTTAGAAGCGGAAGAACTTAATTTTTTATTAAACATAGATTTAACCAAACCTATAGAGGTGCAAGCGAAAGTTAGGTATCGTGCAAAAGCAACAGAGGCTAT
Organism: uncultured Clostridia bacterium; assembly: GCA_944388985.1. Taxonomy (GTDB): domain Bacteria; phylum Bacillota; class Clostridia; order TANB77; family CAG-508; genus CALXVA01. Next base: position 5,329 of record CALXKT010000051.1, on the reverse strand, counting down.
TTTAATGCTCGAAGATAAAAAGAACGATGGCTATAATAGGGAGAATGTAAGTAAAGTAGAAAAAGATGCTAGTGAAAATGAGGAGAAGAAAATAAATAAAAGTGTACAAAAAAATAAAATAGCAAAAGTTACTTTTAAAGAACCGCAAAGAGCGGTAACACCGGGACAATCTGTTGTATTTTATTTGGGAGATGTTGTTTTAGGTGGAGGAAAAATTAGGTAGTGCTACAACCAAATGAAAAGAATCACAAAAATGAAAAAAATTATAAAAAGTACTTGTCAAAAAAAGATCAAAAGGATATAATGAAGTTGCACTTATAGATAAATAATATAAAAACAAATAAAGCAGAAAAGGAGCAAATAGCAAATGATGAAAAATACAAGAACTTCCGAAATCATTGCAACTGTAGAGAGAGAGAGAGAGAGAGAGAGAGTAACATTTAGCCCAAAAGGCTTTATTTGTAGTGCTAAAAATATAGATAAAAATAAGATAGGTAATGTCAATAAATTTCGAAGAAAAAAGAAATTTTATTGGCAGAATGCCTATCTTTTTTGCGTTTGTTTACTTATATAGAAACCGAAAAGTACATGATGTAAAGTAATTTGTACAAAAGCAAAAAATAATTCAGTAGGAGGGAAAATGTATGAGTAAAAGAATGATGAAAAAAGTAAGAGACGAAAAAGACACGAAAATAATGACAGATAGAATTAGCAGAAATGCAAAAGGTAAAAATAATGATGGAAAAGCAAGCCAGCAAGGAATTACCTTAGTAGCGCTTGTGATAACCATAATAATCATTATCATATTAGCCACAGTAACCATAAACATGGCATTTGGAGATAATGGGTTAATAAAGCAAGCAGAACTAGCAAGAGATATGGCTGCTAATAGTACACAATATGAAACTGAAAGTATGGCAAACTTAACAGCGTATTTAAATGAAGTAATGAATGAAGATGAAGAGATAGAACCACCAGGTCCAACATTGCCAGATGGATGGGATGGAAGCAAAGTTACGCCAGAGGAATCGGACGATGGAGTAACCGTCCCTGTGCCAATTGGTTATACAGCATCAGATGCAACAGGGGAACATAGTGTAAATGATGGATTTGTTATTTACGAGGGAGACACCGAAGTAAATGACGGAAATGTAGCAGATACAAAAACAAGCAGAAACCAATTTGTGTGGATTCCGGTAGAGGATATTAGCCAAATTGCAAAAACTGCACAAAATGGTGGAACAGATGACAATGGACGAACGAATTACCAAGGAAAGATATATAATTTTGGTAGCACTGGTGTACGTGAAAATTATAATAGTGGACAAGGCACAACACGTTGGAGAGAACCAGATGTTGTAACAGACTATGATGGAATTGATGCCACGGAAAACTCAAGTTATTTTACCGAAGCGATAAGTTCAAGTATGATAGGAGAACAATTCAAAAACCAATTGCAAAAAGAATTTAATGAAATGATAGAAAGTGTGGATACTTATGGAGGATTTTATATCGGAAGATATGAAACAGGAAACTTAGCAGCTAATAAAGACACAGAGCCAGTAGTAGTAAAAGGTAATGATAGTATAACAGGTGTAAATTGGTATTATATATATGAAAACAGTAAAAAAATAGTAGCAAATAATAATGTAGTAAGTACAATGATATGGGGATGTTTGTGGGATAGAACACTAATATGGTTAACAGAAACAGGAGAAAAAACATATGCAGAAATAGCTGATTCACGTACATGGGGAAATTATAGTGATAGTAGTGGAGATGCAGAAGCAAATTCCGGAAGTAAACGAGCTACCGGATTTAGTGAAGCATGGAAAGCGAACAATATCTATGACCTAGCTGGAAATGTAAAAGAATGGACGATTGAAGCGGCCGGCACAAACCGCCGTGTTCTTCGAGGTGGTTGCCATGACTATTTACGGTTCTTCTTTTCCGGCTTCTTTCCGCGACGCCAACTTCGGTCCGTCCGAACTCCTAGGTTACAACGGCGCTCGACTAGCATTGTACGTCAAATAAAATTTTGCGAGCGCTCGATGCGCGAGTAAAATTTGAGCTTGTCAATGTAACTGTGCGACATCACAAAAAAACAAACAAATTTTCGTAAAAACTATTGCTTTTCTTTTTTGTTTATGGTAAAATATTACTGTAAATGAGGTGATGATATGTTGGAAAAAGAAAATTCAAAGGAAGAATTAGCAGCATTAATCACAGAAATGAACGAACTATTAAACGAAATAAAAGAGGAACAACAAAATCTAAAAAAAGACGTAGCACAAAACCATAAAGTGAATATGCAAAAATTTGCTAAGCTACTAGAGTATGATGAGATTTGTGATATGACAAATACCATATTCGAAAGAAGATTAGCAAGTATCGAAAAATTGCTTTATGATGTATTTAAAAGCTAACGGGAAAAGATAGATTAGTACATCATTTCAAGGGTACTCGTCTATCTTTTGTTTTCCTCTAGGAAATTTTATACTTTTCTTGCTTTCCTCTACTTTTTAAGATATAATACAGAAGAAAATAAAAGTGAAAGGTGAAGAGAATGAAAAAAAGTTTTCGATTTTATATTGCTTTGTGGGGAGCAAAAGCAGGAACGGTATTATTAAAACTTTTAAGAAGAAATGCTACTTTCTTTCCAGGGAGATTTGCTCTAAAAATATGTCCGGATTTTATGGGAAGAATAGACAAGCCTAAAACAATTCTTGCTGTTACCGGTACGAATGGAAAAACAACCGTATGTAATATGATAGAAGATACACTAAAAGAAAATGGCATTGATTTTATCGACAATAAATACGGTTCTAATATTGATGCAGGAGTAGCTACTACGCTTATTAGCGGAGCTAGCTTATTAGGTAAGGCTAAAAAAGATTTGGCAGTTATAGAAGTAGATGAAAGAAGTGCTCCAAAAATTTATCCGTACTTAACACCTACTTATTTAGCATGCACGAATTTGTTTCGCGATTCTATTATGCGAAATGCGCATACTGAATTTATTGCTGAAATTTTAACTAAGTACATACCAAAAGATACTACACTTGTCTTAAATGGAGATGATTTAATAGTAAGTACTTTAGCGCCAGAAAATAAGAGAATGTATTTTGGAATAGAACGCCAAGAATTTGATGAAGATCAAAGAGAGAGCCTTACAAGAGATTTTATTGTTTGCCCTAAGTGTAATACTAAATTAGTCTATGACTTTGTGAGATATAACCATATTGGAAGAGCGCATTGCCCAAAATGTGATTTTAAATCACCAGAAATAGATTATGCTGTAACCAATATCGATTTAGAAAAGAAAAAAATGACTTTAAAAACTCATGAAGGAGAAGAGGTTTACGACCTTATTAGTGATAACATTATTAATATCTATAATATGCTTACCGTTATCACGATGCTAAAACAAATTGGTCTTACGTTTGAACAAATTAATGGAGGATTAAAAAAACAAGAAATTGTAGATACAAGGTTTAGCGAAGACGAAGTAGAAGGTGTAAAAATAATTACTCATCTTGCAAAAGGCATGAACCCTATTGCTTGTTCTAGAGCTTTTGATTATGTTAGAAAATACAAAGGCAATAAGGCAGTGATACTTTTCTTAGATGATTTGCATGTGGCAGCACATGATAGTGAAAACATTGCATGGCAATACGATGCAGACTATGAATTTTTAAATGACGATAGTATTAAGCAAATTATCATTGGTGGAGTAAGGTATTTAGATAGTTATGTGAGATTACAGTTAGCAGGAATTGACCCAAAAAAAATTGTGCATCAGAGAGACGAGTTATCTGCTTTGGATAAATTAAAGCTAGATGGTATTGATACTGTATTTATTTTGCATGACCTTTATTCGATTGAATTAAAAGATGCCACGAAAAATAAAGTGGAGATTATGATTAGAAGCAGAGTAGCACAAAAGGAGGGACAAGTTGAAAAATGAAAGTAGAGATATTATATCCAGAATTCTGTAATTTATTTGGAGATATGTTTAATATGAAGTATTTGAAAAAATGTTTACCAGAGGCAGAATTTGTAGAGACTTTATTGGATGAAACTCCTAAATTTGTATCGGAAGAGGTAAACTTAGTTTACTTAGGCCCAATGACAGAAAAAACGCAAGAAAAAGTAATTGCAAGATTGTTGCCACATAAAGCTAAAATCGAAGAATTAATTGAAAAAAATGTTGTGTTTTTGTTTACAGGTAATGCCATCGAAGTGCTTGGAAAGTATATTGAAAATGAGGATGGAAGCAAAATAGAAGCAGTAGGAATTTTCGATGTTTATGCAAAACGAGACATGATGCACCGTCACAATAGTTATTTTATTGGCACGTATGATGGTATTGAAATAGTAGGTTTTAAAAGCCAATTTACCATGCTATATGGAGATAATTCAAATTGCTATTTTGCAGAAGTTGAAAAAGGAATTGGTATAAACACTGAAAGTAAATTAGAGGGAATAAAGAAGAATAATTTTATAGGAACCTATCTTTTAGGACCATTCCTAATTCTCAATCCACTATTTACGAAAAAATTAATGATAATGATGGGAAAAGAAAATCCAGAATTGGCACTTAGAGATGATGTGGTTACTGCATATAATGTGCGCTTAAAGGAATTGAAAAAAATATAGATAACAAAAAACTTGAAAAAAAGAGAAAAATATGATATAAGTAGGTCGAATAATAAAAATTAAAGATTAAAAACAAAGAAATGAAGGTTGACAGTGAAAAATATAAAGGATTTTAATTTGGAAGATTTGCAAGAAGAATTGGTGGCTCTAGGAGAAAAGAAGTATCGAGCAGAGCAAATATTCCAATGGATTTATGTAGAAAAAGTAAAAAAATTTGACGAGATGACAAATTTATCGCTTGCATTAAGAGAAAAATTAAAGCAACATTTTACAATGTGTAATTTTAATATCTTAAAAAAGCAAGAATCATCTGATGAAACAAAAAAATACTTATTTGATGTACTAGATGGAAATGCTATTGAAACCGTTTTAATGCAGTACCATCATGGAAAAACGATTTGCGTATCTTCTCAAATTGGTTGTAAAATGGGGTGTAAATTTTGTGCTTCCACAGGAGCACAATTTGCAAGAAGTCTTACTAGTGGAGAAATTGTGGAACAAATCCTTGCAGTAGAGCAAGATATTGGAGATAAAATTTCAAATGTTGTATTTATGGGAATTGGAGAGCCATTTGATAATTACGATAATGTTATGAAAGCAATTCGAATTATCAATAATCAAAAAGGATTAAATATTGGAGCAAGACATATTAGCATTTCAACAAGTGGAT
>CALXKT010000050.1 GCA_944388985.1 uncultured Clostridia bacterium | reverse complement strand
AAGCTCTTTAGCAGTTTCAAATTTTCTTAATCCTTTGCAAATATTTTGTTCAATAATTTTTCTATCTTCCAAAGAAAAATGTTTTCCATTAAAATTCATAAAATACCTTCTTTCCCAAGAAGCACCTACACTTACTATTATACAACTTTCGTTTAATCTTACAATAGCTATTAAAATACAATTAAAATCTATTTACTTTTATTTGAATAAAATTTACTTTTTTAATTAACAGAAATAAATTGATTATTATCCTTATATGAATAATAGTTGAATTTTTTTGAAAATATGGTATACTATAAGTGTCTTATACATAAAAAAGAAAGGAGCTCAAAACGTTATGCCAAATTTACCAACCAAAATTGATAATGTGATACAAGAATTTATTAAAGGAGTTAAGAACATATTAGGAGAAAGAGCAAAGAAAATAATACTTTATGGTTCTTATGCTAGAGGCGATTATAATGATAGTTCTGATATTGATATTATGATATTAACAGACTTGAATGATGAGGAAATAGTAAGGTATAGAGATGAGATTTTAGATTATGCTTATGATATAGAATGGGATAATAATTTTGATATTACATTATCTCCATTAGTTAAGAATATAGATAAGTTTAATTACTGGTTAGAAGCATTGCCATTTTATAGAAATGTTCAAAAGGAAGGAATTGTATTGTAATGAGCCTAAAAATATCGAGAGAATTAGTAAAACATAGGTTAGAACAAGCAAAAGAAGATTTAGTTGCAAGTAGAGCTTTATATGGATTTGCAATTATATAAATCGGCCAATAATAGAGCCTATTATTCTATATTTCATAGTATAAAAGCTGTTTTTGCATTGGAACCTATCGATTTTAAAAGACATAAAGATGTATTAGCATATTTCAACAAAAATTATGTACATACAGAGCTATTTCCAAAAACAATTGGAAGAAGAATTATGAGAGCTAGTAAAATAAGAGAAGACAGCGATTATGATGATGAATTTGTTGTAAAAGCAGAAGATACATTAGCACAAATTCAAACAGCAGAAGAACTAATGACATTAGTAGAAGAATATGTAAATAATAAGTAAAAAAATCTCGTTTAGCAAATTATTTTAGCTAAATGGGAATTTTTTTGTGCGCAGTAATACAAAAACGAAAAAAAATTAAAAAAATTTAAAAAAACACTTGCATTTTTCCAATACTTGTATTAAAATGAAATCGAAGTGGAGCAAAGTGGTAAAAAGTGGTTTGAAATTGGAGTGAGGTGAAACAAAGTGCTTATCGGTGAATATGAACATTCCCTTGATGCAAAAGGAAGATTAATCATGCCGGCCAAAATAAGAGAAGACATCGGAGAGAAGTTCATTATAACAAAAGGACTAGATGGGTGCTTGTTTGGGTTTTCACAAACAGAATGGACAAACTTTGAAGAAAAATTAAAAACACTTCCACTTACCAACAAAAATGCGAGAGATTTCGTAAGATTTTTCCTTTCGGGAGCAATCGAATGCGAAATTGATAAACAAGGTAGATTTTTAATTGCTAGTAACCTAAGAGAATATAGTAGCTTAGAAAAAGAAGCTGTTATTATCGGTGTTGGTACTAGAATTGAAATCTGGAATAAAGAAAAATGGAAAGCTTATAACAGCGATGAAAATATTTCTGCAGATGCAATCGCAGAAAATATGACAATGCTTGGTATATAACTTTATTAAAAAGTTTATATAGCTACAAAAGATAAAAAAGTAAGATACAAAAGATTTTTAATCCTCATTTGTTTCACAAAAGAAAAAGAGAAAAATCACAAAAGATAAAAGAAAGTAAGTTTAATACAAAAGAAAAAACAAAATAAAACAAAAGATAAAAGAATGAAAATTCTAAAGCACACAAGTTTATAAAAACAAAAGATATTTTAATTCTCAAAAGATAAAATGTTGATTGTTTATTCATAAATGCTACTTAAGAAAAAACGTTAAAGCACAAAAGAAAAAAAGACAAAGAACAAAAGAAGGCTCTATACAAATGAAAAATACTAAGAAAAAGGTAATTTAAAAGATAGTATACAGTTGGTATTATTATACCAACTGCTTATGCTATCATAAAAACTATGAGGTGTCGCAAGTGGAATTTAAACATAAACCAGTGTTATTAAACGAATGTATCGAAGGACTAAACATTAAACCAGAGGGGGTCTATGTAGATGGAACACTGGGAGGAGCCGGTCATAGTGAAGAAATTGTGAAAAGATTATCTCCAAAAGGCTTACTTATTGGTATTGACCGAGATGAAGAAGCCTTACAAGCAGCTAAAAAAAGATTGGCAGCTTACAAAAATGTTATTTATATTCATGGAAATCATGATCAAATAAAAGAATTATTGCAACAAGTTGGTATTGAAAAGGTAGATGGTATTTTATTAGACTTAGGTGTTTCTTCGTATCAATTAGATGAAAAGAAAAGAGGATTTAGCTATCTTGGAAATGCAAAACTTGATATGCGAATGGATGTTACACAAGAACTTACAGCAGAGAAAGTAGTAAATGATTATACAGAAGAAAAGTTAGAGGACATTATTTTCCACTATGGAGAAGAAAGGTTTGCAAAACAGATTGCAAGAAACATTTGCAAACAAAGAAAAGAAAAAAGAATAGAAACAACAGAGGAATTAGTGGAAATAATAAAAGTGTCTATTCCAAAAGCAAAACAAAACGAAGGACATCCTGCAAAACGTACTTTTCAAGCTATTCGAATTGAAGTGAATAATGAACTCGAGCCATTGAAACAAACCATATTAGACTCGATTCAATCATTAAAAGAGCAAGGAAGACTTGCGGTCATTACTTTTCATTCATTAGAAGATAGAGCAGTAAAAGAAGCATATGTAGAAGCTGAAGGAAGATGTACTTGCCCAAAAGATTTACCATATTGTATTTGTAACTATGTATCATATGGGAAAATAATAACAAAAAAACCAATACTTCCAAGCCAAAAGGAACAAGAGGAAAACACAAGAAGTAAAAGTGCGAAACTAAGAATTTTTGAAAAAATCGATAAGAAAAACCAATAGAAAAAAGAGAGGTGAGAATAACTCATGGCAAATGGCAGGTATAATAGATACCAATATGAAACTAGCCCAAGAAAATTAGAACCAGAATATGAGCCAATAAAAAGTCCGTATTCCAAAAAGAAATCTTCTACTCTAAAACAAAAAGAACAAAAGGTAAAACCACAAAGACATCTAAAAAGCAATGTAAAAGTAGTAGGTTCTGTTTTATTAATTTTTGCTAGTTTATTTGTTATTAGTTATCGAAATTCTCTCATCAATGAAAGTTTTAATGAAAACGAAAGTCTAAAATCGAACTTGGCAGCACTAGAAAAAGAAAACGAACAATTACGTGTTAACCTTGAAAACAGCTTGAACTTGAATAATATTGAAAAACTTGCAGAAGAAAAATTAGGAATGCAAAAATTAGATAATAGTCAAAAAATTTATGTAAGCCTAGATAAAAAAGACTATGTAGAACCAGCAAGCGAAGAAATTATTATGGAAGACAATACAAACTGGTTTGAAAAATTTTTAAATACCTTATTAGGAAAATAAAGACTGAAATAGAAGTAAAATATTTTAGTCTTTTTTTTGTTTGTCTGAATAAACTTAGGTTAAGAAAAAAAGCAAGGTTAGATGGAATAATTTTTTGTGAAGTGCTATCAAACCATGTTTTATGAATTAGAATACTTAATTAAATTTACGTCTTTGGAAAGGAATGAATGCTAGAAATGAAAAGAAAATTAAGAAAGGAGAGCAAAAGAAAAGAACAGAGTTATGTAAGATTTGATAAAAAAGAAATTCTAAGAATAAAAAAAGAAAAGAAAGAAAAACCAGAGAATGTAGAGAAATTGCAAAAAAAGATTGAAAAGAGCCAAAACAAAAAATTTAAGAAACAAAAGAAAAAAACGACTGAAAAAGTAGAAGAAAAGTATGGAGAAATCAGCAGAAGAAAAAGAATGAAAATAGCAATGCTAGTTAGTAACATAATTGCCGTTCTTTTTATTGTTCGTATTGGTTGGATTCAATTTGTGATGGGACCAGAATTAAAAGAAATGGCACGAGAACAACAAAGTATTGATCGAGACGTAAATCCACGAAGAGGAACCATTTACGATGCCACAGGCACAACCATTTTAGCAGTAAGCGGTACTGTCAATACTATAACTGTAAACCCAAATAATATTGCAAAAGAGGATAAAGAAAAAGTGGCAGAAGCGTTAGCCAACATTTTTGAATTGGATTATGAAACGGTACTAAAAAAGGTGAATAAAAATAGTTCTATTGAAAATATTGCTAGAAGAGTAGAAAAAGAAAAGGCGGATGAGTTAAGAGTTTGGATGGAAGCAAATAACATCGAAGTAGGCATTAATATTGATGAAGATACCAAGCGATATTACCCATATAACAGTTTAGCTTCCCAAGTGATTGGCTTTTGTGGAAGTGATAATCAAGGGCTAGATGGAATAGAAGCCATTTATGAGGAGGAATTACAAGGAGAAAAAGGAAGAATTACCAAAGTAACGGATGCCAATGGAGGAGAAATAGAGGGAGAAGGAGAAAACTATAATGCTGCTATTGATGGAAATGACTTAGTATTAAGTATTGATGCTACCATTCAAGGAATTGCAGAAAAATATTTAAAGGAAGCCTGTATTGATAATGTGTGTACCGATGGTGGAAACATTATTATTATGAACCCAAAAACGGGAGACATTCTGGCAATGGCAGGATATCCAGACTATAATCTAAATGAACCCTACGAAACGACCATAGAGGAGTTAAAACCAACTTGGGATAGTTTATCCGAAAGCGAACAAGTAGCTGAAATGCAAAAAGTATGGAGAAATAAAGCAGTAGCCGATACTTATGAACCAGGTTCTACCTTCAAATTAATTACTGCTTCTGCCGCTCTACAAGAGGGAATTACAACTACTGACCAAGAGGGGGAATTTACTTGTACAGGAAGCATTACCATTGCTGGAGTAAGAATTAAATGTTGGAGGCACTATAATCCACATGGCTCGGAAAGTTTAAGAGAGGCATTAAAGAATTCTTGTAACCCAGTCTTTATCGGTTTAGGGCAAGAAATAGGAGTAAGCAAATATTATGATTATTTAGAAAAGTTTGGATTATTAAAAAGAACAGGAATTGACTTGCCGGGAGAAGCAGGAAGCATTTTCTTAAAAGAAGATAAGGTAGGACCTGTAGAACTTGCAACTATTTCTTTTGGGCAAAGATTTGAAATTACGCCAATTCAAATGATTACTGCAGTAAGTACAATTGCTAATAAAGGAACCTACATAAAACCACGTATTGTAAAACAGATTATTGATAGCCAAACAGGAGAGGTAACAGAAGTACCAAGCGAAAAAACAGAAGGTGTTATTTCACAAAAAACAGCAGAAGATGTACTTAGTATGATGGGAACCGTTGTAGCAGAAGGAACAGGAAAAAATGCGCAAGTAGCAGGATATTCCATTGGAGGAAAAACAGGAACATCTGAAGATGGTGTTAACACTGGAAAATATGTTACCTCTTTTATAGGAGTAGCGCCTGTTTCTGATCCAGAAGTAGTGGTATTAATTACCCTCTATAATCCAACAGGAGAAGGAGGGCACCAAGGAGGTGTGTGGTTAATTTTGTTGCTACACCATGCAAAACATTCAAAAAGTCTTACAATCTAAGCTAAAAGTAAACAATCAAATCAAGAGAAAGTAATTAAATTTGCTTTCTCTTTTGTTTGATTAATATGTAATGATATGATACAATCATTACTAGAAATAGTAATTCGTGATAGAAAGAGGAAAGAAAAATGCCTGAATATTTATATCATTATACAAGTATAGAAACTTTATTATTAATTTTAAAAAATAAAACATTAGCTTTTAATAGTTTACAAAATGTTGATGACCTTGAGGAATGTGATTCGAAAGATGTTCAACAAATTGGAAAGATATGCTATGTTAGTTGCTGGACAGATGATGCATCTGAATCAATTCCAATGTGGAATATGTATACACCAAATATGCAAAGAGTAAGAATAAAACTAAAAAGATTTCAATTTGAAAAATATAGGTTTAAAAGTGGTGAATATCACTTTCAATCGAATGTTGAAACATACATTAACTATAAAAAGTTATATATTGAAGATAAAGCAACAATAGCAGGAGAACCGCAATTAACTGATGATGAAGAATTAATATATCCTAATATTAAAACTATAAAAGAAGAAATACAAAAATTAAATGATGGAAGAATACAAAAAACAGTATCGACTAATTATTCCTTAAAAAGTGTAGGAAGATATAAAAGGAAAAATTGGGAATTTCAAAAAGAATACAGATATATAATAAATATGTCACTATGGTCAATGAAAGAATTAGAAAATTGTAAAAGCTATGAAGACCAATTAAAATTAATAGAAAGAATTGAAGATAATAAATATAAAGCACCATATAATTTATTCTTTTTAAATCTAACAAATGAAGCATTAAATGATTTAGAAATACTGCTTGGGCCTAAAATAACTGAAGCGCAGGAAGAAATTATTAAATTAATTGTTGAAAAGTATTATCCATCGGCAAAAATTCTAAAAAGTAGTCTAAAAATAAAATAATAATATTAAACTACGAAACAATTTTATATTAATAAAATTTAAGAAGTTATAGCATAAAATTACACTAAATAAATATCAAAAATAATTTTAGTAATGAAAAAATGATATGCTGAAAGTGTAAAAAAATTATTTATTTTTGAAGAAAAGATTGTTATATCAAAAAAGATATAGCAATTTTTTTATACTACTTTATAAATAAGTGCAACAATAAGTTGCCCCTCGGAGAGTAAAAAGGTTTTAGGAGATTTTCTCCTGAACAGCATTTACAGGTGTCAAAACACCATGCTGGCGAAAGTTAGTCGGTAAAAAATACCTGACATTTTCGAGACCAAATAAAGTTTGTTCTTTAAAATTATGCTTCATTTCACTAGCATAATTTTTTCAAATACAAAATCATATAAATTTATTTTATGTGTTATAATAATGATAGAAAAATTTAGAGATATGGAGAAGAATTTTATGATAGAGTTTGATTGTCATAAAGGGAATGTAAAAATCATTAAAAAACCAGAAGAATTAAATAAAAAATTAAAGAATTGAATATTTTTAATAAACAAATAACAGAAATAAGAACACCAAGTTTTATATATAATTTTGAATTTGGAATACAAGAAAGATAACATATGACAATATAAGAGAAAGTTTAGAACAGAAATGAGAGGAGAATGAAATTATGGCTAAATATACTGATGAAGACATTAGAAAAATGTCAAAAATTACATGTAAAATAGCAGGAGACTATTTAGGAATTTCATCAATGGCTGTATCTATTGGAATGAGAAATAATGTATTGCCAATAGGATTTGCAATACATAACGAAGAGAAGGATAGAGCTTATTCAGAAAGTTGGTCTTATCATATAATAGCAGAAAGGTTAATTGCTTATAATTATGGAAAAATATCTGAAATAAGAGTACAAAATATTGAAAACAATTTAGAAACTATTATAAAAGAATTTGAATCAATGAAAAATGATTTACTTTTTATATTAAGCGAAAATGCAAAACAAGAGAATTAGAATTATATGAATATGCATTTTCGCTTGGAAAGTACAAAGATAAAGCAAAGAAATATGAAGGAAAGGTAGACTGATATGACTAATAATGTATTTATAATAACAAGAGAAGAACTTTATAAAGAAATATGGGAAATATCATTGACTGGAGTAGCAAAAAAATATGATTTAAATTATTCAAAATTAGTAAGTGCTTGTAAAGAACATAATATTCCATATCCAACATCTGCATATTGGACTAAAAAGAAAATGGGATTAGATATAAAGGATGATGTAATGCTATTACCAGAATCGCATGAAAAAGAAATAAGATTAGAATTAAAGAATAGTAAGCCATTATTTAAAAAGAATGACAATGAAGAAGAAAATGATATTCAAGAATTTAATTATTTAAACTTCTTGGATGAAAATGAAAGAAGTAAAGTTGCAACAGTTATTTCTGAGTTAGATATAAATAAACATAAGAGACTTCATAAGACTATTTTAGACTATAAGAATAAAGTAAAAGATGAACGAAAAGAAGAAAGACAAAGAAATTATTATAATCCATATTATAATATACATAATTATACTGAAACTGGATATTTTGCCAATGTTTCAAAAAATGAAAAAGATAGATGTATGAAAGTTTTAAGTACTATATATTATGCGATAGAAGAACTGGGTGGCAAAATGAATAGTGATTTTTCGATGCAAATTAGAGGAGAGAGGCTTAATATAGAAATAGAGGAATTAAAGGATAAAGTTAATCATGAATTAACAAAAGAAGAGGCAAAAAAATTA
>CALXKT010000049.1 GCA_944388985.1 uncultured Clostridia bacterium | reverse complement strand
TCTTACAAATGATATTTTGTGTAAACTTAATTTCCATATTTATATATTAGTCTTGGAAGTTACTTTGTAAATTTACGTTTAAAATATTTCTCCACCGAATATGCTCTAGCTTCTTGACAAAACGCTTTCCTATTGATAAGATTATGCATGAAGAAGTGATGAGTATGAGCAAATTATATCCAAACGAATATTTTAAAAGCGTAAAAAACATAAAACTAGAATTATTACAGAAAAACAATATAAAAGGGCTTATCTTAGATGTAGACAACACTTTAATTAATTTAGATAAAAAAATGCCAGAGGGGATATCCAGTTGGGCAAAAGACTTAAAAGCCAATGGAATTAAAATATGTATCTTATCTAACAGCAATAAAATTGAAAAAGTAGGGGCAGTTGCTAAAATATTAGAGGTGCCATACATATTTTTTGGAAAGAAGCCATTTAAGTCTGGTTTCCTACGTGCAAAAGAAATTTTAAAATTGGAAGAAAAAAACATTGCAGTAGTAGGGGACCAAATTTTTACAGACATTCTAGGAGCAAACCGATGCGGAATGTTCTCAATTTTAGTAAAACCAATTGAAGAAAAGGATTATTTAATTACAAGAATAAAAAGGCCACTAGAGAATTGGATTATAAAAAGATACAGAAAAAGCAAATTGAAGTAAAAGGAAGAGTTGGAGGAAAAAATGTACATTAACGATTTACATATATTAACTTATGTTATAGTAGGAATAATAGGATTATTTGTAGGACAATTTGTAGATTGGTGTAATCTTCGATTACCAGAATACAAAAAGGTTTTTTCAAGAGATTTCTTTAAGGAATATTTAAAAAATGCAAAGCCAAAATATCTATTAATGATTATAGTAGCAGTGGCATACATTGCATTAATTTATTTGCAAGGTTTTACCATTAATTCCATTGGATATTTAATTCTTATTCCAATGTTACTATCTGCTTTCATTATTGATTTTAAATTGCAAATTATTCCGAATCGATTGACATTAACCATTTTTGAAGTAGGATTAGTGTTTACTTTTGTAAGAAGCTTGCTAAATATTAATGCAGGAATCGATTTATTTATTGATAGTATTTTAGGAATGCTCGTAGGAGGAGGAATTTTCTTACTTATTACATTAATTGGTGGAGCCATTGCAGGAAAAGAGGCAATGGGCTTTGGAGATGTAAAGCTCATGGGAGCGTTAGGACTTTTCTTTGGATGGGTTAACATGATAATGATTTCCGTAATGGCATTTTTATTTGCTGCGGTTGTTAGCATTGTTATTTTAATTGCTAGAAGAAAGAAATTTAGTGAATACATTCCTTTTGGACCTTTTATTGTAGTAGCAACTATGATTCCGATGTACATAGGAACACCAGAACTATTATATATTCTTTTAAAAATATTTTCATTAGGAACTTATTGATAAAAGCTACTTTGAAAGAACTAATATAAATTTTTCCATAAAACGATAGCAAAAAAAGTAGGAATAATTAATAGTAAAAAACGAAATAATAAATGTAGTATTTCATAAAAGGGGGAGTTTTATGAATCCTAAAATAAAATGGTTAAGAGACAAAATAAATATGGAAAATATGCAAGGAATGATTATCTCCAACCCAGTAAATATTCGCTATTTAATTGGAGTAGAGGCAGAAGGTGTGTTATTAATTACTAGAAAAGAAAACTTTTTTATTACCGATGCACGCTATATAGAAGAAGTGCAATCGATACTTACTATTAATGATGGCATTATTGTAAATAATATTGCCAATATTTCAAGAGACGATTATGAAAACTTTTTTCTATTCTGCGAAAATGTAGGATTTGAAGAAAATTATATTACTTATGCAACCTACAAAAAATACATGCAAAGGTATAAGATAAACAATTTTGAAGAGACCGAAAATCTGATTGAAAAGCAAAGAATGATAAAAGATGACGAAGAAATAGGATTCATAGAAAAAGCTTGCTATATTACTGATCAATGCTTTAGCCATTTGTGTGAATTTATTAAAATAGGTAAAACAGAAAAGGAAATTGCTTATGAAATAGAAAACTTTTTCCGTGAAAAGGGAGCAGATGGTTTAGCGTTTGAAACCATTGTGGCATCTGGTAAAAATTCTTCCAAGCCACATGCGGTTCCAACCGACAAAAAGATAGAAGCTGGAGACCCCATTACTATTGATATGGGATGTAAATATAAAGGGTATTGTTCTGACATGACTAGAACGATATTTGCAGGTTATGTACCAGTACAAATTCAAAAAATTTATGATTTAGTTTTGAAAAATGAATTACAAACTATGCGTGAATACAAAGATGGAGCTAGTATTAAATTAGCCTCTAAAATGGTAGAAAATGATTTTAAGTTAAATGGATATGATTTAGTACATAGTTTAGGACATGGTGTTGGCTTGGAAATTCATGAAATGCCATTTATTAATGGAAAAAATGATAATACATTTAAAACAAACATGGTAGTAACCAATGAGCCGGGAATTTATGTGCCAGGGCAATTTGGAGTTCGAATTGAAGATACCGTATTAATTACAAAATCTGGATGTATAAATTTGACGAAATCGGATAAAAATTATATTATAGTGGATAAATAGTTTCTAAGGCTTGATTTTGTTGAAAAAATATGGTAAAATAGCAATGTTAAATTTATGTTAATTTGAAAGGAGTAATAAACATGGCAGAAGTATATATGGCAGGAGATTTTAGAAATGGAACAACATTTGAAATGGATGGAAACGTATTTAAAGTAGTAGAATTCCAACATGTAAAACCAGGAAAGGGAGCAGCATTTGTAAGAACAAAATTAAAAAATGTAATAACAGGGGCTGTTTTAGAAAAAACATTTAACCCATCGGAGAAATTTCCAGGGGCAGAAATTGAAAAAAGAGATATGCAATATTTATATAATGATGGTGGATTATACTATTTTATGGATAACGAAACTTATGAGCAAATTCCACTTAATGCAGAGCAAATTGGGGATGGTTTGAAATTCTTAAAAGAAAATATGAATGTAAAAATACTATCCTTTAAAGGAAATGTATTTTCTGTTGAGCCACCAATGTTTGTGGAATTAGAAGTTACATATACAGAACCAGGTTTTGCTGGAAATACAACAACAACTTCTGGAAAACCAGCAACACTAGAGAATGGATACAAGCTAACAGTGCCTCTATTTGTTAACATTGGAGATGTTGTTAGAATTGACACCAGAACTGGCGAATATATGGAAAGAATTTAGAATGTGAGGTTTTTTATGTCTGATATAAAAGGTAAATATAAAAAGATTTTAGAAGATTTGGAAAACAATATCAAAGATGAGCAAGACTTAATGTATGCTAAGGAAAAATTTATGGAATTAACCCTAATTTTTATGGATATCGTTGATAGACTTACGTTGCTTACAGACCTTCGAATTAAAGAAGTAGAGGAAAGACAGAAAGAAATTAGTGAAAAAATAAATAGTGTTCAGTCAATGGTAGATGAAATTGAGGGCGATATCTATGAAGACGAGGAAGACTATGAATTTGAAATTGTTTGTCCTTATTGTAACTATCAATTTACCACCGATATGGCAGACGAAGAAAAAGAAGAAATAAAATGTCCAAAATGTCAAAATGTCATTGAACTAGACTGGAATTCCGATGACGAGTATGGTTGCTCGGGAGATTGCATGCATTGCCATGAAGAAGAGCAAGTAGCAGAAGAGGAAGAAAAGTACGGACAAGAAGAAAAGAAAGATAAGCAAAAAGAAGAAGACAGCAATGAGGAAGACGAGGATATGTAGATATTTGTAAAAATAATTTTACGGAAATAAACTTAAAGGGTCGACGTAGTCTCCATTAATACGTAAGCCAAAATGGAGATGAGGACCAGTTGTGGCGCCATTTGTTGGGCGCCCTTTTTCGTCTGTATATTGGTTTCCTTTTACGCCATACACATATTTAGGACCAACATAACCAATTACTTGTCCTTGCACTACTTTATCTCCCTCTTTTACAATATAGATAGGAGAAACATGGCAATAGGTAAATTTCATGTTGCCAGAGGTGAGGGTAATGGTGTAACCACCGCCACCTAAAAAGCCGGTAAATGTTATTTCTCCAGAAGTTGTGGCAATTAGTTTACTTCCCTCTGGTGCACCAATATCTAAACCAGAATGGTAGCTAGAGGCTCCTGCAGTAGGAGAACGGCGATAGCCAAAATACGAAGTAATGTGTGTATATCCGGGTGCAGGCCAAGCGTACCCAGATGAGCTAATATCAATTATATAGTTGCCGTTACTATTTAGTGTATTGGAAGAAATGGCAAGATTAGGGTACTGAGGAATGAAAAATAAAGAAACGAATAAGATAATAAAAATAATAAAACAAAATAACACCTTAAAAGGCGTAAAAAAACTATTAGACATGAATAACCTCACTTTCTAATAGCCCCCGAAAATATAATATTTTAAATGCATTTACGAATTGTCCGTATTTCTAAATGCAAAAAATTTGCTAATAAAGAAATTTAAAATAATAACAACAATTGTAATAATACATTTGCTTACAATAAAAGGAATTGGTGCGTACTTAAACAACAAAGAACCACCAAAAGATTCGATAAACATGGTAACTAGTCTTCCTAAAATAAAGCGACAAAATTCAATTACTTTTTCTCCAAAGGTACTTGCTTTTGAGTGAAATACTAAATCTTTATTTGTAGCATAAGCAACAAGTACGGCTAAAACAATGGCAATATTATTGGCTAAGTTCTCGTCTATATGAAAAACGTCTGTCATGAGAGAGAAAGAACCAATATTAACTAATGTGGTTAAAACACCAAATGCAATATATAAAATAACTTCTTTGGTTAAGAATTTTTTTACTAGTTTATTAGATGTTACTTTTTTTATAAAATGATTCTTTTCTATTTTTTCTTTTAAATTTTCCATTTATATAATCCTTTTATTTTTTATGATATTAGAAAATAAATTATTTTCCTATAATAAAATGCACAATTGTGGAATTGTGCATCAATGATTTGGCAGGGGTACTAAGACTCGAACTCAGACTTGTGGTTTTGGAGACCATCGTGCTAACCATTGACACTATACCCCTATGAAACTTACTTTTATATCTTACCACAAAAAAGAAGAAGATGCAAGATGTAAATGCAAAAAAATTTTAGCTTGCTAAAGCAGGAAAAAAATGGTATAATGGTAACATAATTTTTTTAAAAGGTGGTGCATAGACTTATAAACCACGAAGAAAACTTATAATAGAATTTATTATGAGAAAGGAGAAAAAGATGCTTACAAGAGAAGAAAAAGAATTGCTTCGGAGAGAAGTACATTACGCAATGGTAATGGGGGCTGAAGTGATAGCTCATAAGAGACGGGTCCCTAGTGTAGAAGAACTAGAAGAAATGGCGTACGAAAAAATCAAAAAGCTTGGCTTTTCTCAGATAAAGCGAGCGAGCCCGACGAAAGCCAACTGCATTGTAAGAATATTCCGTATGGAAAACTTCTGCTATAAGAAAATCCCTTGGGAAAAAACTGCATGGGATATCTACGGATTTGATTGTTATACAAAAAGGTATGATGATTGGATTACAGAATGCGACGAAGGTGTTCAGCCGATGAACTTTGAAAAAAACACCGAGATGATACCGATTATGCCGGAAGAGTATTTCCTTTGTGATTGCAATTTCTATGATATCTATTTGAAAGTAAGCAGATAAACCAAAAGGCGTTCCTTAAAATAATAAGGAACGCCTTTTGGCTAGTTCTTATGCTTTAATGCATCTTCTTTGGTAAAGAAGATAGAATGACCCATTTCGCGAATGGATACGAATTTTTTCTTGCCAAAACGAATATAAAGGTCGAACATACCATTTTCGTGGAATCCTTTGATACCAGCAACTTTTCTTTGATAGATTTTATTGTTAATCAGTACATACACGATGCTTTGAGGTTTGGGTAAACTGTTGGCGGCTTTGATGGCTTCAGAGCGAGAATCAAATATTAGACGGCCGTAGTCCTTAAAACTGTAAGTGTTGTAGGTATCGCCATAGAGAAGAGCTGTGAAAGTTTGTTTTTCCTCTTCGACATACAAAATCTTTGCTTCTTCTTCAAATGCCTGTGTGCCATGCTCAGTACCCCAATAGTCAACTACATAGACATACTCACCTTTCTTAAAGATCCGTTCTGGTGCCTTTTCCATAAGAACAACCTCCTAAAATATAGTTAGTTATATGCCAAACATACGAAAAATGTTGACATAAAAATTATAGCACAAAATTTAGAAAAAAACAATAAGAGGGATAGTAGAACAGTTGTTGACATTTTTCAAAACGGCTTTTAGCCTAGATTTGGTGGAGATGAGGAGAGTCGAACTCCTGTCCAGTAATCCATCCCTATGAACTTCTCCGAGTGCAGTTTGTTATTCGGTTTCCTTAAAAGTAGATTAACAAACAAACCTATCTTTTAAGTAGTCACTTAGTTACCCTTTACTTTTGTGACAAAAAGTAAATTTGTTATCCCACTATTTTACGCCTTATCTAAAACTGTGGGGAGCTCTAGTAAGACGGGCTACCTATACTTAGGCAGCAGCGTATGCTAATTCTCTATCGTTATCAGCGTTTATTTTTATTTTCGCTTTTTTATAGTGGCCAAAGCGACCATCCACTACTCGCTATTCATACTTCAGAATTATTGTCGAAACCAAATACATCCCCAAGTACATTATTAATTATACTATATTTTATGCAAAAAAACAAGATAAAAATTCTTCAAAAATTTTATCAAAAATTGTTTACTTTTGTAATATTTTTGTATACAATATATCCAATGGAATTTTTTAATCAAAAGAAAAAGAAAGGGGCTATTGCTAATGAAAATATTAATGCTAACATGGGAATATCCACCAAGAATTGTAGGAGGAATCGCTAGAGTTGTGCACGATTTATCGAAAAGATTAATTAAAGACGGACACGAAGTTACCGTAGTAACCTATAAAGATGGAGACGTACCATATTATGAAAATGACAAAGGAGTAGAAGTATATCGTGTTGATAATTATATGATTCATCCGAACAATTTTATTGACTGGATTTTACAACTTAATTTTAATATGATAGCAAAAGCGACAGAAATAATAAATAAAGAGGGAAAATTTGATGTTATTCATGCACATGATTGGCTTGTGGGAAATGTAGCAAAAGTATTAAAAAATGCATTTGATATACCACTTGTTTCTACCATTCATGCTACAGAAGCAGGAAGAAATTCTGGAATTCATGATGAAACACAAAGATATATCAATGATACCGAATGGCTTTTAACCTATGAGTCTACCGAGGTAATTGTTAATAGCAATTACATGAAAGGACATGTACAAGGTTTATTTGGTTTACCATTTGACAAAATAAATGTTATACCAAACGGTATTAATGTAAATAATTTTACTGGAATAGACAGAGATTATGATTTTAGAAGACAATATGCCATGGATAATGAAAAAATAATTCTTTATGTAGGAAGATTAGTTTATGAAAAAGGAGTACAGCATTTAATTTCTGCAATGCCTAAAATTCTTGCTAACTACCATGATGCAAAACTAGTGATTGCTGGAAAAGGTGGAATGCTAGATGAGCTTAGAGCACAAGCTTTTAACATGGGAATTGCCGACAAAGTATATTTTACAGGATACTTAAATTCTAAACAAGTACAAAAAATGTATAAATGTGCTGATGTAGCCGTATTCCCAAGTACCTATGAACCATTCGGAATAGTAGCACTAGAAGCTATGCTAGCAGGCGTTCCAACTGTAGTATCTGACATTGGAGGATTAAATGAAATTGTAGAACATCGTGTAGATGGAATGAAGAGCTATGCTGGAAATGCAAACTCCATTGCAGATTCAGTACTAAGCTTATTATATGACCCACAACTTGCTGCAAATGTAGCCAAAAGAGCTAGAATAAAAGTAAAAGAAAACTTTAATTGGAACAAAATTGCACAAGACACACACTATATTTACGAACAAGCAATTTGCAAAACAATGGCACAGCGCCAAGCAGAGCAAATGGCACAAGAAAAAGCAAAGAAAACCACAAAAGCAAAAAATACGGAAAAAGAAATAACCAACTTACTAAGCTTCAAGAAAAAGCATGCTTATGCGTAAGTGTAATTTGGGGACAGGCGTTTTTCTTCACTTTTTTCCAATTTGGGGACAGGCCTTAAAAAGCAACTTCTTATAATAATGAAAACAATAACTGAAATACTAGAAAGGAGAGAATTTCATTATGAACGTTTACGATACAGCGAATCGATTAGCTTATGAAATACAAGAATCTGAGGAATACAAGCAATACAAAAAAGTAAAAACGGATATCATGTCAAATGCAGAATCCAAAAAGAAAGTGGAGGATTTTGAAAAGTTAAGATATGAAGTACAGCTAGCACAATATACCGGAGAGGGAAAAGACGAAGAAAAGGCAAAAAAATTGGAAGAAATGTATGGTATGCTTGTACAAGATAAGCAAATAAAAGATTACTTCGATTTAGAAGTGAAATTTAATGTGATGATTGCCGATGTCAATAAAATAATTGCAGAAGCAATTCGTGATGTATTATAGTTCTCTGGTAATGTAATCTTTTAGAAGAGATGTTTGCTAAAAATTAGCAAAAGATTAACCGTTTGTCGATAATATGTGGAAAGATAGTTGTTAT
>CALXKT010000048.1 GCA_944388985.1 uncultured Clostridia bacterium | reverse complement strand
GAATATCCTTTATTGCAAGTTTTTCTGCAATTTCGTTTACTCTTCTATCAATTTCTTTATGATTTACCCTTTGTATGAATTGCCTTTGTCAAATTGGACTTGTTGCCATAATATTTCTCGATATTCTTCACTTCTAAAAGATTACTCATATTTCTCTCTCCTTTTCGTTTAATAGTTTATCATTTTTACTGTCTCTATTGTAATCTTTTTTATGACTATATACAAGAAATTACCATGACAAAAAGCTTACAAAATTGTAAGCTTTCCTTTATCCAATCTTTTCAATATCGATTCGTGCATTGGTGTACGTAATGCTTTCTTGCGATAATCCGTTTAATTGTAACACATTCTCTGCAGTAAGTCTTAAAATGACGGTAGCGGTAAGTGTTTGTCGATTATTGAAATTACTAGCATTAATAACCGGTCCTTCATTTAAAGTATCATTTAATGGTGTCCCGTTGACAGTTAGAATGGCATTAAAATTAAATCTACCAATAGTATCGCCTACACCAGTTAAAGAATAGGAAATTTGATAAATTCCATCTTCGTTAATGTTTATTTCGCTTGAGCCTGGCGTATGTGAAAGTGCAGTTCCTTCTACAATTTGGTTTTGACTAAAATGGATAATAGCAGTTCCGATTTGTGTATTATCACCGCGACACAGCTGTCGCGACTAAAATGTTTTTCTGTTCTGTCATCGGATTCGTTACCACAACAACAATGATTAAAACAATCACTAAAATAATTAGTAGAAGTAGAAAAATAGATAGATTTTTCTTTCTTCTACACGTTTTTTTATCATGCATAAACTTCGTCCCTTTCGTTTCGTTCTTTTAACTCTACTATTCGATAATTCTATCCACTAATAGTAGCTACTATATTGTACGAAATTTATGTCCGTATTGTTAATACACAATTCCTCCTCCATAATCATAAATGTCTAATCCTTTAAAATCAACCAATTCTAGCTGATGGCGGTGTAAATGCTCTATTATTTTTTCTCTATTGCTTAAATAATGACTATCTCCAAACACCACAAATTGATGCTCAAATACAAAAGTAGCTCCTCCGATAAATCCGTTCATTTCTGAAACAGAGCCATCTTTTTTTAATAATTTAATATTGCTTTCTTCTACATACAAAACATCTATTCCTTCTTTATCTAATGCCATTTTAATTCCTTTGTCAGAAGTAATGCATGAATTTTCACCAGTTACAGCAATAGAACATTTTACATAGCCTTGCTTTACTAAGATGTCTGGTTTTATGCTTTTATCTGTATGCTTACTTCCTATTATCTTGTCTCCTATTTGGCATACATTATAGGGCACATCCTTTGGATACTCTTTTTGCACAGTAGATTGTCCTGTAGCAAAGGATTCCGGCTTTATTTTGCTGTTGGGAGCAGTAATTATTCCCTCTTTAAGCTTAGCATAGAAAATATCACTATGCCCCGAAATCTCTTCATAAACATCCTCAGATAACGGTAATTTTATGACATGAAAGAATTGACTTAAATAAGCATATTCTTTCTCTCGTATTCTTGAATCAATTATTAAATGTTGCATTTTAATTCCTCAATTTAAATCTATTTTTTTGCTAATTTGACGTAAGTAAAGCTGTAGCATAAGCAGTGGAATATTCCGCAGTAATTTCTTTTACCATTTGTTTTTCTTCTTCCATTAAATTTCTTCCAAGGTGGGACATTCTTTTATCTAGTTTATGTGTCATCTTTGCACATTCTCTTAATTCTTTTTTGATAGCTTTTGGTATTTGTTTATCATATTTGTAATTTATTTTATGTTCCAAACTTGCCCAGAAATCCATTGCCATTGTTCTTATCTGAATTTCTACTTTCACTGCAATAGTCCCTACCGATAAACTCACAGGAACAGAAACAATCAAATGATAACTAGAATATCCATTCTCTTTTGGTGTAGTTACATAATCCTTTTTCTTCAAAACTGTAATATCTGTCATATTTTCAATCATATCTACTATTTTGAAGATATCTGGAATAAATGAACAAATGATACGTATTCCTGCCACATCATTTATCGTTTTTACCAAATTCTCATAAGTAGGTTCCAATCCTTTTTTCTGTAACTTTTTATAAATACTTTCTTTACTTTTAATCCTACTAGTCACATGTTCAATAGGATTATATTTATGTAATGTTTTAAACTCGTTATTAATCACTTCAATTTTTGTTTCTAATTGTTTTAAGGCTGCTTGATATAGCAAAGTAAGCCTATTATATTCAATATCCTCTTGCAGTTTATTTTCATCCTTTTTAACCACTAAATCTTCGATGGTTCATCAACTCCCTTCGTTTCTATTTATACACTACTTTTATGTCCTTTATGTGTCATTTTACTGTTATTTTGAAGTTTTTTACTTCATTATCTTCGTCACATTCGTGTCTGTTAAAAAATTAGAAACATTATATAAGAAAAGTACATCTGTTATGCCATTTTCTTGCACATATTCTGCATAATTAAAATTCGTATATCTAGGGTCTAAAAAATGTACTTCCTCATAATTCTCACATAAGAATTGCGCCATAATATGAGCGTAAGAATCTTTTATCACTAACAATTTTCGGCCATTGTTTACTTTTGTTTTGATGATTGCCCTGCTATTATTCCCATTTAGGAAATAAGAATACTTGTCCTTTCCTTCCAAATATTCTGCATTAAAAATACTGTCGGTTGTTTCTCGGTCATAAATTGCTTCCTCGATATTCGTATTTGTCTCATTTTCATAAACAAATAACTCATCTGGTACTTGATTGATTAACTGGGCTTTGGAATCAAAAGTGCCTAGAAATTCGTTGGATACTGTAACTTTTGTAAAATCTTGTATCGGTACGGCTTGTAAATTAGCAGTTGTGCAAAAGGTATTATATACGACATAAGCACCATCACTATTCATATGATGGTCTGTTTTAAAGTAAACTGGCTTTTGTCTATTTTCTTGTTCTAACGCGGATGTAACCTCTATATTTTTTGTATTTTCCGTATTTTGATAAACGGTACGAATAATTTCCTTTTGACTTGGAACTTCTACATTCTTTGGTAATTTATCACGATTTACATAAATAGAATTTGGCACTAATACAAAATAGGTCGGTATCTTCTGCTCTTGCATTACTTGTGCAAACTGAGAAATAGATGCTACATTCTCCTCTATATTTTGCTTTTCCTCTTCTCCATATTCAAACTTTTCAAATAAATAACCTTCATCTCCGATATAAACATCATTATTCTCTTTTTTGCCCATTACCTTTACTTCCCACCACGAATTCAGTTTTAAATAAATATCTCGGAAAGCAAAGTGGTCATTAATATAGTCATTTACACCATTTAAATACTCACCACTTACAAAACTTGCAAAAGAAAATCTTGGTATGGTTGCCAACATTCTATTTTCTTCTTCGGAAAATACTTGCTTTGGCCATATAAAATTAAGAATAATAATCAGAATCCATATCGTCATAAATATGGCAAAAAATATTTTATTTTTCATTGTTTTTCCCTCCATTTAGCCATATTAAAACCTAAAATATAAGAACGGATTAAAGCTATTGTTAACTAAGCTTGCTGTACTTAGTAATAACACTGCAATAAAGCAAATGCTAGCACAAACTGAAATAACAATGTCACGCTTTTTCATGTTAACAACATTTTTGTTTTTGCTTTTATTCGTTTTATTTTCATTATTTTTCGCCCATTTTTTTATTATATTCTTTAATGGTATACTGCCTATTATTCCTATAATAATTATTATAATGTAATTTTTCAAATAATATATTGCTTCTGCATTTGCTAAATTTGCACTATTTAGTCCAAACATAGTACTTAAGTAAGTTCCTATTTGTCCTAAATCTTCAAACGCAAAAATTACCCAGCTAATTAGTACAAGAAATAATGTATAGATATGACCTACTATTTTTGGCAATTTATCTAATACTTTCAGTAAAAACAATTTCTCTATTATTAAAATAACACCAAAATATAGTCCCCAAAGCACAAAATTCCATGATGCTCCATGCCATGCTCCGGGTAAGAGCCCAAACAATTAGTATGTTTCGAATTTGTTTTGGAAGCCCTTTTCTATTTCCTCCCAACGGAATATAGATATAATCTCTAAACCAGCTACCTAACGTAATATGCCATCTTCTCCAAAACTCTGTGATACTTTTACTAATATAAGGATAATTAAAGTTTTCGTCAAAATTCATGCCAAATATCTTTGCTAATCCTATTGCCATATCAGAGTAACCACTAAAATCAAAATAGATTTGTAAAGCAAAGGAGATTATACCTACCCAAGATAGTAGAACTGTCATTTCTCCAAATGCCCCTGTTTCGATTACATTCCATAAAGCGCCTACATTGTTCGCAATCAGTACTTTTTTTCCAAGTCCTACGATAAATCTCTTCATTCCTAGAGAAAAATTATCTAAACTGATTTTTTTATCTACCAATTCTTCGTCCACGGTTTCATATCTTACGATAGGTCCTGCAATAATTTGTGGGAATAAGGTAGTATAGGTTAAATAATTATAAAAGCTTTTCTCACATTTCACTGTGCCACGATACACATCTATAATATAAGATAGTGATTGGAAAGTATTAAAGGAAACACCTATTGGAAGCGGAATGTGAAGAAGCGGGATGTTAAGACCTGTTATTCCATTAATACTAGAAATGATAAAATCGGCATATTTAAAGAAAAAGAGAATTAGTAAATTGACGCCTACATCTAACCATAAGTAAAATCTCTTTTTCTTTTTATCTTCCCAAAATTTATTTATTTTATTGCCACACCAAAAATCCATCACAGCTAAAATTAGCATGATAGGGATATATCTTATTTCTCCCCATGCAAAAAAGATAAAACTAGAAATAATCATTACTAAATTTTTAAATCTTTTTGGCACAAGGAAGTAAATAAGAAGCATTATTGGCAAAAATATGTATAAAAATACCACACTGCTAAATACCATTGTTTTCTCCTTTGTCCCTAAATTACACCAAGACGTCATTTGGGATGGTAAATTTCTGAATACCCATATAACCAGGTGCTATCTCGTATTTTTGGAATACGACCGTTACTTTTTTGTTTTCATCAAGATAGAAATCATGATACTCATTCTCTATACCAGAAAAACCACCCTCTTCTTCTGTAAAATAAGAATTATTTTCATCTGCTTGTATTCTTTCTTCTATCTGTTTTTTGACTTCACTGTCTATAATTTGTTTGTAGTTTTCTCCTAATACATCTCTTAAATTTAGTTCTTTTCCATTTTCGATGTCAATGTTATAGAAATATTGTTCTTGATAAGCGGAAGCAGAACTTTCACTTTTTGTAATGACAAATGAAATAAGGTCTTCACTCTGATATGTGATTTCATAATCAATATTAATCTCAGTAGGAATATAGTCTTCCATAGTGCCGCCTGTTGCTAAAACTGCCTCTTTATATTCTTCTGCCCTTTGCTTAGCTTCTTCTAGCACTTCATTAATTTTAGCAGAAATCTCATAATTAATCCTATCTTCCAATTCCTCATTTCCCGTATTCTTAATAGCTGGAATTTTAGCTTTTATCAAATCGGTTTCGTTTTCTTCTTCATATTCTCGAATGGTAAAAACCTCTGCTAGGTTTCCTAAGACAGGAACCTCCTCCATTGCTTTTGCAAAACTAGCATTCGTATTTAAAAGTATTACAAAGAGCGAAAATGTCATTGCTAAAGTAGCAGTTGCTCCTTTAAGCCATATCGTTCTTTTTTGTTTTTGCTTTGGCTTGCTTTGGTGTATTGCATGATTTACAGCATACTCCAACTCTTTTGGCGTTTCGATGGAGTCATATACTTTTTTACACTTTTTCAGTATACTCATTTATTTTTTCTCCTCTCTGGCATTACTCTATTTTTTCTGAATAATGCTTTTCCATATCCTTTCTCATTTCTCTTAATCCTTTGTATAATCTTGATTTGACGGTATTTGTATTGGTATGTGTAATCTTTGCTATTTCCTCTATTTTTAAGTTTTCGAAAAAACGCAATAAAATAACCGTCCTTGTCTTTATCTCTAGTTTTTGAAGGCTTTGATAAATATCCAAATTTTCTACTAGTGTTTCTTCATGACTCTGTAAGTATTTTGCGTCTTCTTGCAATTCACATTCTATTATTTTTTTATTTTTTCTTACTACTTTTAGTGATTCGTTTATTAAAATACGATAAAACCATGTTTTTACAAATTCCTCTTGTCTTAATTTCGCAATATTTTCTAAGGATTTTGTTATTGCTTCTTGCACTACATCTAGCGCTAGCTCTTGGTTTCTAGTATACATATATGCCATTTTATATAGTCTTTCTTGATTCTCTTGGATATATGCGATTAATGTATCTTTTGCTGCTTGTGCCATTGCTTTAGCCCCTATCTTTGCTATATTCTTCTACCACTTCTACGACTCTATTTGCATCTTTGGTTATTCCCAATATCACATAATTGCCTCGTACTTCTAATACGCGATTTTCTATTTTAAACACTTCTTCTGGTAAATAACTTTCAAATGCCTCTTTTCTTTCCTCTAACCTTGTATTTATTTTTTCTTTAACACTATTTAAGTTATTTTTTTCTTTTACCTGCAAAATCACAAGTTCCTCGCTTGTTGCTCCGCTTCCTTGATAAGAAACAATTTCCTGTATTTCTTCAGTTGAAAAGCCATAAGCCTCCATTGTCACTTCATCTGAAACTTCCTCCAAATCATCTTCAAAAGCATCACTTTCTACAATTTTGGTAGCCAACTCCTCTATATTTATTTCTATCTTTTCGTTTTCTCTAGTATTAAAATAAATAACAATACCAATTATTGCAATAATAACAACAATACTAATTACAATTCCTATTACTTTTTTATTCATATTATTCTCCCTTTTCATTAATTTTGATTTTCTGATATTATTTTACCCAAAATCTAAAAATATAGCAATCCTTTAAGAATTATTTTTTAAATATTCCAACCATTTTTCACAATATTTTTTGTTAATATGAATCCCATCTGTGCTAGCTTCTTCTGGTAAATAACCATTTTCATCTTTTAATGCTGATTGCACATCTAGATAAGTAATATTCTTTTCTTTTGCCACTTCTTGCACTAGCTGATTAAATTTAGCAATATTTGTATTATTAAAGATTTTGTCGGATTGATCTTTACTTTTTGTTACTGGTAAAATAGATTGCAAATAAATATGACAGTTTGGCTTTACTTTTTTTATTTCATCCACTAATTCTCCATATTTTAATTTAAATACTTGTGGATAAGACCACCCTAATTCATTCACTCCTAGCATAATATATACCGATTTTATATCTTTATTTTTCATATCTTGAAGTAACGTTATTTTCTCTCCATTACTTGTTTTTACAATTTTTTTACTAACTGCAGTATCTACCATTAAACCAATGTAAGAATAATCTTGTACTTTGCTTAATCCATTATACATAATAAAACCTTGTGTTCTGGAATCTCCAATAAAAGCAACCGAAGAATCAAAAGTTACTTTCGAATTGTTGTTGGTACTATTGTCTGTTTCTGCATTTTCTTCTTTTTCATCAGAATTTTCTATTTGTTCTGTTTCCTTATTGCTTTCTTCCTTGATAGAATTTTCTTGTTCTCCATCAGCTACTGTATTTTCCGATTTTGGAATGCTATTTTCTCCTATAACATTGGTTTGAATTTCTTGGTTTTGATTTGCATTTGGAGCATCTTCATTATGATTCTGTACTATCTTACTTCCTACAACGCTACCAATAATAATAAATAGTATGAGTGGTACAACGGAGGAAAAAAATTTTATTTTTCTACGATTTTTTTTCATTTTAGTAACATTCCTTTCTATGTTCTTTTTTGTATTTTTCCCTTTATACTCTATTAGATACATCTGCCCAAAAAAAAGTTTAAAAAATTTTAAAATTTTTTAAACTTTTTCGCAATATTAAAAATATTCTTAAAATCAATATATTTTATTTTTTTAGAATATTCATGAAATATATTTAAAATTTCATCACAAGAATAACCTGCACCATATAATGTTGTTACGATACTTCCAGAAGATGTCCCCGACAGATAATCAACAGGTATGTTCTTTTCCTCCTAAAGCATATCCAAAAATATCACTATTTACTTCTTGTATTCTTTCTTGATATATTTTAGATTTCATAAAATGCCATCCATTTTTTATTGTTGATAAATACATCTGGCCTTAGTTCCATTTTATCTGAAAAGCTCCTAATTGCTTTAAATACTTTAGATGTAAAATAATATTCTTCTACTTCTTTCAAATTTATTTGCTCATCACAGTCGAAGTATACCTTTAAATTATTTTTATCAATCTTCAAATTGATATCATTTATATATTGATACTGTCTATTTCCTATAACGTTGCACCCTTCTCTTGTAACCCTTGTTTTCTTTATATCTAATTTATCAGCTAATATAAGTGTAAGAGTAATTATATTGTCCGTATCAAATCCATTTCTATGATTTTTTATAGCTTCTAAGACCATATCTCTATTTTTTAATTGAATATTGTTTTTCTCAAGATAAAGTTTTGCAAATTCATAACTTCTAATTTCATGGTTTTCTTTGCCTTCAGTGCATCCTGTATCATGTAATACAGCTGCCACTTGTGCTTCATCAATAAAATCTTTATCGTAGTTCAATGATTCTAGTAATTCTCTAACCATTTCAGAAACATTAATGACATGATTATAATCATGGTATGCTCTTTGTTTTTCTTTATTTTCATATTCATTTATTTTTTTATAAATCTTTATAATATCACTATCACTTTTCACTAATTCATAATAATTATTCATAATAACCTCTTTTTAATATATCAATATTTAATTATAACTTTCCATATTCTTCATCCGCTACTGGTTCACACCATTCATTAGAAGTATCTTCTCCTGGCACTTCTACTGCTAAATGACTAAACCATGAATCTTTTTTAGCACCATGCCAA
>CALXKT010000047.1 GCA_944388985.1 uncultured Clostridia bacterium | reverse complement strand
GGAAAGATTGTGGAAATCATTGGCTATATTGACCAAGCGGGTGTGGACATGCTTTCTCTTATAAAAGAATATAATTTGCCTTATGAATTTTCAGAGCCAGTGATAAAAGAAGCTAGGAAAATTAGCCAAATGATAAACGAAAAAGAGATTACTAGCAGAAAAGATTTGCGCGCAGAAGAAATTTTTACGATTGATGGCGAAGATGCCAAAGACCTAGATGATGCAGTAAATGTGAAAAAATTGGAAAATGGAAATTATTTTTTGGGGGTGCACATTGCGGATGTTAGCCATTATGTGAAAGAGGGCTCTTTCTTAGATAAAGAGGCAATTTTGCGAGGTACCAGTGTGTACATGCTAGATAGAGTTATTCCAATGCTTCCTGTAGAACTTTCCAATGGGATTTGTAGTTTGAATGCAGGAAAAGACCGTTTCGCTATTTCGTGTATCATGGAAATTAACGAAAAAGGACAAGTCGTATCATCTGATATTTTTAAAAGTGTGATAAGGGTTACAGAAAGAATGAGTTATACAGATGTACAGAAAATTTTAGATGATTCCGATAAAAAAGTAACAAAGCGTTATGAAAAGTATATTGCGCATTTTAAAACAATGGCAGAATTAGCTCGCATATTGAAAGCAAGAAGAAAAAAAGAGGGAAGTTTGGATTTAGATATACCGGAAACTAAAATTGTTTTAGATGAGCAAGGATTTGCAATAGATGTGAAAAAATATGAGCTATATTTTGCAAATGAGATTATTGAGCAATTTATGCTAACCGCTAACGAAACAGTAGCAGAAAAATTTTATTGGTTAGAAGCACCTTTTATCTACAGAGTGCATGAAGCACCAGATATGGAAAAAGTAACTGAGCTAAATAAATTTTTGTTTAACCTAGGCTACCGTGTAAAATGTAATAAAGAAGAAGTGCATTCAACAGCTTTTGCAGATGTATTAGAAAAAATAAAAGGAAAACCAGAAGAAATGGTAATTTCCAATTTAGTGCTAAGAACACTAAAAGTGGCTAGATACGAAAGTGAAAACAAAGGACATTTTGGAATTGCTAGCAAATATTACTGCCACTTTACATCACCTATTCGAAGATATCCAGATTTGTTTATTCACAGAATTATATCAAAATACCTAAAACAAGGGTATAATCTATCCGAAGAAGAAATAGCAATTTATCAATCACAGGCAACGAGATATGCAGAAACATCTTCGGAAAGAGAAAAAATAGCGCAAAAAGTGGAACGTGAAAGTGTAGACATCAAAATGGCAGAATACATGGAAAATCATATTGGAGAAGAATATGATGGCATTATTTCTAGTATCCAATCTTTTGGTGTATTTGTTGAGCTAGAAAATACGGTAGAGGGTATGATTCGCTTTGATAAACTAGGAGACGAGTACTTTATTTATGATGAAGACCGAAAAACATTGCTTGGCGAAAAAACCAAAACAATGTATCACATTGGAGATGCCATTCGTGTTCGAGTTATCCGAGCGGACAAGCTTTCAAGACAGATTGATTTTGAAAAAGTGGAGAAAGAAGATGAGCAAGAAGACGTAATAAGGGAGGATTAGGATTTTTAAATCACCAAACTCGGTACCACCAAGCAAAACACAGCAACCACATACAAAATAATTCCTGCTACTTTGTTTTTGTTTTGGCTATATTCTACATATCCTGTAATAGCGGTCTCCAAAAACACATACAGAGAAGCTACTAAAATAATAAAATTCATTGTAACACCTCATTTCTTTCTTCAGCCGTATCTACCAACAAATAGCTAGAACGTAAATTGACATCTAAATTTACTTCGAAGAACGCGTCTTTGTAATGATGTAGCCAATTATACTCTTCCCATTCTGCGGTAGTAGAAAAATATTTTAACCCATATAGCCCAAAGCTATCAACGTCTGCTCCTAAATCTTTTGCTGTTTTATATAAATAATCGGTAATATGCTTTTCTAAAAACTCTTTGGTAGATTGTTCAATTTGTGCAATAATTGCATCATCTTTTAAATTAATATTGCCATTCATAGATTGCATTTTGGCAGTAATTTTAGGATTGGTAATAATATAAGGAGAACCATTTACTAAATAAACTGTATTTTTTGTATCTTTTTCTAATTCAATATATAAATCAATGTAATCTAATTCCTCAATTGGACTAGGAATTCGAATTTGTGCATTTTTTAAATTGTTAGAAACAATCAAGTGACAAATGGATTCAAATCCATTTAATTCGCCAATTAAAGTATCTCCATCAAATACAGCAAGTCCCATATTCTCAACACTAGGCTCTCCAGAAAAAGGCGTTTGCCCAGCAGTGTAATAAGAGCTATCGCTGGAAGCGTCAGAAACTAGTGATTGCGTGTTTCCAAAATTAACAGAGCCTAAAATAGCGGTGGGTTGTGAAAATGAGTCCGTGATAGCGGAAAAGAATTTATTACAAGTAACACTTTCTGTATAACCGGTGTACTCACTAGAATTTGGCGCAATTTCATAATACCTTGCAGACACTTTATCTAACAACGGGGCAGAATATTCTAAATAAGCTTTTGCCTCACATTTACTAATGATAATGTTTGAATCAGTTCTAAAATGCATGTCATTTGTAAGAGTATATATAAACTCACTAACACCTTGACTTGCTAGCTTTTCAGAGATAACTAAAACTTTACAGTGGGATAAATTTACTTCTTTTCCTAAATAACTGTTAAAAAGGCTAATGCCACTGCTAATGGAAGGACATTCAATAGAATCAATTACTACAGAAGAAGATTGAGAAGAGCTACTAGAACCAGCTTCGCCACTATTAGGAATAGAAATTTGTAAACTTAGTTTAAGAGCTTCATTTTCTCCAACATCTAAACCAAGTGCTACAACATAGGCAAGATTGTCAATCCCTTTTATGCCATAATAGTTGGTAGTGGAAATTATTAGCATTAATGTTAAGAGAACAATAACAAATATTTTTCGCAATTTATCATTCATCTATTTTACCTCCTAACTTCTTTTTTACATTTGCTCCAATTAAAAGCAGTGTAAAAATTCCAAACACAAGCACCAGTGTACCATATTTATAAAAGGCATTTGCAATGGCTTCTAATGTAAAGACATTATCTATTAACATAGAAACCACGAAAATAATAGCACAAACGGCACCAGCTAGAGACTTAGCTTCTTTGCTATGACTTAACTTTTTCCATATTTCTAGACAAAACATAACAGCAACACTAATAAAGGACATCAAAGCAAGTGCCCAAATAAAGATGAATAAAATTTCCGGCCTTTCCAGAAAAGCGCTAAGATTGCTATTAACAATTATGAAATAGATAGGTGAGATTCTACTAATGGAGTAAATGTCCGAAAAAGAGTATACTAAAATGGCAATCGCAAAAAGTAAGAAAAGCCCGCAGATTAACACAGAAGCAAAGGCAATTTTAGAGATATTTTCCTTTTTCTCTAACATTGGTGAGAGAAAAAATAGGAAAAATAAACCATTGAAAGCAAAAATATTGCTAGCACCTATTAAGAAAATTTTGTCTGCTCCATTTCCAAAAATAGGAAGGGGTCTTTCTATACGGAATAAATCCACAACAAAGATAACCGTAAACAAAATACTAATTAAAGTAATAGGTACAATTATTGTATTGGATTTAATAATGGATTTTTTGTCAAATAAATTTGCAACCACCGCAACAAATAAAAAAAGCAAAATAATAAAAGCAATTGGATAATTATCAAAATATACAAGTAAAAGATTTTTCGAAAACATTCTGGTAAGGAAAGCAGCTTCCATAATTAAATAACCAATACATAAAATACCAATTAATATTTTTAAAAATTTTCCACCTAAATATTCTGAAATATCAATAATGTCAAGTCCTAGAAAGTTTTTAAAAAGTTTGATAATTAAAATGGTAAAGATAAGAACTAAGGCTAAAATGTAAAGACAATTTAATATAGAGGCAGTGCCGAGCATTGTCTAAAATCATTTGAGGTAAATTTAATACAATATGATTTACAAAAAGTACTACGATTAAACAAATTGCTCCAAAGTTACCAAGTTTGGTATAGTTCATTTGTTTTACCCTCCTTTTTCAAAGTTTAAATATTAAGCATCTGGATACTTCCATTTCATACTAATATGGTCTTGTTTTTCTTCTCTTTTGGTATCTAAATAATCAGCTCTTTTTTCTCTTTTCCATGCAGGAGAATTAAAGATGCCATTGATAATGTGTCCTTTAGAAGGAATATAAGGGTCTAAATAGGAAATACCAAAAGATTGAATTTTTGTAGCAATGAGTAGATGCACAAAAGCACCAACAGCAATACCTAAAAGACCGGCAAAATACCCTAAAATAATATAAACAAATCGGCTTACTCGGCAGTGGAAAGCAAGGTAGTAATCTGGGATGGCAAAGGAAGTAATACCAGTAATTGCTACAATAATGATAAGAATAGGGCTAACAATACCAGCATCTACCGCAGCTTGTCCGATAATTAAAGCGCCTATAATACCAATGGTAGGGCCGGACAGGAGTAGGAACTCTTAAGCCAGCTTCTCGTATTAATTCAAAGGAAAGCTCCATAATAATAATTTCAAAAATGATAGAAAAAGGAACCGAAGCACGAGAAGCCACAATGGCAAACAATAACTCTGTCGGAATGAATTCTTGATGGAAACTAGTAATGGCAACATAAACACCGGGTAAAAGTAAAGTAATTAGAAAAGAGGCAATTCGGATTATTTTTAATAAATTGGCAAATTGAAATTTAATGTTGTGGTCTTCAGAAGATTCCAAAAAATCAATAAAAGTAGCGGGGACAATAAGCGAGTAGGGACTGCCATTTACCAGAACCACAATTCTTCCCTCTAAAAGATATGTTGCAGTTTTATCTGGCCTTTCCGTGGCAATTACTTGAGGAAGACTATATTTGCTATTATCTTCAAATAATTGTTCCAACTGGCCAGATGACACCAGATAATCAATATTAATATTATTTAAACGATACCTAGCTTCGGCTACTAAGTCATCATTGGCAATATTTTTCATATAGCAAAGGGCACAGGTGGTTTTGCTAACTTTCCCAATTTTTAAGTTTTCGACAATCAAATTTTCATTATTGATAATCCTACGGATTAGCGTAGTATTAACACGAATGTTTTCCACAAAAGCCTCTTGTGGACCACGTATTATTACTTCATTTTCTGGTTTTGAAACACTTCTAAACTGAAACCCTTTGACATCAATGTCAAAAGCATAATTTAAAGTATCCACAAAAAGAGCACAAGCACCGGCATTAACACTTGCAAAAATATCTTTAAATTTGGTTTGTACTTTCAAATTATTCTGAGGAAGCAAGCAACTAAAAATGTAGTCTTTCAAGTCAAATTTTTTTACTTTTCGAACCGTAATATTATTGGTTACAGCCTCAGAAACAACTTGATTTTGATTCCCATCAAAAGAGTTAGCCGTGTTTTTTAGCATCAAGGGTTTTAATACATAATTATTAACTAAATCAATGCTAACCATACCATCGACAAACAGCAAAAAGGCTTTGTATTGTTTGTTTCTGGCAGTTAGTGTAAATTCGCGAAGCATAATATCGCTATTAATTAAAAGATTATATTTCACTTTAATGTATTCTTTATTTACTTCTAGGCTAGGAAAAATATCTTTTACATCATCAATATGTTCGGCAATGGAAGAATCTACATTAACAGAAACAGCTTCATTGCTACTTGGCATTGTAAAATGATGCTCTGGTTCTTCGGTTGGCAAGAAAATCTTTTTTAAGGTATCGGTTATCTTCATTATCCTATCCTTTCTTTAAAAAAATCGTATTCTTAGTATATATTTTCCTAAATAAAAGAAAATATGTAAAAAAGTTAAAAATTTGTATGAAAAAAAATTTTTTTATGATATACTAAAAAGAAAGAAAGGGAGGATATAGATGAAGAAAAGTAATGTGATATTTTTTATCGTTATTAT
The DNA here is from genome assembly GCA_944388985.1 of uncultured Clostridia bacterium. Classification (GTDB taxonomy): domain Bacteria; phylum Bacillota; class Clostridia; order TANB77; family CAG-508; genus CALXVA01. The sequence goes on along the minus strand of CALXKT010000047.1, from coordinate 3,165 downwards.
CTTAGTAATTATTGCCATCTTTGGATTTGCTATATGGGACGCAAATCGTTCTTTAAATGAAATAAATCCAGGGGAAGAGGCAAAGCAGAACAGCATTGGTACTGGCGAAGAGCAAAATATGGTTACGAATACTTTACAGGAGGGAAATGCTATTTCGAATGAAATACAAACCAATATGGTTAACCCTACAACAACAGACAATTACCGTAGCTATCGTGGACAATGGTATATTAGCCAAGAGGCATATCAAAATGGAGAAAGAGTGGAAAATTTAATGGACAGAAGAGAGGAGAGGCTAATAACAGAAGAGGAATTTCAAACACAATTAGAATCTATGACAAACAATAACATTGTGGAATTAGATGTGGACGATACTTACCAAAATAGCCTAAAGTTTGACTTTGAAGTAACTAGCCCAGCTCCTACACAAAGGGAAGCAAGACTAGATGATGTTATGATAGAAATAAACGAAAATGTAGGAACCTTTACCTATACCGACAACTGGGGAACCAGCGGAAATGGAACGATTACCCTAAAAGAAAATTCCATTGAACTAAGACTAGAAACAACCAGCGTGGCGCAAGGCGCCCTTTGGGGAGTAGAAGGTGTCTATACTTTCTCGTACCAGGTAGTAGACTAAGAAAAATTAAGAGCTTGAACAAAAGGGACACTCCTTTTTGTTCAAGTTCGTGAACGTTTAGGAGTGTCCCTTTTGTTCAAGGCTTATAAAATGATGCAGATTAATCCGCCACTGCCCTCGTTGACAATTCGTTCTAAGGTTTCTTGGAGTTTCGCTTGGGCATCTACTGGCATTTTAGCAAGTTTTGTTTGTAAGCCCTCGTTTACCAATTCGTGTAAGCTTCTTCCAAAAATGTTGGATTCCCAAATTTTTGTTGGGTCATCTTCAAAGTTGGAAAGTAAGTAATTTACTAATTCTTCGGATTGCTTTTCACTTCCGACGATTGGAGATACTTCTGTTTCAATTTCTGCTTTAATTAAATGGATGGATGGAGCACGTGCACGAAGTTTTACTCCGAAGCGACTTCCTTGTTTTATGATTTCTGGTTCTTCTAAAATAAGCTCATCAATCGATGGTGTTACAATTCCATATCCGGTTGCTTTTACTTCTTCTAAAGCAGTTGCAATTTTATCGTATTCCTTTTTCGTTTGGGCAAGTGTCGTAATGCTAGAGAAAAGGTCTCCCTCGTTATTGATGGTAATTCCAGAAATTTCGGTTAGCACTTTATAAAATAGCTCTTCATATAGCATAATGTTAATGTTTACAGTGCCTTCGCCAAGCATAATATCTTCTATTACAGTTTTTTGAATGATTTGCGTGTTTTGTAATTTAGCAATACCGCTATCCACTTGCTTCAACATGCGGATATTTCCAAAAGCTTCTTTTAATTCGGCATACAATTCTTCCTTTAACCAATGAGAATCTGGCAAACCATCTACCCATTTTGGAAAGTTGATATTCATTTTTTCAATAGGAAATTCGTAAAGTATTTTTCCAAAAATGTCGTTAATATCTTCCATATCTAACCTAGAGCAATCGGTTGGAATTACTGCAGTTTGGTATTTGCGTTCTAGTTCCTCTGCTAAATTTTTGGTGTAATCGGAAAACGGATCATCGGAATTTAAAACAATAACAAATGGTTTGTTCAAATCTTTTAATTCTTTGACAACTCTTTCTTCTGCAGACACATAATCTTCTCTTGGAATATCGGTTATGCTACCATCAGTTGTTACCAAAATACCAATTGTGGAATGCTCTTGAATAACTTTTTTCGTTCCAATCTCAGCGGCTTGTTCAAAAGGAATCTCTTCTTCAAACCAAGGTGTTTTCACCATTCTAGGCATGTCATCCTCTAAATAGCCAATCGCATTATTTACCAAGTAACCAACGCAATCTACAAAACGCGTTTTAAGTTTTAAATTGTTCCCAATGGTAATTTCCACAGCTTCATTTGGAATGAATTTTGGTTCTGTGGTCATAATCGTTCTGCCACCCGCACTTTGTGGAAGCTCATCTCTGGCACGTTCTTTTTTGTATTCATTTTCAATATTAGGGATAACAAGTAAATCCATAAACCTTTTAATAAAAGTGGATTTTCCTGTTCTTACAGGGCCAACAACACCAACATAAATATCCCCTTGTGTTCGATTTGCTATATCTTGATATAATTTCAAATTTTCTTCCATGAATTAAATAACCCCCTTAAAAAATGTTTGTACTAAACTTTATTTAATGTATATTAAGTAAATGCGAAGTTATGACTAAATAAAAACGAAATTTGCAAAAAAATTTTTAATGTGATAAAATAGGGGCGTTTACAAAAATATTTCATAAGATACAGTAAGTATCTTGAAAAGGAGAAGTGATAAAAAATGGACAATAACATTATGGCAATTGTAATGGCCGCAGGAAAAGGAACAAGAATGAAATCGAAGAAATCGAAATTAGTGCAAAAAATATATGGAAAGGAAATTGTAAAAAGAGCAGTAGAAAATGCAGAAAAAGCGGGTGTGAAAGACATTGTTGCTGTTGTGGGATATATGAAAGAAGAAGTAATGGCAGTTTTAGGGAACAGCGTAAACTATGCTTATCAAGAAGAAATGCTGGGAACAGGCCATGCAGTAATGCAAGCAAAAGAATATTTAAAAGGAAAAAAGGGAAAGGTATTGGTTCTAAATGGAGATGTACCTTTAATTAGACCAGAAACTTTGAATAAATTAATTGAAAAAAGTATTGAAAATAAGGAATATGCTACTTTATTAACTGCAATTTACGATAACCCAACTGGGTATGGAAGAATTGTAAGAGATGAGGGAGGCAACATAGAGGCAATTGTAGAGGAAAAAGACACAACACCAAGCCAAAAAGAAATACAAGAAATTAATGCTGGTATTTATTGCTTTGATATTGAAGAATTACTATCTGCTTTAGATAAAATTAAGCCAGAAAATGCACAAGGAGAATATTATTTAACAGATGTTATTCAAATTATGAATGAAAAAGGATTAAAAACAGGAGCTGTTATTGTAGAGGACAATACTGAAATCCTTGGAATTAATGATAGAATTCAATTAGAAATGCTTACTAAAGTATTGCAAATGCGTATTAATACCGAACATATGAAAAAAGGAGTAACAATAGAAGAT